>DWYC01000049.1 GCA_019118925.1 Candidatus Flavonifractor intestinipullorum | reverse complement strand
CCCGCCCCGTGGCCCCCCGGGCCAGGCGGATGGCCGACATGACCGCCTCGGTGCCCGAGTTGACCATGCGCACCATCTCGATGTTGGGCACCAGCTTTACCATGAGCTGGGCGATCTCCACCTCCCGCTCGGTGGGCGCGCCGAAGGAGAGGCCGTCTTTGACCGCCCGCTCCACCGCCTCCCGGATGGCCGGGTGGTTGTGGCCCAGAATCATGGGGCCCCAGGAGCACACGTAGTCGATGTACCCCCGGCCCTCCACGTCGTAGATATACGCGCCCTCCGCCCGGGCGATGAAGCGGGGGGCCATGTTCACCGCCCGGAAGGCCCGCACCGGGGAGTTGACCCCGCCGGGAAGGACCTTCTGAGCCGCTTCAAACAGGGCCTGCGAGGTCTTTTCTCCCGCCATCAGCCGATCTCTCCCTTCTTCATGGCGTCGGCCAGCTCCCTGGCGTAGTAGGTGATGAGCATATTGGCCCCCGCCCGGAAGATGGACACGGCGCTCTCGCACATGACCCGGTGTTCGTCGATGAGCCCGGCCGCCGCCGCCGACTGGATCATGGCGTACTCCCCCGACACCTGGTAGGCGCACAGGGGCAGGCGGAAGGCGCCGGCCACCTCCCGGATGATGTCCAGATAGGGCAGCGCGGGCTTGACCATCAGCAGGTCGGCCCCCTCCTCCACGTCCAGGGCGCACTCCTTGAGGGCCTCTTTCCGGTTGTGGGGGTCCATTTGATAGCCCTTCCGGTCCCCGCAGGAGGGGGCGGAGCCCGCCGCCGCCCGGAAGGGGCCGTAAAAGGCCGAGGCGTATTTCGCCGCGTAGGACAAGATCGGCACATGCGAAAGGCCGTTGGCGTCCAGCCGCGCCCGGATGGCGGCCACCCGGCCGTCCATCATGTCCGAGGGGGCCACCATGTCCGCCCCCGCCTGGGCGTGGGAGAGGGCGGTGCGGGCAATGAGCTCCAGCGTGGCGTCGTTGTCCACGTCGCAGCCCCGCAGCACGCCGCAGTGGCCGTGGTCGGTGTACTCGCACAGGCACACGTCGGTGATGACGTAAAAATCCGGGTGAGCGGCCTTGATGGCCCGGACAGCCTCCTGGATGACTCCGTGCTCCGCCCAGGCAGAGGAGCCCACCGGGTCTTTTTCCCGGGGAATGCCGAAGAGAATGCACCGGCCCACCCCGTGGGCCAGGCACTCCTCCACCGCCTCGTTCACGCAGTCCAGGCCGTAGTGGTACTGTCCCGCCAGCGAGGGGATGGGGCGCTTGCCCGTCAGGGTCTCGTCCACAAAGATGGGGTAGATGAGGCTGTCCGGAGACATGCGGGTCTCCCGGCACAGCCGGCGGATGCTCTCGCTGCCCCGCAGGCGGCGGGGCCGAATGGTCAGGTCCATCTTGATTCCTCCTTGGATGCTTCCATGCCGGATACGGCCTCCACCGCGCACGCCGTGAGAGACTCCAGCGCCGCCTTGCGGGCCACCGCCACGGGGATGCCGTATTTTCTGGCCTCGGCGGCGGTCTGCTCCCCGATGCACACGCCCAGGATGCGGGAGAAATCCGCCTCCCCCACCGAGGAGACGAACCCCTTGACCGTAGAGGCTGAGGTGAAGGTCACCAGGTCCACCGCTCCCTCCTCCACCGCCCGGCGCAGGGCCGCGCTGCGGGGATTTTCATAGCGGGTCTCATAGGTGGCCACGTCGTCGTACTCCAGTTTAGCCCCTTCCAGGGCCGCCGTCAAGGCGTGGGAGCCCTCCCGGGCCCGCAGAATGAGGACCTTCCCCCGGGCCCGCTCCGCCAGGCCCGCCCCCAGGTGGGCCGCGTCGTAGACCTCCGGCACAAAATCCGGCCGCAGTCCATGGGCCTCCAGAGCCCGGGCCGTCCCGGAGCCCAGAGCGGCGATGCGCACCCCCGAGAGCGCCCGGGCGTCCCGCCCGCTCCGCTCCAGAGCGGACCAGAGGTACTCCGCCCCCGCGGGGCTGGTGAGGGCCAGCCACTCATACTCTCCCAGCCGGGACAGCGCCTCCTCCAGAGCGGGACAGGGCTCCAGAGGGACCGTCTCAATGCAGGGATACTCCCACACCTGGGCCCCCAGAGCCCGCAGGCGGCGGGAGAGGGTCCCGCTGCGCTCCTTGGGCCGGGTGACCACCACCGTTCTCCCCTTCAGAGGCAGGCGGCCGAACCAGTCGAATTCCTCCGCCAGGGCGCACACGCCCCCCACCACAATGACGGCGGGGCTCTGGACGCCCGCCTCCGCCGCCCGGGCGGGCAAGCCGGCCAGGGCGGCCGAGATGCGCCGCTGCGCGGGGGTGGTCCCCCGCTCCACCACGGCGGCGGGGGTGGAGGCGTCCATTCCGGCGGCCAGAAGGCCGGCACAGATGTCGGGCAGGGCCGACACCCCCATGAGAAACACCAGCGTTCCCCCCGTCCGGACCAGGGCCTCGAAGTCGATGTCCAGCGCCGCCCCCGCCCGGCGGTGGCCGGTGACAATGTGCAGCGAGGAGCAGAAATCCCGGTGGGTCACCGGGATGCCCCCGTAGGCCGGGGCGGCAATGGCCGAGGTGATGCCGGGCACCTCCTCGAAGGGGACGCCGTGGGCGGCCAGGAGCTCCAGCTCCTCGCCCCCCCGGCCGAAGAGGAAGGGGTCGCCCCCCTTCAGGCGGACCACCACCTGGTCCTTCTGCCCCTCTTCCAGCAGAATCTGATTGATCTCCTCCTGAGGGACCGGATGGCTGCCCGCGTTCTTGCCCACGTCGATCCGCTTCGCCCCCGCCGGGATGAGGGCGAGAATCTCCGGACTCACCAGGCGGTCGTAGACCACCACGCCGGCCCCCTCCAGGGCCTCCCGGCCCTTCACCGTCAGCAGGCCCGGGTCCCCCGGACCCGCCCCCACCAAAATCACCTTACCCATGGCGCGCTCCTTTCATCCGCCGGGCCAGGGTCTCCCCCAGCGCCTCCGCCTCCCTCCGGGGCCCCCGGACGGCCGCCTTCCGGCCCTCTTCGTCCATTCCGGTGAGGCACAGCGTTTCTCCCTCCAGCACGGCGTGGGCCGCCACCGGGGAGGAGCACCCTCCGTCCAGCGCCCGGACAAAAGCCCGCTCGGCCCGGGCGCAGGCCGCGGACGCCGGGTCGTTGAGGGCGGAAAGCCAGGGGTAGTCCGCCCCCGCCCGGACCTGGACCGCCAGAATGCCCTGCCCCGCCGCGGGGAGAAGCTCCTCTACCGAAAAATACCGGGCGATGCGTCCGGCCAGACCCAGCCGCTCCAGACCCGCGGCGGCCAGCACCAGCGCGCCGTACTCCCCCCGGTCCAGCTTGCTCAGCCGGGTGAGGACATTGCCCCGGACCGGGCGGACCTCCACGCCGGGAAAGAGAGCCTCCAGCTGGAGCTTCCGCCGCAGGCTGGCGCAGCCCACCGGGCGGCTCCGGTCCCACTCCGTCTCCCCCCCCGGCAGCACCAGGACGTCCCGGGGGTCGGCCCGCCGGGGGTAGGCCGCCACCGGCAGGCCCGGATGGGGCTCCATGGGCAGGTCCTTCAGACTGTGGACCGTCAGGTCCACCCGGCCCTCCAGCAAAGCCGCGTCCAGCTCTTTGACAAACAGGCCCTTACCCCCCACCTGGTCCAGCGTCCGGTCCAAAATCTTGTCGCCGGTGGTCTTCATGGTCACCAGCTCCAGCTCCGCCCCCGGGCAGGCCGCCCGGATGGCCTCCATCACCAGCTCCGACTGGATCACGGCCAGCCGGCTCTCCCGGCTGCCCACGCGGATTACGCTCATTTCCATCCCTCCAAGGTCTTCCGGACGGCCTTCGCCGCCGCGGCCACCGCCCAGTGGTCCCCGTTGCGGGAGATCAGCCCGGCGATCAGCTCCCCGCCCTCGCAGACGGCGGGGAAAAAGAAGGTACACTCCTCCGGGCAGTCGGCCACGCTCACCGGAATGTGCCGGGTCCGGGCCTCCGCCCCCACGGCGGCGTTGACCGCCCGGTCGTCCGACGCGGCCACCGCCAGCGCCGCCCCCGCCAGATCGCCGGGGGCATAGGGCCGGGCCAGATGGACGATCCCCTCTATCTGCTCCCGGAGCGCAGGGGAGATGACGGTGACCTCCATGCCGAAACGCCGGAGCACCGCCGCCCGGCGCACGGCCACCCGGCCGCCGCCCACAATCACCGCCCGCTTTCCCGCCACGTCCACAAAGAGGGGAAAGCGGGCTCCGCTGTCGGCCATATCCATTCCCTCCTCTCAGCTCCGGGTATGGGCGCGGATCTTCCGGGCGCAGCGCTCCAGATCTTCCGCCGTCAGACAGCCTTTCAGGCTCCCGGCCAGCAGCTCCACCGTCTTTTCCACCGCCAGCGCCGCCGCTTCGTCGGCCTCCATGCCGGAGAGGTCTCCGGCCCGGACCCGCTCCAGCACGGCGTGCTTGACCTCCTCAATGGCGGGCAGGCTCTCCCGGTAGCCCTCCCACTCCCGGAAGCGCTCCATGGCCGCCTCCAGGATGGCCTCCCCCTCCGGGGGAACGGCCCGCTCCACACTGCACCCCAGGGTGTCGATGTTGTAGAGGGCAATTCCGGGCAGGTCCCCCACCTCCGGGGCGATGTCCCGGGGAATGGCCAGGTCTACCAGCACCTTGGGCGGCCGCTCCACCGCCTGGAATTCCTCCCGGCTGATGGTGTAATGGGGGCTGGCGGTGGCCGAGAGGAGCAGGTCCATTCCCTCCAGCAGGCGATAGCGCGCCTCATAGGGGGCTGCGGCGCACCCGGCGGGGACCACCGTCTCCCCGTGGTGATAGGTCCGTAGAGTCACCGTCACGGCGCACCCGGCCTCCCGCAGCAGGCGGGCCGCAAGGCGCCCCATCTCCCCGTTGCCGATGACCAGGGCCCGCGTTCCGGTGAAATCCCCCATCCGCTCCCGGAGCACCTCCACCGCCCGGGCGGCCGCCGAGGGGGACACCCCCGTCAGACGCACCTTGGTTTTCAGCTCCTTGCCCGCCGAGACGGCGGTGCGGAAGAGGGTCTCCAGCACGCTGTCCGCAGCCCCCGCCCGGCGGGCCAGGGTCAGGGCCTCCCGGACCTGGGAGAGAATCTGGTCCTCCCCCCAGATGCGGGAGCGCAGCCCGGCGGCCACCTCCAGAATGTGGCGGGCGGCCGCTGTCCCGGTGAGGGTCCGGAACGCCCCCTGGAAGGGGGCCTCCTCCACCCCCGCCGCCCGGCAGAGCAGCGCCGGCCCGTCGGGCCAGCGCTCTCCCTCGCAGGAGCAGTAGAGCTCCGTCCGGTTGCAGGTGGAGAGCAGCACACAGCCCAGCACCCCCGGCGTCCGGGCCAGGCGGGCGTCCAGCTCCTCCACCCGGCTCTTGGGGAAGGAGAGGCGCTCCCGCAGGGCGATGGGCGCCCGCTTGTCGCTGAGTCCGCAGTAATAGAGCGCCATGTCAGTCCCGATCCTTTCCCGGCACGATGAGGAGAGAAAAGTAACCGCTCTCCGGGTCCATCTCGGCCGCCCGGGGCCAGAGACGTTCCCCCTCCATGCCGCAGCGGGTGACCCCCATGGCCCCCTCCAGCTTGCCGTGCTCCGCCAGCGTCTGCTGGAGCCGGGGCAGGTTCCGGCCCGCTTTCATATACACCTGGTTGGCGGGGAAGTTTACACAGTCCTCCACGCCGCAGCCGGCCGGGGCGATGAGCAGGCGCTCTTCCCCCTGGCACAGGCTCACCCCCAGGCGGGCCGCCGCCGCACAGAAGGAGGGCACCCCGGGGATCAGCTGGGCCCGATAGCCCCGCTTTACCACCTTCTGGTGGATGTAGATATAAGTGGAGTAGATGCACGGGTCCCCCAGGGTGATAAACGCCACGGTCTTCCCCTCGTCCAGAAGCGCACACAGCTCCCGGGCGTTTGTTTCATAGCTCTCCTCCAGCGCGGCCCGGTCCCGGACCATGGGGGTGGGGCAGTGGAGCAGCTCTTTCCCCTCCAGGTAGTCCCCCACGATGGTCCGGGCGGTCTGTTCGCCGCTGCCCTTATCGGGCATGGCGATCACGTCGGCCTCCCGCAGCGCCCGCACCGCCTTCAGCGTCAGCAGCTCCGGGTCCCCCGGGCCTACCCCCACGCCGTACAGCATTCCTTGTTTCATTTCGCTTCCTCCTTGAGCAGGCGCAGAATTTCCTTTCGGGCCGCGCCGATGGTGGCCGCCGACCGGTCCGCCGGCAGGCCGTCCTCCTCCGCCAGAATCTCCATGAGATGGGCCACCCGGGGCAGGCGGAGCTGATTGGCCCGCAGGCTCTCCGGCCGGCACACCAGCTCCTCCGGGCTCCCCTGGTCGGTCACACGTCCGCTTCGGAGCACATAGGCGTAGTCGCAGTATAAGGGGACGAGGTCCATATCGTGGGTGGAGAGCAGGATGGTCATCCCCAGATGGTCCCGCAGGGAGAGGAGCAGGCGCAGAATCTCGCTCACTCCCTGGGGGTCCAGGCCCGCCGTGGGCTCGTCCAGAATCATGATCTCCGGCTCCATCACCAGCACTCCGGCGATGGCCACCCGCTTTTTCTGTCCGTAGGAGAGGGCGTGGGTGGGTTTTTCCCGCAGGTGGGTCACGCCGGTGCGCTCCATGGCCTCCTCTACCCGGCGGCGGACCTCCGCCTCGGGCAGCCCCAGGTTCACCGCCCCGAAGGAGATGTCCCGGTACACGTCCGCCGAGAAGAGCTGATCGTCGGGGTCCTGAAAGACGATGCCCACCCGGCGGCGCAGCTCGGGCAGGTCCCGGCGGTCGTAGGACACTCTCGTTCCCGTCAGGAACACCTCCCCGCCGGAGGGGGTGAGCACCCCGTTCAAGTTCAGGAACAGGGTGGACTTCCCGGCGCCGTTGCCGCCCAGGATGCCCGTCACCTTCCCCCGCTCCGCCTTCAGAGAGACCCCCTCCAGGGCCTGCGTGCCGTCCTCATAGCGATAGGAGAGTTCTCTTGTCTCGATGGCAACGCTCATTGCAACCAACTCCGTTCCGCCATCCATGTCAAAATCTGTACCGCCGCCACCGCCGCCAGCACACCATAGAGCCACCGCCCCGGCGTCCGCAGGGCCGGGAGCGTATCCAGCGAGCCGGTATACCCCCGGGACTCCAGGGCCGTGTAGGAGCGGTCGGCCTGCCGCCAGGCCCGGAGGAAGAGGCTGGAGACCAGCTCCCCCATGGAGCGCAGGCTCCGGCGGGGGGTCTGATACCCTAAGCGGGACTCCTGGGCCACCCGGATGCGCCGGGCCGTGTCGGAAAAGACAAACAGAAAGCGGTAGATCAGCTCCATCAGCTCCACCAGCAGTTTGGGCACGTGGAGCCGCCCCAGAGCCTGGGTCAGGTCGGTCATGGGGGTGTTCAGCGAGAGGAAGTACATGGCCGCCACCGCCCCCATGGCCTTGCAAACGACCATCAGACCCATCCGGAGGTACTCCGCCGTGATTCCCCACCGAACGCGTCCAAACAGTTCCGCCGCCCAGAGGGCCCCCTCCCCCGCAGGGAGGGGGCGCAGCACAATGGGCAGGCAGCCCACCGCCAGGAAGGCCAGGGGCAGCCGGAGAAACCGCAGCAGGACGGCGGGCTTCTGCCCGCCCAGGGCCACGGTAAGGGCCCCCATCAGGACCAGCGTCACCAGGCCCACCGCCGCGCTGTCACAGGAGATGCACAGCACCAGAGACCCCAGGGTCAGCCACAGCTTGGGCACCGCATCCACCCGGCGCAGCCGGGAGGCGTAAGCGTACCGGTCCGTTCCCACCGCTTATCCCTCCGCGCCGGGCTTTCTGGCGGTGATGCGGCCCAGAATGAAGCACACCACGCCGCTGCCCACCGCCGCCTGGAGGGCGAAGAGCAGGGACTCCACTTCCCCGCTGGCGGGCTCCAAAATGGGCTCAAACCAGGGCTCAAAGCCGGGCACCGTCTCCTCAATGAGCTCGGCGGCCTGGCCGTCGGCTCCGCCGAACTCCGCGTCGGGCAGCAGCCACAGCGGCGCCGCCGCCAGGATCACCACTAGAAGCAGCAAAATAACATTCTTCTGCCATACCTTCATATCCGGTTCCTCCTTACAGCACCGCGAGCTCCTGGAGCTCGGCTTTGGAGTATTTCTCCAGAATATTAAAGACCACCACCGTCAGCAGCCCCTCCGCAATGGCCAGAGGGATCTGCGTGACGGCGAAAATGGCCAGGTACGAGCCGATGTTCCCGTAGACCACGCCCAGCTCTACCGAGGTGGTCACATAGGTCATCAGGTCCCCCAGCGCCGCGGCGCAGAACACCGCCAGGGCGGGTTTGCACCCCGCCTTTTTCAGCAGTACGTACACCCCCCAGGACACAAAGGGCCCCACAATGGCCATGGAGAACACGTTGGCGCCCAGGGTGGTGATGCCCCCGTGGGCCAGGAGCAGCGCCTGGAACAGCAGCACGATGAGCCCCAGCACCGTGGTGGCCGTGGGCCCAAAGAGGATAGCGCCCAGCCCCACGCCGGTGGGGTGGGAGCACGAGCCGCTGACCACCGAAGGGATCTTCAGCGCCGAGAGTACAAAGGCGAAGGCCCCGCACATGGCAAGGAGCATCTTGGCCTTGGGGTAGCGGCTCACCTTCCGGCGGATGGAGAAGAACCCCGCCGCCACAAAGGGCACACACACCGCCATCCAGGCGAAAGCCCACGTCCGGGGCAGGTAGCCCTCGGCGATGTGCATGGCCGAGGCGCCGGCGCTCAGCAGTCCCAGGGCCATACACAGCGCGGCCCCCCGGCGGATCCAGGTGTCATACCATTTCATGAAAAATCATCCTTTCTCAACTGGTGTCGTCTCGCATTCCGCCCCCCTCGGGGGGCGCTCCTGCCGGGCCGCTACCCCGTTCCCGCGCGCGTGTCGTGTTTCTTCATGTCTCACACACCTCCTATCATCCGTAGCGGTATGGTTTGCCGGTTTTTACCCGGCGCAGTCCACGGCAGGTCTTCCGACTTAGGTCTCTCCGCTCCCCCGCGCCTTCCCAGCCCCAAACGGGACCAGTGACTTCCTGCGGGGTCGCTCCTCCATCACGGCAGCGGGACTGTGGGGGATTTTCACCCCGCTTCCCTTTTCAAACCGCCCCGCGGGGCGGTTACCGTGGACTGCTCTCTTATCGGGCCGGAGGGTCTCCCCTCCGGCTGAGAAACGGGACAAGCCCGGATCTCACTTCACTTCCGCCGCCCGGGCGTGGGCGGCAAACAGCGCCCGGAAGGCCGGGTACTCCCCCAGCCCCCGCACGACGCACTCCACCGGGTAGCCCGCCCGCTCCAGGCGGCTCCTCCAGGAGTCCTCCTCCGCCCCGGCCATGTCGTTGGTGGCGTGGTCGCCCGCCACCACCATGAAGGGCTGGAGCCGCACCCGGCGGATCTCCGGGTGCTCGGCCAGGCGGCGGAACACCTCCTCCAGGGCGGGGTAACCCTCCACCGTACCCAGGAAGCAGCGCTTCCACCCCCGGTCGTGGAGCGTGTACTCCAAAAGAGCATAGGCCGCGTTGGCAAAGTGCTCGCTGCCGTGGCCCATAAAGACCAGGGCCTCGTCCGCCGCCGGGGCGGGCAGAGCCTCCATCAGGGCGTCCGCCGCCGCCCGGTAGTCCTCCGCCGCGGTGAGCAGGGGCCTGCCCACCGCCAGGCGGGCAAACTTCTCTCCCCAGGGGGCGGCCTGGGCGCAGAGCTTGTCGTACTCGTCGCCGTTGAGGATGTGGGTGGGCTGGATGAGCACGTCCTCATATCCCTCCGCCGCCAGGCGGGCGAGGGCCTGGGGCACGTCGTCGATGTGCAGCCCGTCCCACCGCTCCAGCTTCCGCAGGATCATCCCGCTGGTAAAGGCCCGGAAGAGGGTCCGCTCCGGCAGGGCCGCCGCCAGATCCGCTTCGATGCGGGCGATGGTTTTCTCCAGCGTCTCCCGGTAACTGGTACCAAACGAGACCGCTAACAGGGCTTTTTTCATACGTTCCTCCGTTCTGTCCCCGGTGGGACGCATTACTCCCGGCGGTTGCCGGAGGCCTGATAGAGCAGGGCGTTGCAGATGGCGGCGGCGATGTTGCTGCCCCCCTTGCGGCCCCGGGCCACGATATGGGGCGCGTCCATGGAGAGCAGCAATTCCTTGGACTCCACCACGTTCACAAAGCCCACCGGCACGCCGATGACCAGCTCGGGCCGGAGTTTTCCTTCCTCCATGAGCTGACAGGCCCGGACCAGGGCGGTGGGGGCGTTGCCCAGGGCCAGGATCACCGGCCCGGAAAGGGCGGCCGCCCGCTCCATGGACACGGTGGCCCGGGTCTCTCCCCGCGCTTTGGCCTGGGCGGCCACGTCCGGGTCGGACATGAAGCACACCGCCTGCCCGCCGAAGCCCTCCAACACCCGCTTGTTGATGCCGGCGCGGGCCATCTGGGTGTCGGTGACGATGGTGCAGCCGCTCCGCAGGGCCTCTACCCCCCGCGCCACCGCGCCGGGGGAAAAGACCAGGTTGTCGGCGTAGTCGAAATCGGCGCTGGTGTGGATACACCGCAGAATCACCGGCAGCTCCTCCGGCGGGAAGGTCCGCGCCCCCAGCTCCCGGGTGATGATTTCCATGCTCCGGGCCTCGATTTCGGCGGGGGCCACCCGCTGTAAGTGAATCTCTCGCATCGCTTACTCCTCCCGATTCAGAATGCGGTAAATCCGCTCCATGTCCAGCGCCCCCCGCACGGCGGCGGCCAGGGCGTCGTACTGCCGCTCTTTGTAATCCGTCCAGTCCAGTACTGCGCTCCGCTCCCCCAGGCCCTTGGCCCGGCGCAGGCAGTTGACCAGGGCGGCGGCGCACTCCGCCCGGTCGAAGAGGCCGTGGACATAGCTGCCCCACACGTTGCCCCGGGCCAGGCCGTCCCCCTTTTCCCCGCCCCGGAGGTCCCGCAGGCGGGTGCAGGGGTCCGCTTCTCCCGTGGGCACAGTCTCCCCCATGTGGATCTCATAGCCCTCAAAGGGCGTTCCATTCAGGCCGGAGAAGATCCCCTGGGCGTGTTCAAAGACGCCCTCCACCCGGGTGCGGGTCTTTTCCCCCTGAAAGCGGGTGCGCCCGGGCAGCAGGCCCAGCCCCGCCAGGGAACCGCCCCCCTCCACCCCGTCGGGGTCGGAGACCTCTTCGCCCAGCATCTGATAGCCCCCGCAGATCCCGGCCACCGCGCCGCCCCGGGCGGCGTGCTGGAGGATGGCCGCCTCCAGACCGCTCTGGCGCAGCCAGCGCAGATCGCCCAATGTGTTCTTGGTGCCGGGCAGCAGGATAAGGTCGGGCCGCCCCAGCTCCTCCGGCGAGGAGACATACCGCAGGGACACCTCAGGCAGCCGCTCCAGGGGGTTGAAGTCGGTGAAGTTGGACAGCTTGGGCAGGCGGACCACCGCGAGGTCGATGAGGCCCACTGTGTCCCGCCGTCCCAGGCGGCCGGAGAGAGAGTCCTCGTCGTCCAGGTCCACATTTACCATGGGCACCACCCCCGCCACCGGGATGCCGGTGAGCTCCTCCAGCATGGTAAGGCCGGGCTTCAGAATGTCCACGTCCCCCCGGAATTTGTTGACCACCAGGCCCTTGATCCGGCGGCGCTCCTCCGGCTCCAGCAGGGCCGCCGTGCCGTAGAGAGAGGCGAACACGCCCCCCCGGTCGATGTCGCCGCACAGGAGCACCGGAGCGTCCACCATCCGGGCCAGGCCCATGTTCACGATGTCGCCGGCTTTGAGGTTGATCTCCGCCGGGCTGCCCGCCCCCTCGATGACGATCACGTCGTACTCGGCCGAAAGGCTCTGATAGGCGGCCAGAATGTCGGGGACAAGCTGCTTTTTATAGGCGAAGTAGTCCCGTGCGGCCATGTTGCCCCGGGGTACGCCGTTGACAATGACCTGGGAACCCACGTCGCTCATGGGCTTGAGCAGGATGGGGTTCATTCGCACCGAGGGGGCGATGCCCGCCGCCTCGGCCTGCATGACCTGGGCCCGGCCCATCTCCAGGCCCTCGTCGGTAATAAAGGAGTTGAGGGCCATGTTCTGGGACTTGAACGGGGCCGCCCGCAGGCCGTCCTGCCTGAAAATCCGGCACAGGGCGGCGCAGAGAAAACTTTTCCCCGCGTTGGATGTGGTCCCCTGGACCATAATGCACTTGGCCATCAGTTCCATTCCTCCCTCAGCGCCGCCAAAAGCCGGTCGTTCTCCTCGGGCAGGCGGACGGCAATCCGGTAAAAATCCGGCCCCAGGCCGGGGTAATTGGCGCAGGAGCGGATGAGGACGCCCCGCCGCAGCAGCCGCTCTTTCAGGCCGGTGACGCCGGGGAGCTGAAAGAGCAGGTAGTTGGCCGCGCTCTCCCACACCCGGGCTCCCCGCGCCCGGAGGGTCTGGGTGAGCCGCCGCCGCTCCGGGCGGATGACCTCCATGGCCCGCTCGGGCCACTCGGGACAGGCGCAGGCCGCAATCCCCGCCGCCTGGGCCACGTTGGACACGCTCCAGGGCTGGCCCGCGCGGTAGAGCGCCCCGGGCAGGTCCGGATCGGCCGTCAGGCCGTAGCCCAGGCGCAGGCCGGGGATGGCGTGGCTCTTGGTAAAGGCCCGCAGGAGGAACAGGTTGGGAAATTCCCGCAGCCGGGGGGCCAGGCCCTCCCCTCCCCCGTCGCACAGGCGCAGAAAACACTCGTCCACCACTAGGCAGATCTCCTGCTCCCGGCACAGGAGGAGGATCTCCTCCAGCACCTCCCCGGGGATGGCGCGGCCGGTGGGGTTGTTGGGGTTGCAGAGAAAGACCAGGTCCACCCGCCCGTCGATGGCCTCCAGGATGGAGCGCTCCACGTCAAACGCCCGCTCCGCCTCCAGCGGGTGGCGGAGCACCGTCCCCCCCGCCGCCGTCACTGCGCTCTCATACTCGGAAAACGTGGGGGCGGTCACCAGGGCCCGCCGGGGCCCCAGAGCCAGGACCAGACGGAAGAGCACGTCGGCCGCGCCGTTGCCGCAGCAGACCCACTCCGGCGGCACGCCGTCCCGCGCCCCGATGGCCCGGCGCAGGTCCCGGCACAGGCTGTCCGGATAGCGCCCGGCTTCCTCCACCGCCCGGCGGGCGGCCTCCACTACGGCGGGCGGCATCCCCAGCGGGTTCTGATTGGCGGAGAAGTCCAGCACCGGACCCGCCAGTCCGTAGATGTCGCCGCCGTGGGTATAGCTTGGCATGGCCATTCCTCCTTTGTAGGGTTAAAACGGAAAGAGCAGAATCATCAGGGGCAGCCCGCAGAAGAAGAGCAGGGCCAGAAAGGCCGCGCCGTACATCAGGCGGTTGGAGCGCACGATGTCCAGAGGTTCCACCGGGTGAATGGGCTCGCCCAGAGTGGGTTTTTCCACCCGTCTGCCGAAATAGAAGCTGGGGCCCGCCAGCTCCACCCGCAGGGCTCCCGCACAGGCCGCCTCCGTGTGGGCGGAGTTGGGGGAGCTGTGCTTTTTCCGGTCCCGCCGGAAGATGCGCCAGGCGCCCCGGCCGTCAAAGCCTGTCAGAAAGGCGGCCAGGCACATCAGTACCCCCGCCAGCCGGGCGGGCAGGAAATTGACCACATCGTCCAGCCGGGCCGCCGGGCGGCCGAAAAACCGGTAGCGGTCGTTTTTGTAGCCCACCATGGAGTCCATGGTGTTGATGGCCTTATAGGCCGTCCCCGCCAGAGGGCCCCCCAGGGCCAGATAGAACAGCGGGGCGATCACGCCGTCGGAGGCGTTCTCCGCCACCGTCTCTACCGCCGCTTTGGCTACCCCCGTCTCGTCCAGCGCGTCCGTGTCCCGGCCCACGATCATGGATACCGCCTTCCGGGCCCCGGCCAGGTCCCCCGCCTTCAGGGCGGCGTAGACCTTCATACTCTCATCCCGCAGGGACTTGGCGGCCAGAAATTGATAGCACAGCAGGACCTTCATGGCGAACGCCAGCAGCGGATGGATCGCCCCGCACAGGGCCAGCGCCAGCCACGCCGCCCCCACCGAGAGCCCAATGACCAGAATCACCAGGGCGGTCCCGGCCCCCAGCTCTCCACCGGACGATTTGGGAAAGAGCCGCCGCAGAGGGGGCTCCAGCCGTGCGATCAGCGCGCCCATAGCCCGCACCGGATGGGGCGCCCATTGGGGGTCCCCCAGCAGCAGGTCCAGGCAGAAGCCCAGCAGCAGAGCCGCCAGATTGGATGTATAAAACAGTTCTATCATGTCAGGGGCTGATAGGCCTCCACCTGGATGTCCTCAAAGGTGGCCATCCCGTCGTAGACCGCCAGAGCCATGTCCAGCAGGGGCATCACCGCCGCCGCGCCGGTCCCCTCCCCCAGGCACATGCCGGCCCGCAGGAAGGGCGTCAGGCCCAGGGCGTCCAGCAGCATCTGCCCGGCCGGTTCGGCCGAGACGTGGCTGGCGAGGAGGTAATCCCCCGCCGCCGGGCACAGGCGCACCGCGCACAGGGCCGCCGCGGCCGAGATGAATCCGTCCACCAGCACCGGCGTCCGGCACGCCGCGCCCCCCAAAAACACGCCCGTCAGCCCCGCCAGGTCCAGTCCGCCCACCTTGGCGAGCACGTCCACCGGGTCGGTGGGGTCGGGCCGGTTGCGCTCCAGCGCGGCGCGGATGGCCGTTACCTTCCGGTTCAGGCCCTCGGTCGACAGGCCCGCTCCCCGGCCGGTGACCCGCTCCGGCTCCACTCCCAGCAGCACCGACGTGACCGCCGAGGAGGCGGTGGTGTTGCCGATGCCCATCTCTCCGGTGCCCAGCAGGCGCACCCCCGACCGGCACAGGCTCCGGGCCACGTCGACGCCCGTCTCAATAGCTTGGACGCAGGTCTCCCGGTCCATGGCCGGTCCCTGGGTCATATTGCGGGTCCCCCGCATGAGGTTCCGCTGTAAAATACGCTCCCCCGTCACCGGGCGGGCCACCCCGATGTCCACCGGCACCAGCTCCGCCCCGGCCACCCGGGCCATGCAGCATACGCTGGTGTCCCCCCTGGACATGTTCTCGGTGACGATGGCGGTGACCTCCTGTCCGGTCTGGGTGACGCCCTCGGCCACCACGCCGTGGTCGGCGCACATGGCCACGATGGCCCGGGGCTTCAGCTCCACATTGGGGCTGCCCGTCATGGCCGCAATCCGGACCACCGCGTCCTCCAGCAGGCCCAGGCTGTGCAGGGGTTTGGCGATGGAGTCCCACCGCTTCCGGGCCCGCTGGGCCGCCGCCGGGTCGGCGGGGACAATCTGAGCCAGGGTCTCATGCAAACATTCCATGGTATTCACTCCTTTTTTCTCCGGCATACCGGGCGCAGGCCGACACAAACCGCGCCGCCGCGTCCGGACAGCCGCAAAAATGCACGTGGGGAAAGCCCGCGTAGAGGGTATCCATGTGCCAGGCACAGGTCCAGCTCCGGCTGCTCTGGGGCTTTTGGGCGTAAAAGTCCCCGCCGGGGGCCCCGCTCTCCCAGTAGTGGAACTCGTGGGCCGGGAGAGATTCCCCCGCCCCGCAGAGGAGGCCCTCTTTTTGGGCGGTGAGCGTCACATAGCCGAAGCGCCGCAGCTTCCCGCCGTTCCAGGCCCGGGCGGGAATCACGTCCGCCAGGGGGTGCTCCTCTCCCTCCCCGTCGGCCAGCGTCCGGTGCAGGTAGAGAAATCCGCCGCACTCGGCCACGGTGGGCATCCCGCCCAAGACCGCCTCCCGCACGGCCCGGCACATGGCCCCGTTTCGGGCCAGTTCCCGGGCATACAGTTCCGGGTAGCCGCCCCCCAGGTAGAGCCCCGCGCAGCCCGGGGGCAGGCGCTCCGCCGAGAGCGGAGAAAATTCCACCAGCTCCGCCCCCAGTTCCTCCAGAAGGGCGAGGGCGTCGGCGTAGTAAAAGCAGAAGGCCCTGTCCCGGGCCACCCCGATCCGGGGCCGGACAGGTAGATCCAGCGCCCGGCGCTCCTCCGGCTCGGGCAGGTCCTCCGCCCCCTCCGCCAGAGCCAGCAGTCCCTCCAGATCCAGGTACTCCGCCGCCGCCCGGGCCAGAGTGGCCAGGGTCTCCCTTAAATTCGCCACCTCCGCCGCCGTCACCAGACCCAGATGGCGGCTCTCCAGCGTACAGCCGGGCAGGTTGGGCAGGAATCCGCAGACCTTCAGGCCGGTCTCCGCCTCCACGCAGTCCTTCAGGCGGGGGTAGAGCATGGGCGAGACCCGGTTGAAGATCACCCCCCGGAGCATGGAAGCGCGCTCCAGAGTCTGGAAGCCCTTTACCACCGCCGCCAGCGAGCGGGCCGCCCCCCGGCCGTCCACCACCAGCACCGCCGGCGTCCCCGTCCGGCGGGCCAGATCCCAGGCGCTGGCCCGGCTGGAGAGGGCCACGCCGTCATAATAGCCCATGGCCCCCTCCAGAACGGCCACGCCGTGTCCGGCGCAGCCCGCCGCCAGCGCCCGGCGCACCGCCCCCTCCCCCATAAGGAAGAGGTCCAGATTCCGGGCGGGCACCCCCATCACGGCGGTGTGAAACATGGGGTCGATGTAATCGGGGCCCGACTTGAAGGACACCGGGTCCGCCCCCCGGTCCGCCAGGGCCTGAAGCAGGGCGCAGGTGACGGTGGTCTTGCCGCAGCCGCTGGCCGGGGCGGAGAGCAGCAGGCGGGGGGCCCTCATCCCTCTCCCCCCGTGCCGCTGAGGAGCCAGACCGGGTTTTGCGCCTCCATCATATGGTAGCGCCCCACCTTCCGGGTCCGGGTCACCGCCGCCTGGAGCAGCTCCACGTCCACAAAGTCCAGGCGCTCCAGGCTCTCCGCCCCGGCGGAGAGGGTCTCCAGCGTCACGGCGGTGATCACCACGCGGACGTTGGGGTTTTTCTCCACGGCTGTGCGGAGAACGGCCTCCAGCGCGCCGCCGCTGCCCCCCACAAACACCCGGTCGGGCGCGGGGAGCTGGGCGAGCGCCTCCGGGGCCTCCCCGGGGACGGGGATCACGTTGGGGCAGCCCAGAGCGGCGGCGTTGGCCTCCAGAAGGGCGAGGGCGTCGGGGTCGCGCTCCACCGCGTAGACCACCCCCGCCGGGGCGGCCAGAGCGCACTCCACCGATACCGAACCGGTGCCCGCCCCCACGTCCCAGATCACGCTGTCCGCCTCGGGCCGGAGCTTGGCGAGGACCAGGGTGCGGACCTCCTCCTTGGTCATGGGGGCTTTCCCCCGCCGGAACGCCCCGTCGGGCAGGCCTGGCGCGTTCCAGGGGCGCTCCACCGGGGCGGGATTTTCGGCCAGCATCACCGCCAGGCCGTCAAACTCGGTCCCGGCCAGCTCCTCCGCCGTGCCCGAGACTATGCGCTCCTCCGGGTAGGAGAGCCGCTCCCCCACCCAGACCTTTACGCCCCCCAGCCCCCGCCGGCAGAGCTGGGCGCACAGATCTCCCGCACGGGTCTCTCCCCCGGTGAGGACAAAGGTGCGCCGGCGGCGCTGAATCTCCCCCACGGCGTTGTGGGACCGGCCGTGGGCGCTGACCACATAGACGTCCTGCCAGACGGTGTTGAGCCGGGCGCAGAAGTAGGACAGGGAGGAGATGCCCGGAATGGTCTCCACCTCGCACCCCTCCAGCAGGGGCCGGAGGCCCTTGGCGCCGCTGTAAAATCCGGTATCCCCCGAGAAAAGCACCGCCGCCGGTCCCCGTTCCGCCGCCAGAGCGGCGGCGATTTCCGCCGGGCGGACCAGGGGGAGCGTCCGCCTGCCCGCCCAGGGCTCCAGCAGCCGGGGCGCCCCGATGAGCACCGCGCTCTCCTCAATGGCCCGGAGCGCCTGGGCCGTCAGCGTGTCCGGATTGCCCAGACCCACGCCGATGAGATACACTTTCATCCCCGCGCCTCCTTCAACACAATCTGTTCAATCTCCTCCATCGTCAGCCCCGTCTCCTCCAGAGGCCGCTCCACCACCAGCAGGGCGCAGCCCGTGGCCCGGGCGGCCGCCGCCTTGGCCTGGAAGCCCCCCGCATCCCCCGAGTCTTTGGTCACCAGGGTGCGGATGGCAAACTGATCGATGAGCGCCTCGTTAAGGGCCCGGGAAAAGGGCCCCTGCATGGCGATGATGTGGCCCGGAGGGAAGCCCAGTTCCCGGCACTTGCCCACCGCCTCCACGCTGGGGAGCACCCGGGGATAGCACCGCTCCACCAGACCCGGCGCCGCAAAGGGGGCCAGCTCCTTGCTGCCGGTGGTGAGGAGTATGTTCCCCGACCGGTCCGCCAGGCGCCGGGCGGCCTGCTCCAGGTCCCGGACTCTCTCACAGTCCTCCTCCCGTCCGGCCCGGCGCAGCAGGCGCAGATAGGGGAGCCCCGCCGCCCGGGCCGCGGCGCGGATGTTTTCGGTGGCCTGCGCGGCATAGGGATGGGTGGCGTCCACCACCCAGCGGAAGGGGCGGCTGTCCATCAGGGCCTCCATCTCCCCCCGGTCCAGCCGTCCGGCCCGCACCCGCAGGCCCGGGCGCTCCGGCACCAGCTCCGCGCCGTACTCGGTGGCCACACAGGCAGTGACAGCGCAGTCATTTTCTATCAGCCGCCGGGCCAGCGTCCGGCCCTCGACGGTCCCCCCAAAGAGCAAAATTTCCATCTACTCACCCCGCTGGAGGTAGCCCCGGGGGGTCACCATCTTCCCGCCGATGAGCGTGGTCTGCCGGTTGCCCACAAAGACGGTGGTGAACATATCCGCCTCCACCTCCCGCAGCTGGGCCAGGGTGCAGGTGTGGGCCTCCTCCCCCGCCCGGCCGATGTTGCGGACATAGCCGCAGACGGTCTCGGGGGATTTCTCCCGCAGGAGGATGTCGCAGGCCCGCTTCAGATGGTCGGGCCGGCCGCGGCTGGCCGGATTATAGAGGCAGAGGACAAAATCCGCCCGGGCCGCCAGCTCCAACCGGGTCTCGATGGCCGCCCAGGGGGTCATCAGGTCGGACAGGGAGACCACCGCAAAGTCGTGGGTCAGGGGCGCGCCCAGCACGGCGGCCCCGCCGCAGGCGGCAGTGATGCCGGGGATGACCTCGATCTCAATGGGGGGGTAGTCCCGGGAGACCTCGTAGACCAGCGCGGCCATACCGTACACCCCCGAGTCCCCCGAACACACCAGGGCCACGTCCCGGCCCCGGACCGCCTCCTCCACCGCCATGCGGCAGCGGTCCACCTCCCGCCGCATCCCGGTGGAACGGCGCTCTTTTCCCGGGAACCGGCCCTCCAGCAGGGCCACATAGGCGGTATAACCCACAATCAGGTCGCATTCCTCCAGGGCGGCCGCCGCCCGGCCCGTCAGATCCTGTCCCGCGCCGGGGCCCAGTCCAACCACACTCACACGCATGTGCTCACTTCTCTCCTTCGTCAAATGAAATGGTCCAGGGGCGCCGGGCCACCGCCACGGTGACCCCCTCCCCCGCCTGTTTGGGCACCAGGAGCGCCCCGCCCGCCCGGACGGCGGCCCGCTCACAGACGTTGTCCACGCCGGTGACCCGGGAGACAAAGGCCGAGGGGGTGAACTCCCCCTCCGTCCGGGCCAGCTCCTCCGCCGTCCAGGTCACCAGAGGAATTTCCCACGCCCGGCACAGCTCCAGCAGCCCGGGTTCGTCCCCTTTGAGGTCCAGGGTGCTCGCCTGAAACACCGCCCGGCGGGTCAGACGGTGTTCCTTCAGCACATCCTCCACCCGGCGGCGCAGGGTCTCCGCAGGGGTTCCCCTCCGGCAGCCAATCCCCAGGGTGAGCACCGGCGGAACCAGGCGCAGCGTCACCGGAAAGGGGGCCTTCTCCGGGTCCAGCGTGAGGCAGATTCCCACCTCCGCCGGGCCGAACCGGAGCCCCGAGGGCAGGCCGCCCTGGATAGGGAAATCACTTGACACCCCCACCGGAACCCTTGCCAGAACTGCGGCGGAGACCCGCTTTGCGGCCTCCCGGCTGTCAAGGAAAAGTCCTTGCCTCTTCGCCCAGCGGTCCACCGCGAAGGCTCCGTTCACATCGGTGGCGGTGGACACCGCCACCTCCCCCCCGGTGCGCCCGGCCACCCAGAGGGCCAGCTCGTTGGCGCCCCCCACGTGGCCCGAGAGGAGGGGGACGGCGATGCGTCCGGCCTCGTCCACGCTGACCACCGCCGGGTCGGTGAACTTGTCCCGCACATGGGGGGCGATGGCCCGCACCGCAATGCCGCAGGCCCCTACGAAAATCAGCCCCTGGCAGTCCTGAAAGCGCTCCCCCGTCCACGCAGCCAGCGAGGCGTATTCCTCCGCGCCCAGCTCCCCGGCCAGCCGGGCCGGGAGGGCCAGAGCCGCCCGGTCGCCCCGCTCCTCCAGAGCGGCGGCCAGGTCCCGGGCCAGGGCGTACCCCCGCCGGGTGAAGGCGGTCAGAGCCAGCCTCACCCCTGCTTCCCCTTCCGGCAGCCGTGGGTGAAGGCCGGGTCGTAGAGCTTGGAGCGCTCATAGGAATTTCCCAGGAAATGCCCCACCGTGATGAGGGCGGTTTTGGTGATCCGGTTTTCCCGGGCGGTCCGGGCCAGGGTGGAGACGGTACAGCGGCAGACCTTCTCCTCCGGCCAGGTGGCCTTGTAGACGATGGCCGCCGGAGTGTCGGGGGCGTAGCCCCCCGCCTGGAGCTCCTCCTCCACCCGCTCCAGCAGGCCGGTGGAGAGGAAAAGGACCATGGTACATCCGTGGGAGGCCAGCTTCCGCAGCTGCTCCCCCTCGGGCACCGGGGTGCGCCCCGCCATGCGGGTGATGATGACGCTCTGAGACACGTCGGGGAGGGTGTACTCGGCCTCCAGCGCCGCCGCCGCCCCCGAGAAGGAGGACACCCCCGGCGTCACGTCGTAGGAAATCCCTTCCCGGTCCAGGGCGTCCATCTGCTCCCGGATCGCCCCGTAGAGAGAGGGGTCCCCGGTGTGCAGGCGCACGGTGGTCTCGCCCCGGCGCTCCGCCGCGCGCATCACCTCCAGCACCTCCTCCAGGGTCATGGAAGCGCTGTCATAGACGGCGCAGCCCTCCTTCCGGCCGTCCAGCAGGGCGGGGTTGACCAGGCTCCCCGCATAGATAATCACGTCGGCCTCTCCCAGCAGGCGGGCCCCCCGCACCGTAATCAGGTCGGCCGCACCCGGCCCCGCGCCGATAAAGTGAATCATATTATGCTCCTTCCCCGCGCCGGTGGCGCGCCAGCAGTTCTTCCGCCCCCGGCGTCTCCCCCAGAAGGCCAAAGCGGTTGGAAAACACCACCGCTTCCATTCTCATCTCCCCCGCCCGGCGGCAGAGGTTCTCATACAGCGCCCGGGTCAGAGCGGCCGTCACCGCCCCCCGCAGCCCGGCCGCCTCCAGCGCCTCCAGCGCGGCGTCGGTGGCGGCGGCCTCAAACACGGCCCGCACGAGGGCCCGGTCTCCGCCCGCCAGGGCGGTATGGGCGGCCAGGGTCTCCCGCCGGCCGTCGGCGGTGTTGGAGTGGGTGTTCATGGCGCCCCCCGCCACCTTGACCAGCTTGCCCAGGTGGCCCACCAGCAGGAAGCTCTCAAACCCCAGCCCGGCGGCGTGATCGATGGCCGCACCCAGATAGTTGCTGCACGAGATGGGCTCCGTGCGCAGGCCCAGCTCCGTCCGGGCGTAGTCGGCGCCGTAATTTCCCGGCGTCACCAACAGGTGCCGCACCCCGGCGGCCTTCGCCATGTCCAGCTCCAGAGTGATGGAGTCCACCAGAGCGGCCTCGCTCATCGGGCGGACGATGCCGCTGGTCCCCAGGATGGAGATGCCCCCCACAATGCCCAGCCGGGGGTTGAAGGTCTTTTGGGCCAGAGCCGCCCCGCCGGGCGCCGAGATCACCGCCGTCAGGCCGCAGCGCGCCCCTGCCTCCGCCCGGGCCGCCTCCAGCTGCTCCCGGATCATCCGCCGGGGGGTGGAGTTGATGGCCGCCGCCCCCGGAGGCTGGTCCAGTCCGGGCCGGGTCACCCGGCCCACGCCCTCCCCGCCCTCGATGACCAGGACGGCGTCCGCCCGGCGGGAGACGGTGGCGTAAATGCGCGTTCCGTCGGTCACATCGGGGTCGTCTCCCCCGTCCTTTTCCACGGCGCAGCGGACCCAGCCGGGGCCCTGAGACCAGTCCAGCAGCTCCGCCCGGACGGGGATGCCCGCCGGTGTGGTCACCTCCACCGCCGCCGCCCGGTTCCCGGTGAGCAGGGCGGCCGCCGCCCCGCGGGCCGCCGCCGCGGCGCAGGTCCCGGTGGTATAGCCGCAGCGCAGGCGCTGCCGCCCCACGGGGATGTAGTGTTCCAGCTTTGCCATGGCGCGCCCCCTTTTACGCTTAAGCGGCCCGCTCCCCAAAGGGAGCGGGCCGCTTCTGTGCAGGAGGCAGGAGCGGCGCTCCCCACCTCAGAGCGACGGACACAACCCCGGGCGGCAGGTCTCCTGGCTCGCACTTCCTCCTCCGGCGTCCCTTCTCGGCAGAGCCAATGGATACGACGCCCTCGTCCGTGCTGACAGTAGAGGTAAGACTGCGCCGGATTTTCACCGGCTTCCCTCTCCGGCGGCTTGCGCCGCACCGCCCGGTCTTTTATTTATGGACGGCTCCTATTATATCAGTCCCTTTTGGAGAAGTAAATAACTATCTTGCGCTTTTTGGTCCAAAAGGGACTCTTGACAAGGTCTCTCCGGTGGGTTAAAATAGGGGACGTTAATTTCATACACCTTATCGAGAGCGGTGGAGGGAACGGCCCGATGAAGCCCGGCAACCTGCGGCAGCAAGGTGCCAAATCCGGCGGTGAGAATCGAAAGATGAGGATGCAGCCCTGATGCTCCATGCGCTCCGCCGAACCGGCGGAGCGCATTTTTCGCGCCTTCCGCCCCACCATCCCGGCTCTACGCCCCTCAGACAGAGAAAGGAAGTCAATCTATGGAAAAGCGCCTTTTTACCTCGGAGTCCGTGACCGAGGGACATCCCGACAAAATCTGCGACCAGATCTCCGACGCGGTGCTGGACGCCATTCTGGAGCAGGACCCCATGGGCCGCGTGGCCTGTGAGACCACCGTCACCACCGGCCTGGTCCATGTGATGGGTGAGATCACCACCACCTGCTACGTAGACATCCCCAAGATCGCCCGGCAGGTCATCCGGGAGATCGGCTACGACCGGGCCAAGTTCGGCTTTGACTGCGACACCTGCGCGGTGCTCACCTCCATCGACGAGCAGTCCGCCGACATCGCTCTGGGCGTGGACCGCTCCCTGGAGGCCAAGGAGGGCGGAAGCGGCGAGGACCTCACCAACGGCGCCGGTGATCAGGGCATGATGTTCGGCTACGCCTGCGACGAGACCCCGGAGCTCATGCCCCTGCCCATCTCCCTGGCCCAGAAGCTGGCCCTGCGCCTGGCCGCCGTGCGGAAAGAGGGGCTGGTGAGCTACCTGCGCCCCGACGGCAAGACCCAGGTCACCGTGGAGTACGACGAGCAGGACCGGCCCGTCCGGGTGGACACGGTGGTCGTCTCCACCCAGCACAGCCCCGAGGCCACCCTGGAGCAGATCCGCCGGGACATGATCGAGCTGGTTATCAAGCCCACCATCCCCGCCCGCCTGCTGGACGCGGAGACCAAGATCTTCGTCAACCCCACCGGCCGCTTTGTCATCGGCGGGCCGCAGGGGGATTCCGGCCTCACCGGGCGGAAGATCATCGTGGACACCTACGGCGGTTCGGCGCCCCACGGCGGCGGCGCCTTCTCGGGCAAGGACCCCACCAAGGTGGACCGCTCTGCCGCCTATGCCGCCCGCTGGGTGGCCAAGACGGTGGTGGCCGCCGGCCTGGCCCACCGCTGCCAGGTGCAGCTGGCCTACGCCATCGGCGTGGCCGAGCCCGTGTCCGTGCGCCTGGACACCTTCGGCACCGGCGCGGTCTCCGACGCCGCTTTGGAGAGCGCCGTCAAGCAGGTCTTTGACCTGCGCCCCACCGCCATCATCCGGGATCTGGACCTGCGCCGGCCCATCTACCGCCCCCTGGCCGCCTACGGCCACTTCGGCCGCGCCGATCTGGACCTCACCTGGGAGGACACCAGCCGCGCCGGAGCGCTTAAGGCCGCCCTCGGGCTGTAACCGCCCCCCGCAAGCCCCCGCGCCCGTCCCGCCCGGACGGGCGCGTTCCATTTTAAGAATTTCCTAAGAAATCCCTCCGGCGCGCCCTAAGATTCGTTCTCTACACTGAGGCTGACCGGAACAGAGGAGGTTGAGCCCATGGAACCTTGTATTCTGGTGGTGGACGACGACCGGGAGATCGTCCAGGCCATCGCAATTTTGCTGGAAAAAGAGGGCTACCGGGTGCTCCGGGCCTACAACGGCCTGGAGGCCCTGGAGCTGGCCGCCGAGCGGTCGGTGCAGCTGATTCTGCTGGATGTGATGATGCCCAAGCTGGACGGCCTGTCCGCCCTGATGTCCATCCGGGCCAAGCGGAACCTGCCTGTCATCGTGCTCTCGGCCAAGAGCGAGGACAGCGACAAAATCCTGGGGCTGTCCATGGGGGCGGACGACTACGTCGCCAAGCCCTACAACCCCCAGGAACTGCTGGCCCGGGTGCGCAGCCAGCTGCGGCGGTACACCCTGCTGGGGGACGTCCACGCCGAGCGCCGCCCCGGACTGCTGGTCAACGGGCGGCTGTCCTACTCCCCGGAGGCCATGCAGCTCTATGTGGACGGGGAGGCGGTCCACCTGACCGCCACCGAGACCAAGATCATGGACCTCTTCATGCGCAACCCCGGCCGGGTCTTCCCCGCTGAGGAGATCTACCGCCGGGTCTGGGACGAGGAGACCGCCTACGCCCCCGAGAACACGGTGATGGTCCACATCCGGCACATCCGCGAAAAAATTGAGCTCAACCCGAAGGAACCGGATTATATTAAGGTGGTGTGGGGCATTGGATACAAAATGGAAAAACATGAAATGCACCGTTAGTTTTCTGGCCTTCGTCCTGGGCCTGACTTTGACGGTGCTGGCGGCGGGGTTCGCCCTGTTCTACACGCTGAACCAGGGCCCGCGGCAGATGTGGGACAACCTCCAGAGCGATTATCAGCAGACCCACTCCTTCCGTTCGGAGGTGCGGTACTACCTGGAGGGCTATCTGGAGCGGTATCTGAACCCGAACATGGAGCTCACCGCCGGGGAGCGGGACCGGAACGTCCTCTACGAAATCCGGGACGGGCAAGAGCTTCTCTCCTCCAACATCCGGGAGGGACAGGATCTCACCTCCCGCAACGTGGTGGGCTACAACTTCTACCTGGAGTACCGCAGCGGCAAGGTCTCCCTCTGGAAAGACGGCAAGGAACTGGATGTGTACGGCGACGGGGTGTTCCGGGATACCTGGGATCAGTGGGAGCTGCCCGGGTATGACAACCTGGACACCGCGGCTTTTCTGAATTATGTGGGCGACTATCCTGTGGAGGGCACGGACACCGCCATCGCCACTCCCCTTCCCGGCCTCGCCCCCGCGGCAGAGTCCACGGCCGCGCCGGCGGAGACGGTCACCCCTGAGAGTCAGGCCGGCCGGAGCGATCCCTGGGCCGGGTGCACCATCCGCATGGCGGTGGCCGAGACGCCGGTGTACTACGGGGGGACAGCCGCCTACACAGGTTCCTATTACAACGGCATGTACTGGCAGGCCGACAGCCTGCGCGGCGCCCACCTGGCCCTGTCCATTGTGGGGGGCGCGCTGCTGGCGGGGATCGCGCTGCTGGTGTGGAGCCTGCTGTGGCGGCGCTGGCTGGGGATGGCCTGGGCCGCCATCGGCCGGGTCACCGGGCGGATCTGGCTGGAGTTCAAGCTTCTGCTCCTCCTCCCCCTGCTGGTCTATCTGGCCACCACTCTGGCCCAGCTCATTTTTGCCCGCTATCTCTCCTCCAACTGGTTCTTCTTTCTCCCGCTGGCGGTGTGGGTCCTGGTGGGATACGCCAACGACTTTGTCCGCAACCGGGGCCGCCTGCTCCGGCAGAGCTTCTGTGCCTGGGCGGTGGGCTGCCTGCGGGGGGACGGGCTGGACCTGCCGCTTCCGAAAAGCCTGCAGCGGGAGAGCTTCGCCGCCCTGATCGTCTCTCTGATTCTGGCGGCGGGGGCCGCCCTGCTGGACCTGTGGCTGCTGTCCTATATGTGGCGCTATACCAGTTTTCCCACCCTCTTTCTCCCCTTCCTGCTGGGTTTGCTGGGCGTGGTCTTTCTCGTCTTTTTGGTCCTCCACTGGAAGCGGCAGCGGGCTCTGGCGGCCGACCTGGGGCGGCTCTCCGGCCAGATTGAGGCGGTGCGCCGGGGCCGGGAGTGGACCGACCTGCCCGGCGAGGAGAGCGGCCTGCGCCCCCTGGCCCTGGGGCTCCGGGACATCGACAGCGGGCTTCAGGAGGCCGTGGAGGCGCGCACCCGGAGCCAGCGCATGAAGGTGGAGCTCATCACCAACGTCTCCCACGACCTGAAGACCCCCCTGACCTCCATTCTGAGCTACGCCGAGCTCCTGAGTCAGGAGGAGCTCCCGCCCCAGGCCCGGGACTATGTGACCATCCTCAATGAGAAGGCCCTGCGCCTGAAAACCATGGTGCAGGAGGTCTTTGAGGTGAGCAAGGCCGCCAGCGGAGAGCTGGCCATGCACTGGGAGGATCTGGATCTCGCCAAGCTCCTGCGGCAGACTCTGGCCGACCAGGCCGAGCCCATCGCCCAGAGCGGCCTGACCTTCCGCACCGAGCTCCCCCAGGACCCCGTACCCGTCCGGGCCGACGGAGACCGGCTCTACCGGGTGTTCCAGAATCTCATTCAAAACGCCCTCAAATACGCCCTGGAGGGCTCTCGGGTGTATATTTCCCTCACCGTCCGCGAAAAAGAGGCGGTAGCCCGGGTACAGAACACCTCCCGGGAGGAGCTGCCCCAGGGGGTGGACTTCACCGAGCGCTTTGTCCGGGGCGACCCCAGCCGCACCGACGGCGGCAGCGGCCTGGGGCTGGCCATCGCCGCCAGTTTTACCCAGGCCTGCGGGGGTGAGCTGGAGATCGTGACCGACGCCGACCTCTTCACCGCCCAGGTGCGCCTGCCCCTGCTGCAGGCTCCGGCGGCCGAAGAAACCGCGCCATGACGCACCAGGCCCTGCGGTGTTCCGAAATGGAACGCCGCAGGGCCTTTTTCAGCACCTGGCCTCGTAGTAAATCTGGGCGGCGATGTGCCCGATCTGGATTAGAGCCAGGGGAGTGCCCGTACCCAGAACCAGATACGCCAGCTCCGGCCGCCCCGTGACGCCATAGGCCGCCATGCCCGCCACCGTAGCCAGGAAGAGAATCCAGAACGCCAGACGGAAGGCCGCGGCCCGGGCTCTCAGATCCACCAGGAGGTTGCGCTCGTCCAGGGCCTCGGTTTTCGCCCGCCGGGCGGCGGCGCGGGAGAAGCTGTTCCGGAGCTCCGCTGCCCCGAACAGCGCCACCGCCAGCCCCAGGAGGGCCAATTTCAGGTCAAATCCCTTCCAAATCAGCGTGACCAGGCAGGCCGCCCCCAACAGGAGCTCCCCAAGCCCCGCCCAAAAGCTCTTCTTATTATAGATCTTCATACTTCCTGTCCTCCAGTTCCCGGTTTTCCCGCAGGCAGCACAGCTCCTCCACACTCACGCCGAAGACCTCCGCCATGCGGTAGGCCAGCATGAGGGAGGGGCTGTACTGCTCCTTTTCGATGGAGATAATGGTCCGCGCCGACACGTGTACCAAATCGGCCAGCTGCTGCTGGGTAAGCCCCGCCGCGGTACGGAACTCCCTGACGCGGGTCTTCATGGCCTCCCCCCCTCTTTTCTGAAGTTTCCTTCACGTGAAGCTAGCTTCATATTAGCACCCTGCTTCCCGCCTGTCAAGCCCCCGGCGCAAAAAAGGGCGGCCCCGGAGGGCCGCCCTTACAGGCAGGTAAATTTCCTTTACGCCTTCCACCCGTTCAGGTACTCCTCCTGCTCGGGGGTGAGGACGTCGATCTTCCGGCCCATGGCCGCCAGCTTCACCCGCCCGATCTCGTCGTCGATGGAGGCGGGCACCTGGTAGACCTTCTTCTCCAGGCCGTCCCGGTGCTTCACCAGCCACTCCAGGGCCAGGGCCTGCACCGCGAAGGACATGTCCATGATCTCGGCGGGGTGGCCGTTGCCGGCGGCCAGGTTCACCAGGCGGCCCTCCCCAATGACGTTGAGCACCCGCCCGTCGGGGAGGGTGAAGCCCTCGATATCGGCCCGGCGGACCTCCCGGGAGACGGCCATTTTCGCCAGCCCCGCCACGTCCACTTCGCAGTCGAAGTGTCCGGCGTTGGTGAGGATGGCGTTGTGCTTCATCTTCTCAAAGTGCCGCCGGGTGATCACGTCCTTACAGCCGGTGACGGTGACGAACACGTCGCCCAGGGCGGCGGCCTCGTCCATGGGCATGACCCGGAAGCCGTTCATGGTGGCGTCCAGGGCCTTGAAGGGGTCCACCTCGCAGACGATCACGTCGGCCCCCATACCGCCGGCGCGCATGGCCACCCCCTTGCCGCACCAGCCGTAACCGGCCACCACCACCGTCTTGCCGGCCACCACCAGGTTGGTGGTGTGCATGATGGCGTCCCACACGCTCTGTCCGGTGCCGTACTTGTTGTCATAGTAGTGCTTGGCCTTGGCGTCGTTCACCGCCATCATAGCGCAGGGCAGGATGCCCTCCCGCTCCCGGGCTTTCAGGCGCAGGATGCCGGTGGTGGTCTCCTCACACCCGCCGATGAGGTTCTCCCCCAGGTGGGCGCACTTGCCCCCCAGCAGGTGAATGAGGTCGCCCCCGTCGTCCACCACCAGGTGGGGCTTGAAGGCAAGCGTCTCCATCAGATGGCTCTCGTACTCCTCCGCTGTGGCGCCGTGGACGCCGAAGGTCTCCACCCCCAGGCTGGCCAGCCCCGCGGCCACGTCGTCCTGGGTGGAGAGGGGGTTGGAGCCGGTCAGGCGGACCTCCGCCCCGCCCTTCTGGAGCACATAGCCCAGATTGGCCGTCTTGGCCTCCAGGTGGACCGACACCGCGATGCGCAGCCCGGCAAAGGGCTGTTCCCGCTCGAACCGGGCCTCGATCCCCCCCAGAGCGGGCATGAAGTCCCGCACCCAGCGGATCTTCCGGCGGCCGGATTCGGCCAGGGACATGTCTTTTACGATGCTCATGGTGTTATTCCTCCTAAATACTGCCGCAGTCGTGGAAAATATTATATCACACCGCCTACGTTTGTGATATAATAAACTGCTATTTATTTTGAGGAGTGACATCCATGCGCCGTACCGGCCTTATCACCTTTCATTTCGCCCACCACTACGGGGCCCAGCTCCAGGCCTACGCCACCATGCGGGCCATCCAGGACCTGGGCCATGACTGTGAGATCATCGACTTCCGCCTGCCCCACACCACCCGCACCAACGAGCTGTTCAAAAAGAGCCCCTCCCTCCGGGCCGCGGCCTCCGATGCCCATACCGCCCTCCACTACGGCGCCTTCAAGACCCGCTACGACCGCTTCAACGCCTTCGTGAGGGAGCAGATGAACCTGAGCCCGCGGCGGTACACCTCTTTTCAGGAGCTCCAGGCCGACCCCCCCGCCTACGACGTGTATGTGGCGGGCAGCGACCAGATCTGGAACCCCTTTATCTACGCGGACCGGCAGTTTGAACCCGCGTTTCTCCTGGATTTCGTGAAGGAAGGCCGGAAAATCGCCTACGCCCCCAGCATCGGCACGCCCACCCTTCCGCCCCCCTACGACGGGCAGTTTCGGAAGTATCTGGCCTCCTTCGACGCCCTTTCCGCCCGGGAGAAGCGGGGACAGATGCTCATCCGGGAGGCGGCCGGCCGGGAAGCCCGGCTGGTACTGGACCCCACCCTGCTCCTGACCGGGGAGCAGTGGGGGGAGCTGGCCGTCCCCCCAAAAGAACAGGGGCCCTATATCCTCTGTTATTTCGTCTCCGACCCCGGCGAGGTGGCGCCCTATGTCCAGGCGCTGGCCCGGCGCACCGGCTGGCCCATCGTGCAGCTGGCGGGCGCCCGGCGAAAGATCCCCGGCGCCCGGGAGATCGTCTTTGACGCTGGTCCCCGGGAGTTCCTGGGCCTGTTCCAGCACGCGGCCTGCGTGTGCACCAACTCCTTCCACGGGGCGGTGTTCTCCCTCCAGTTCGACCGGCCCTTCTTCACCTCCATGTCCCCCAAGGAGCGCAGCGAGCCCACCTTCTCCCGGATCTACAGCCTGCTCTCCCGGCTGGGCTGCGCCGGGCGGATCATCGGCCTGGACGGAACCGACGATGTGGACGCCCCTGTGGACTACGGCGCCGTCCACCAGAAGCTCTCCCAGGCCCGGGCGGACTCGCTGGCCTACCTGAAAGCCGCCATTGAGGGCGCTCCCCTCCCCGCCGTGCCCGAGGAGGCCCCCGGCCCCAAGGGCCCCCAGCTGTGCAAGGCCGCCGACTGCACCGGGTGCACCGCCTGCGCCTCGGTATGTCCGGTCAGCGCCATCACCATGGTCCCCGACCACGAGGGATTCCTCCGCCCCGCCGTCTCGGAGGCGTGTATCCTCTGCCGCAAGTGCGAAGGGGTCTGCCCCGGCCTGCATCCCCAGCCCCAGCGCCCCGGCCACGCCCAGCCCCAGGAGGCCCACGCCGTCTGGTCCGCCGGGGAGGCCGAGCGCATGGAGAGCTCCTCCGGCGGATTCTTCTCCGTTCTGGCCCGGGACACCCTGGCCCGGGGCGGGGTGGTCTTTGGCGCCGCCCTGGAGCACGGGCGCACCGTGCGGCACATCGCCGCCCGCACCGGGGAGGCCCTGTCCCCCCTGCGGGGCTCCAAGTACGCCCAGAGCGACCTGGGGGACACCTTCCGGCAGGTAAAAACCCTTCTGGAGAACGGGACGGAGGTCCTCTTCTCGGGGCTCGCCTGCCAGGTGGACGGGCTCAACCGCTTTTTGGGCCGGGACTACCCCAACCTCCTGACCGTGGACCTGGTGTGCCACGGGGTCCCCTCTCCGGCGGTGCTGCGGGGCTTTGTGGAGGATCTGGAGCGGCAGCGGGGCAAGCCGGTGACCCGCCTGCGCTTCCGGGACAAGGCCAAGGGCTGGAAAACCGCCCACCTGACGGCCGACTTCGCCGACGGCTCCCAGTGGACCGAGGTCCTCTACCGCACCACCTTCGGCCGGGGGTTCGGCATGGGGCTGTTCCTGCGGCCCTGCTGCGCCCGGTGCCGGTACGCCAATCTGGACCGGCCGGCCGACTTCACCCTGGGGGACTTCTGGGGGCTGGACCCCAAGCTGGCGCTGCCCACCGACCGGGAGAAGGGAATTTCCCTGGTCCTCCTCCACTCGGAGAAGGCCCAGCAGCGCTTCGCCGCCCTGTCCGGCTCCTTCGGGGAGGCCGTCCGGCCCGTGGACGAGGCGGTGGCGGGCAACCCCCGCCTGGCCTCCCCCAGCGCTCCCAGCCCCAAGCGGGCGGCCTTTTTCGCCGCCCTGCGGGCGGAGGGTTACCCCGCCGCTCAGAAGGCCTTCCTCACCCCGCCCCCCCTGGCCTACCGGGCGGCCGCCAAGGTCCTCACCCCCCAGATGAAGCAGGCCATTCGGAAGATTTTGAAGTAAGCCGGAAAAATTTACAATTTGTTCGGGATTTTTTCCCGGCATCCTGTTACACTCAGTTGTGGTGATTTTATTTCGTGTAGGAGGGAATCCCTTGAAATCCATCGACACCCTGCTGGACCGTTTCTGCTACAAGCACCCCCGGTTCGGCATCCCCAATCTGATGAACGTCATCGTGATGGGCACCGTTTTGGTCTATCTGCTGGACATGTTCAGCGGCGGCATCTCCTTTTCCTCGCTGCTCTACTTCTCCCCCTATCGGGTGATCCACCACTTTGAGCTCTGGCGGGTGATCACCTTCCTCTTCGTCCCCAGCAGCGGGGGCGTCCTTCTGGTGGCTCTGGAGCTCTATTTCTACTGGTTTGTGGGCTCCGCCCTGGAGCGGGAATGGGGTACCGCCAAATTCAGCCTCTTCTATCTGGCGGGGGTCGTGCTCAACATTCTCTACGGCTTTTTGGCCTACGCCGCCGGGGCCGCCGGCGTGGTGGTCACCATGCGCTATATCAACCTCTCCCTCTTTTTCGCCTTCGCCACCCTCTATCCCAACCTCCAGGTGCTGCTCTTCTTCCTCCTCCCCATCAAGGTCAAGTGGCTGGCCTGGTTCGATGCCGCCGTTTTCGCCTGGTCGGTGCTGAGCAACCTTCTGGCGCTCAATCTGGCGGGGGCGCTGCTGCCGGTCATCGCCCTGCTCAACTACTTCCTGTTCTTCGGCTCCGACCTGCTCGCCGCCGCCAACCACACCCGCCGGCGGGTGCAATACCAGACCTCCCGGCAGACCATCAACTTCAAGAAGGCCACCCGGCAGGCCCAGCAGCAGAAGGGTTACCTCCACAAATGCGCCGTGTGCGGCAAGACCGACACCGACTACCCGGATATGGAATTCCGCTACTGCTCCAAGTGCAACGGCTACTACTGCTACTGCAAAGACCACATCAACAACCACGTTCATATCCAGTAAATGCGCAAAGGGTCCCATGGCACATGCCATGGGACCCTTTTTCCCATATCCGGTCTTATCTGCCGCTGGCCCCGTAGTTGGAGAGGACCCGGGCGCTGGGGTCGTCCACGTCACAGCCCTCCCACTCCCTGTTGGGCATCCAGAAGGCGGGGATCATCTCCGCCTGGCCGGGATAGAAGCGCTCAAAGAGCTCCCGGTACAGCAGGCTCTCCTTGGTGAAGGGGGGACAGTAGGAGTAGCGCTTCCGCTTCTCCTCGAATGCTTCGTCGGTATAGCAGGTCTCGGCGTACTCCTTCAGGTCATCCACCATGCTGTGGCCCACCGCGTCGCTGAAGGCCGCCTTCTCCCGCCAGAGGATGGACTCGGGCAGCCAGCCGCCCTCCTCAAAGGCCTTGCGCAGCAGGTATTTGCCCTTGCCGTAGGTGTTGAGCTTCTTGGCCGGGTCGATGGCCATGACGTACTGTACAAAGTCCAGATCGCCAAAGGGCACCCGGGCCTCCAGGCTGTTGGCGGCCAGACACCGGTCCGCCCGGAGCACATCGTAGCAGTGCAGCTCCCGGATGCGCTTTTTGGCCTCCCGCTGGAAGGCGCCGGCGTCGGGGGCAAAGTCGGTATATTTGTATCCGAAAAGCTCGTCGGAAATCTCGCCGGTGAGCAGGACCTTCAGGTCGGTGGTCTGGTGAATGGCCCGGCAGACCAGGTACATGCCCATGCTGGCCCGGATGGTGGTGATGTCCCAGGTGCCCAGAGCCTGGATGACGGTGGGCAGGTTGGAGAGGACCTCCTCCCGGGTCATAATGACCTCGGTGTGGTCGGCCCCCAGGTGGTCGGCCACCTGCCGGGCGTATTTCAGGTCGATGGCGTCGGTGTCCATGCCGATGGCAAAGGTGCGGATGGGCTTGTCCAGATGCCGGGCGGCAATGGCGCACACCAGGCTGGAGTCCAGCCCTCCCGAGAGCAGGAAGCCCAGGGGCGCGTCGGCGTCCAGGCGCTTGACCACCGCCGCCTCCAGCTTGGTGCGGATGCCGGCCGTCACCGTCTCCAGGCCGTCATGACTGTAGTGCTCCACGTGGGCGATGTCCATATAGCGCTTGAACACCCCGTCGCACCAGTAATATCCCGGCGGGAAGGGGCGGATCTCCTTCACCCAGCCCACCAGACACCGGGGCTCGCTGGCAAAGGCGATGTGCCCGCTCTCCGAGTAGCCGTAGTACAATGGCCGGATGCCGATGGGGTCCCGGGCGGCGATGGTCCGGCCCGTCTTGCCGTCGTAGATCAGGCAGGCGAACTCCGCGTCCAGGTGCCGGAACAGGTCCAGGCCGTACTCCTCATAGAGGGGAAGAAGCAATTCGCAGTCCGAACCGCTGCAAAATGCATAGCCGCGGCCCTCCAGCTCCTTTTTCATGGCCCGGAAGCCGTAGAGCTCTCCGTTGCACACCACCCAGCTCCCGTCCCGGTGGAAAGGCTGCATCCCATCGGGGGTCAGGCCCATAATGGCCAGGCGGTCAAAGCCCAGAAGCCCTCCGGGAATCGCCTCCACCCGGCTGTCGTCGGGTCCTCGGTCCCGGGCCCGCTCCAGATAGGCCGAAAACTGCTCCCGCGGCAGGTCCTCCCCCAGATAGCCCATGATCGTACACATACTGCACCGCTCCTTTTCGTCTTGTTTTTTGCATTTGGGACGAAAAAAGCAGCCGGTCCGTCCCAACTTTGTTTAGGACGAATCTGCTGCGGATCCGCGGTGCCACCTAACTTGTCGCTCCCCCCAAAATGGGCGGAACGACCCCTTTTTCGCGTTCGCCTTTGAAACGCTAGCCCTGTAACGTGAGCAGCACGGCGCGCCTACCCACCCCCGTCAGGGGGCTTCAGCTTGCAGCTCCGGAGGGTTCGTTCGGGCCTGGGACAGACGGGGCTCACACCTCTTCCCCGCTCTCTGGGCTGGCCGCTGGGCCGTACTTTTCTCCATCTTGGCTGTTGCGGTAAGTGTAGCACAGTTCCTGCGCTCTTGTCAAGATGCAATTTAAAAAATAAAATCTTTCATTTTCGGGGACCCCGGCCCGGAAGGGCCGGGGTCCCGGTCTGGTTATTCGGTCAGGACGACCCGGACCACGGCGTCCTCCCCCAGCGTCCCGCTGTAGCAGACGGTGAAGGTATCCGCATACGCCTTGGCCTGCGCCAGGGTGACCCATGTCTCGCTGTCGGTGTTGTAGACCTGCACATCCTCAGAGACGGGGACCTGGACTCCCTCCAGGACCACCGTGTCCTCCCCGGAAAAGGCGGAGCGGGCCACCCCTTCCACCTCTTCCAGAAGAACCACACCGGCGGTTTTTCCATCGCTGGTGGCGGCCACGCCGCCCACCGTGCCGGTGCGCACCTGGGTGCCGGTAAGATAGTCCTGGGTGGTGCCGCTGCCGTTCTCCACCGCCACCGTCCGGTTGGTCACCTGCATCTCTCCGGAGCCCTCGGTCTGGGTTCCGGTACGCAGGATACCGTAGGTATAGGCGTTGCCCGTCACGTCGTCCAGGACGATCACATCCACCTCTCCGGCGGCGTTGGTGCCCGCATAGGTGATGTCGGAGGATGCCACCGTCCCGGTGCGGATGTCCTCCAGCTCCACCTGGACGGCGGCGCTCTGTCCCACCCGGTCATAGAGGACCACATTGGCGGCCAGGGGGACGCTTCCCAGCGTCCGGGCGGCTACATTGAGCGAGCCCGAGAGGCTGTTGGACGTGATGCGGGAGAGGGAGATCGTTCCCATCCCGGAGGCGGTCACCCGTACCAGGTCCCCCACGGACACCGAGGAACTGGAGGTGCGCTCCCCCGAGACGGTCAGCCCGTTGAAGAGCTCCACCGAGCACTCCTCTCCCCCGGCCGTCACCAGCCCCACCATTTGGGCAGTGCGCTCACTGGGGGTGCAGGCGTAGACCACCTGGCCCGAGCCGTTGAGGACCACCGTGAGGCGGTCCCCCACCTGGAACTGGGTGAGGCTGTCCAGCGCGTCCTCGTCCACCTCCAGCGTCAGGCCCAGCAGGGTGATGGAGTCCGGATTGGCGGCGTTGGGGCTGACGGCCTCGTAGTAACCGGTGAGGGCCACCCCCTCGTAGGCCGTGGAGTCGGAGGCGGTCACCAGGTCCACCGAGCCCGCGGCGCTGTAGTAGAGGGTCACCGTCTTCCGGCCCTCCAGCTCGTACCAGGCGCTGCCGTAGGTGGTGGCCTCCTCGTCCAGGATGAGGGTGGTAGAGCTGGAGAGGGAATAGGTGTTGCCGCTCTCGTCGGTTACCCCGGAGGCGTCTGCCTCCGCCAGGGTGAGGGTGCGCACCGTGTCGTCGCCCGGCAGGAAACCGGTGACCCGGCCCTGTTCATCCAGGAGGAGGGTGCCCCGGCGGTTTACCAGCGTGTCGGGGAGCGTTTCGGCCTGCTCGTACCAGGTGAGGCCCCGCTCTCCGGCATAGACCAGGGCGGTGTGAAGCGTGCCGTCGGCGGCCTCGGCGTCATTGGAGAGGAGGGCCGCGTCCTCCACGGTGGAGGCCGCCAGGCGGGCGATGTAGGCCTGGCCGTCGGCGGTGTCGCTCTGGAGCATGGCGTAGAGGAGGCGCGCGGCCTCCCCCCGGGTGAGGGCGTCGCCGGAGCCGGCGGAGATGCCCTCGGTCAGACCCAGCGTCGCGGCCTTTTGCATATAGTCCTCCGGCCAGAGGGGGCCCACATCCTCGTCGGTATAGCCCATCAGACGCAGGACAATGGTCACCGCCTGGCCCACGGTGACGGCGTCGTCGGGGCCGAAGCGGCCGTTGCCGTAGCCGCTGATGAGGCCCTCGCTCTGGGCCAGGTTCACATAGGCCGCCGCCCAGTGGGAGGCGCTCACATCGGAGAAGAGGGTGCGGTAGGCGCTGCTCTGGACCTGATCCCCGTGGCCCTCGGCCAGCACGGCCAGCACACAGAACTGGGCCCGGGTCAGGGGATCGTCCGGGTGATAGCCTCCGTCGGAGTAGCCCGAGACGATGCCCAGGCTGGACAGGACGGCCACCGCCTCGGCGGTATCGGCGTCGGTCACATCGGAAAAGGACGCGGCCCGCGTCTGGAACGCCAGACCCGCCGCGCCGATGATGCCCAGACACACCGCGGCGGAGAGCAGTGCAGAGAGGATACGCTGTTTCATGGGGGACACCTCTTTCTTGGTTAATCGGCCCGCAGGGCGTCCACGGGCTGGAGATTGGAGGCCTTGACGGCCGGATAGATGCCAAAAATGATGCCGATGGCCACGGAGAAGCTGAACGCCCCCGCCGTCACCAGGGCGCTGGGCAGGAGGATGAGGTCGTACATGGCCTTGCCCAGGATCAGCGAGAGGCCGAACCCCAGTGCAATGCCGATGAGTCCCCCCATCCCGCTGAGGATGCCCGCCTCTACGAGAAACTGGGTGATGATCTCGCTGCGGGGGGCGCCGATGGACTTTTTGATACCGATCTCCCGGGTGCGCTCGGTGACGGTGACGAGCATGATGTTCATGATGCCGATTCCGCCCACCAGCAGGGCGATGGAGGCGATGCCCCCCAGCACCACGCTCATGGAGGCGGTCTCCTCGGTGCTCTCGGTCATGGCGGAGTTGCCGTTTTCCAGGCTGTACTCCCCCACGCTGGAGGAGATCCGCTCCGCCAGATAGGCGTCCAGCGCGTTGAGAACCGTCTCCACATGGTCGGAGGTGTCCACCTTTACGGTGATGGCCGTCACGTCGGCGCTCTCAAGGAGCTCCCGGTTCAGGCTGTAGGGCACCGAGACCATGTCGTCCATGGAGTCCTCCGTCCCGCCGTCCTTCTGGTAGTAGGTCCCCACCACGGTGAAGGGAATGCCGCTGAGATAGACCGTCTCCCCAATGGGATCGGTATAGGGGAAGAGGGAGTCGGCCACATAGGAGCCCAGGACGCAGACCTTATTCCGCTGCTGGATGTCCAGCTCGCTCAGATCCCGCCCGTCCTCCAGAACATAGTTGTTGCAGGCGGCAAACTGGTCGCTGCCCAGATAGATGGTGCTCTCCTCCAGCGTTGTGGTGCGGTATTTCACCGGCAGGCTGGTGGTGGCGGAGGGGGAAACCCCCTCCACCATGTCCCCCAGGGTCTCGTTGCCGTATGTATAGACCGCGTCGTACACGTCGGGGGCCCGGGTGCGGTCGTACCAGGTGAGGGTAATATTGACCTTATTGACGCCCAGCTTTTCATAATAGGCGGTGATGTCGGCGTTATAGCCCGACACCATGGCCACCAGCACCAGCACGGCGGTGACGCCGATGATGATGCCCAGCATGGTGAGAAACGAGCGGCCCTTTTTCTCCTGGATGGAGTCCAGGGCCATGATCAGTGCGTTCATAGCCTTCCCTCCCCCATCAGCCGGCCCCGGCGACAGGCATCAAGACTCCGTCCCAGGCGCTGTCGTGGACGATGTGTCCGTCCCGCACCTGGACGGTGCGGCGGGCCTGGGCGGCGATGGAGTTGTCGTGGGTAATGAGGATGACGGTGGTCCCCCGGGCGTTGAGGTCCTTCATGAGGGTGAGGACCTGGGTGCCGGTTTTGGAATCCAGGGCGCCGGTAGGCTCGTCGGCCATGAGGACGGGAGAGCCGGTGGCGATGGCCCGGGCGATGGCCACCCGCTGCTGCTGTCCGCCGGAGAGCTGGGTGGGACGGCTGTCGGCCTTGGAGCGGATCTCCACCTGCTCCAGTGCGGCCATGGCCCGCTCCCGGCGCTGGGCGAGGGGGACCTTTTGGTAGAGCATGGGCAGGGCCACGTTCTCCCACACCTTCAGAGAGGGGATCAGGTTGTAGCCCTGGAAGATAAAACTGATCTGGCGGGAGCGGATGAGCTCCAGCTCCCGGCGGCTCTTCTCCCGGATGGGCACCCCGTCCAGGTAGTACTCCCCATAGGTGGGCACGTCCAGACAGCCCAGGATGTTCATCATGGTGGATTTGCCCGAGCCGGAGGCCCCGATGACGGCCACAAACTCCCCCCGGTCGATCTTCAGCGAAACGCCGTCCAGGGCGTTGACCTGATTTTCCCGGCCCTCGGCGTAGATCTTATAGACGTTTTCCAGTTGGATGAGACTCATAAAAACGCCTCCTTAACCCATGGGGCCGCCGGAGAAGCCGCCGCCCCCGCCGCCGGGGAAACCGCCTCCGCCGCCGGAGAAGCCGCCTCCGCCGCCGGAAAAGTCGGGCATCTGTCCACCGCCGGGGAAGCCGCTCTCTTCCTCCTGGCCGCTCTCGCTGGTGCTGTCTCCGCCGGAGGGTGCGGCCTGCTGGTAGCGGGTAAAGACCACGTCCCCCTCCTCAGCCCCGGATAGGATACGCACATATTGGCTGTTGGACTCGCCGATCTCCACCGGCACGGCGTAGAAGCCCTCGGGCACGTCCTCAGCCTCCACGGCGTTCTCCGGAGCCGAGTCCGCCTGGATATACAGGCAGGTCTCCCCATCGGCGGACTGCTTCAGGGCGGAGATGGGGGCCAGAAGTCCCTCCGAGGTGTCCCCCACCTGGATGGTGTAGGACACGTTCACTCCGGCGGAGAGGGCCCCCTCGCTGGGAATTTCAATGGTCACCGGGAAGTAGGCCACGCCGTTGGAGTTGGTGGCCTCATAGCTCACCTCGGTCACCGTGCCGGTAAAGCTCTGGTCGGCCTCGCTGCTGGAGCCCGAGCGGGTGATAGCCACCTCCGTCCCCACGGTGACGTTTTCAATGTCCAGCTCGTCAATATTCACCGAGATCTCCATGGTGTCCAGGTTGTAGATCATCACCGCTGTGCCGCCGGACTGACGGGGGGCCTCTCCGGCGGTAACCCCCACCTGGATGACCTGGCCCGAGATCTCCGCGGTGACGGCGTAGTCGGCGCGGTCCTCCTCGGCCTCGGCAATGAGCTCCTCATAGTCGGCGATGCGTTTTTCCGCCTGAGTGATCTGGTTCTGAACGCTGGTGAGCTGGTCCTCATAGTCGCTGCCGTCCACCACAAAGAGGGTATCCCCCCGGGTCACCGCGCCGTACGCAACGGGGGTGGCGGCGGTGAGCTCGCCGCCGGTCTCCGCCGTGAGGGTCTGGCTGTCGTTGTACTCCAGCGTGCCGGAGATGGCCGAGTAGATGGGCGTGCCGGAGGAGGAGAGCACATAGGATGCGCAGCTCATCCCCTCCGTGAGCGCGCCGGGGTTGGCCACCGTAATGGTGACGGCAAAACACTTGGTCCCTTCGGCCGTGTAGCGGGAGACCTTTTGAATGTCGGTAACGGTGCCCTCCAGGTTGAGCATCAGGCTGGAGATGGACACCTGGGCGGCGGAACCCACGTGAATTTCATCTTCGTAGGCGTAGCTGTAATATTCGGTGAGTTTCATGGCGCTGTCGTCCACCAGCACCGCCAGGGCAGTCCCAGCCTGTACATTGTCCCCCTCTTCCACGTTTACCTGGGTGACGGTTCCGGAAAAGGGGGCGGTGACCGTCAGGTTTGCCAGGGATTCCTGGAGGTCGGAGAGGTTTTCCTGATAATCCTCCAGAGATTGCTGGAGCTCGGTGATCTCATCTTCGTACCCGCCGATGAGTTCATCCAGCTCCGAGTCGTCCTGTTCATAGAGCAGGTCCCCGGCCTCCACGGTGTCTCCGGCCTCCACGTAGACCGCAGTAACCTCTGCGGTGGAGGCCACGGTGACCGTCTGGCTGTCCCCGGGGAGGGTGACGCCGGTGCCCGTGATGGTGGTGACGAGACTCCCGGTGGTCAGGGTCTCGGTGAGCATCTCCAGCTCCTCCTCCTGAAAGAAGAGGGTGTAAATGCCAAAGGCCGCCCCGGCCAGCACAGCCAGCGCCACGAGCGCAGCCAGCACCCGTTTTACCGGGAAGGGCCGGCGGCGGGGTTTTGCAGGGGTTGAGGGAACGGCCGGGCCGGCCGCGGGAGAGAGTTCCAGTTCCATAGGATCAGCCTCCTATTCCAATTTCGTCCCCCAGTATAAACGTTAAAGCTGAAATTTCCCTGAAAAGGCCGGGGCGGAAAGGATGAATATTCTGTGAAATCGCACTTCAAGTTCCTTCGCCGCCCCTGCCGCCCGGTCGCTCTCCCCGTCACCCTTCCCGCCGGCGGTCATAGAATGGCCTGGAAGCAATTCCAACCACACGTTTAGGAGGTATCCCAATGCCTGAAAAGGTCGTTCCGGGCCCCGTGCAGGACTCTGCCTGCATCCGTGAGGCCGTTTGCATCGACACCAAAAAGATCTTCGACAGCTGCAAAGATAAAGACTGCATCGAAGATCTCCGTTTTTATCCCACCCAGGACTCTCAGGGCGCCATTGACCGGGCCGTGAGCGTCAAGGCCGGCAAGGCTGAACTTCTCTATGTATACATCAACGTGGAGCCCATTGGATTTAACCGGGGCTTCTACACCGTAGACGTGCGCTACTACTACCGGGTCACCGCCGACGCCTTCGTGGGGGCCGCCCGCCCGGTGGAGATCACCGGCCTGTGCGTCTTTGACAAGCGGGTGGTGCTCTTCGGCAGCGAGTCCTCCGCCAAGGTCTTTACTTCCGACTCCTCGGATATCCTGGACGCCCAGATTCAGAAATGCAACGCTCCCACCGCCGTGGTGGAAGCGGTGGACCCCATCGTTCTGAACCTGAAGCTGGTGGACGTGTGCGACTGCCGCCCCTGCGACTGCGAGATCACCGAGATCCCCCCCTCCATCTGCTCCTGCTTCTGCAGCGATCTCAACTTCGGCCACGAGAGCCGCCGGCTCTACGTCACTCTGGGGCAGTTCTCCATCATCCGTCTGGAGCGGGACACCCAGCTCCTCGCCCCGATCTACGACTACTGCCTGCCCGAAAAGGAGTGCGCCTGCGACCCCGGCTGCGAGGACGATCCCTGCGAGATCTTCCGCCGGGTCAAATTCCCGGTGGATGAGTTCTTCCCCCCCAATCAGACCCCCGCGCCCGGGGAGGGCTGCTACCGCGAAATCCGCGGCTGCGGCTGCCGCAGTTAACGTTAAACAAAACGCCGCCCGGGAACCCCAACCGGTTCCCGGGCGGCATTTTCCGCTTTCTTCCCTCAGGGACGTTGCTCTTCCCACACACAGACGGCATTGCGCATCGCTTTGGCCCGGTAAAGCGCCTCATCCGCCCGCTCCAGCAGCTGGTGTGCACTCAGTCCGGGCGTATACTCCGCCACACCGAAGCTGGCCTCCACGCCATAGCGCACGCACAGCCCCGAGCGCTCCATCTCCCGCCCCACCCGGCGGCAGAACGCTGCGGCCTCCTCCCCGCCGCAGCCCCAGAGGAGCGTGCAAAACTCATCCCCTCCATAGCGAAAGACCGGCTGCTCTCCGGCCGCTTTACGCAGAATCGACGCCATATGCTGCAGGCAGGCATCCCCCTGGACATGTCCATGGGTATCGTTGAGCGCCTTGAAGTGGTCCAGATCGATCATCACAAAACTGACCGTTTCCCGGCGCGCCTCCACCTGATCCAGCGCCTCCCGCAGCGCGGTGCGGTTGTGCAGGCCCGTCAGGCTGTCGTTCCGCGCCGCCTCCCAGAGCCTGAGGCGCTCCTGCTCCGCACACACAATGGCGGCGTTCTTCCGGCGCTCGAAATAGATCACCGCCAGGCACAGCAGGTACACGCCCAGCAAGATCAGCAGTTGGATGAGGAAATCCACTGTTTCGATGGTACTCCCCGTCACCGGACGCTTGGAGGCGTCCCAGCTCCAGAACAGCCCGCTGACCGTCATACTGGCCAGGCTGAACAGGGCCGTCGCCGTGGTGAGCGCATAATCTCCATAGGTGGTGGTCAGCAGCACCCCCACCAGAAACAGAGCCGCCACCGCGGGAAAAATGCTGTGGATGGTATAGAGAACCAGATTTACCCCCGTCAGCGCCAGCGAGACCGCATACCACCCCAGCGCCGGAGGACTGCGCCGGGTCCGGGCCAGCGCAGTGGCCGCCAGCGCCAGCGCCAGGTTCATGCCCGAGGGCGCAACCACATATTTGACCAGGTACTCCCCCATCCCCCGCGGGGCAAAGCCGTCGGCCCGGTGCGTCACTACGGCCATGGCCAGCTCCACCGCCAGGGCCGCGCCCACCAGACACCACAGCGCACACAGATGCAGCCTCAGCCAGCGGCAAATGATCTCCTCCTGCCGGGGGAGCTCTCCGGTACATCTTTGTCTCATAGGATGTCCCTCTCGTTGTCCTCCGGCGGGGCCGGAATGTGGATGAAGCGTCGGAACAGGGGGCCGGGCAGCTCCCCCCGGTAGAGCGCGGCGTGGGCCTCTTGTGCGGCGGTCTCGTCGGGCGCTCCCCCCGCGGACCAGGCCAGTACGGCGTAGCGCACGGTAAAAATCTCCGCCCGGTACTTCAGCTCGGCAAAGCCCAGGCGGCGGTAAAAGTCCAGCCGCCGCCGGCGCAGGTCCTGTTCCTCCTCCGGAGCCCCTTCCGGGGCCTCCGCCTCGGCCAGGATGCCCGCCGCGCCGGAATAGCGTCCCTGGAGCCCCTCCAGCAGGGCGCTCCCCAGTCCCGCGCCCCGCTTCCCCCGGCACACCGCCAGGTAGTCCAGCAGAACAAAGGACGGCCCCCGCCATAAAAAGGCGTAGCCCAACAGCTCCTCTCTCCGGAAGAGCCCCCAGCCGTCGTACACGCCCCGGTCCATCATGGCCCGGATGTGCCCCAGGGAGCGCCGCTCCGCCCGGGGAAAGGTCTCCTTCATCTCCCAGCGGTAGACCCAGCCCACCTCTTCCCGGCGCAGGGGCCGCAGCTCCAGCCCGGTCATGGCCGGTCCCACTCCCGGGTCATGAGGACGGCGTCCTCCTTGGGGTCGTCGTAGTAGCCCTTCCGGCGGCCCACCTCATAGAATCCGTGCTTCTCATACAGGGCGATGGCCGGGGCGTTGCCGGCGCGGACCTCCAGCGTGAGGAAGGCCAGCTTGGCCTCCCCAAAGCGGGTAAAAGCCCCGATCAGGGCGTCGGCCACCCCCTGGCGGCGGTAAGCCGGGTCCACCGCCACGTTGTCGATGTACCCCTCGTCCAAAATCACGTGGAGCCCCGCGTAGCCCAGGACGCTCCCGTCCTCCCCCTGGGCCACGATAAAACAGGCCGCGTCGTTGTAGAGGGCCTCGGCCAGCATGGCCTCGCTCCAGGGGTGGGAAAAGCACGCCCGCTCCAGGGCCGCAATGGCGGAAAGATGTCCCCGGTCCATGGGGACCAGCTCATAGTTCATACTCGCACTCCTTCTCCGGAACCCGGGATGGTCTCACCGGGTTCCTCTAGTGGGCCTCGGCCCAGCTCCTGCCCGCGTGGGCCTCGGCGGTGAGGGGCACCGAGAGGGACACCACGCCCTCCATTTCCTCGGTGAGCAGCCTGGCCACCCGTTCGGCCTCGGCCTCCGGGCACTCCACGATGAGCTCGTCGTGAACCTGGAGAACCAGCCGGGCCGCCAGGCCCTCCGCCTTCAGCCGGCGGTGGACCCGGACCATGGCCAGCTTGATGATGTCGGCGGCCGTGCCCTGGATGGGCATATTCAGCGCCACCCGCTCCCCGAAGGAGCGGGTATTGAAGTTGGAGGACTTGAGCTCCGGCAGCCAGCGCCGGCGCCCCATCAGAGTGGAGACATAGCCGTTCCGCTTGGCCTGCTCCACAATGTCGGTCATATAGGCCCGCACACCGGCGTATTTTTCAAAATACTTCTCCATATAGGCCTTGGCCTGGGCGGGGGTGACCCCGATATCCTGGGCCAGAGAGAAGGCCGAGATGCCGTAGACGATGCCGAAGTTCACCGCTTTGGCCGCCGAGCGCATCTGCCTGGTCACCAGCTCCGGCGGCACGCCGAAGACCTGGGAGGCGGTGATGGTGTGGATGTCCTCCCCCTCCCGGAAGGCGGCGATCATGTGCGCATCCCCGGCGATGTGGGCCAGAAGCCGCAGCTCGATCTGGGAGTAGTCCGCGTCCACCAGCACGTTCCCCGCCCCGGGGACGAACATCTTGCGCAGCTCGGCCCCCAGCTCGGTGCGCACGGGGATGTTCTGCAAATTGGGTTCGGCCGACGAGAGCCGCCCCGTGGCCGTTACCGTATTCTGGAAGGAGGTGTGGATGCGCCCGTCGGCGGCGATGACCTTGGTCAGACCCTCCACATAGGTGGAGGAGAGTTTGGTGTACTGCCGGTACTCCAGCACGTCCTCCACGATGGGCGCCTGCCAGCGCAGCTTCTCCAGCACCTCGGCGTTGGTGGAGTAGCCCGTCTTGGTCTTTTTCACCGGGGGCAGGCCCATTTTGTCGAAGAGGATGTGCCCGAGCTGCTTGGGAGAGAGGATATTGAACTTCTCCCCCGCCTGCTCATAGATGCGCTCCTGCACCTGGGCGATGCGGTCGTTGAGCATCCGGCCGAAGGCGGCCAGGGCCTCCCGGTCCACCAGCATTCCCGTGTGCTCGATGTCCGCCAGCACCGGGCACAGGGGCAGCTCCACCTGCCGGAGGAGTTCCCCCATCTTCAGCTCCTCCAGGCGGGGGGCCATGACCTCCTTCAGCGCCCCGATGAGGGCGGTGTGACTGGTCAGGGCCTCCTCCACCGCCGCCCCGTCGGCCAGGGGGGTAAAGGCGTTTTCCGCCAGATACGTCTCCTGCGCCCTGAGATACTCCCGCTTAAAATAGGTCAGGCCCAGTTTTTCCAGCTCGTAGCTGCCGTCGGTGGGCGAGAGCAGATAGGCCGCCAGCGCGGTGTCAAAGACAAAGCCCTCGCCCCGGATGCCCCGCTCCAGCAGGCGGGAGAGCAGGGTCTTGACGTCGTGGGCGTTTTTGGAAATCTCCCCCGCAAAGAGCTCCCGCAGAACCTCTCCGTAGTTTTCCAGGCATCCGTCGCGCAGAAGGGCCGCCCGGACCCGGCGCTCCTCCTCCCGCCAGGCCACGCACACCGCATTCAGGCCGGGCAGGGCCAGCACGTCCACGCATTCCTGTTCCCGCCAGAGGGCGAGCAGTTCCGCCGCCCGGGCGGGGCCGGCGGGGGTCTCACAGGTACACGCCGCCTCCGCCGCGTCCTCCGGAGCGGACACCTCCCCCTGAGGGGCCTTCAGCCCCAGCTTGTCGATGAGTTTGGCAAACTCCAGCTTTAAGAGCAGCTGGTAGAGGGCGGCGGCGTCGGGCTCCTTCCGGCGGGCGTTTTCCGGGGCGAAGTCGATGGGGGCCTCACAGCGGATGGTGGCCAGGTCGTAGGACATGCGGGCCTGCTCCTCCCCCTCCCGCAGCTTTTTGAGCACCGCGGGCTTGGCCTCCACCCCGTCCAGATCCTGATAGATGGCCTCCACGCTCTGGTAGCGGCGGATCAGGTCCAGGGCCGTCTTTTCCCCGATGCCCTTCACGCCGGGGATGTTGTCGCTGCTGTCCCCCATGAGGGCCTTCAGGTCCACCATGTGGATGGGCGCAAAGCCGTACTCCTCCTGAAAGGCCGCGGGGGTCATATCCCGCTCGGTGGTCTGGCCCATGCGGGTGGAGATGAGCTTGACCCGGACCGTGTCGGTGATGAGCTGGAGCGAGTCCTTGTCTCCGGTGACCACCACCGTCTCCCACCCCTCCGCCGTGTCCCGGGCGGCGATGGTGCCGATGAGGTCGTCGGCCTCCCACCCGTCCAGCTCGTAGCGGGGGATGTTCATGGCCGAGAGCACATCCTTTAAAATGGGGAGCTGGGCGGCCAGCTCGTCGGGCATCCCCTTGCGCTGGGCCTTGTACCCCTCATAAGCCAGGTGGCGGAAGGTGGGGGCCTTCCGGTCGAAGGTCACGCACAGCCCCTCCGGCTTCTCCTCCTCCAGCAGCTTGAGGAGGATGTTCACAAAGCCGTATACCGCATTGGTGGGCGTTCCGTCCCGGGTGGTGAGCATCCGGATGCCGTAAAAGGCCCGGTTGATGATGGAATTTCCGTCAATGACCATGAGTTTGTTCATAACGCGCCTCCAACTGGTCGTTTTATGGTGTTCCGGGGCCGCCGGGCTTAAAAGCCGTCGAAGAGAGTGATCTGACTGGTGTCGGGCATCCCGTCCAGGGCTCCGGCGGCCCGGAGCTGCTCAATGTGGGTCTTGGATACCTTGGGGCAGGCGGCGGAGAACTCCTCCACCGAGATGAAGCGCTTGCCCTCCCGCTGCTCCACGATGGACCAGGCCGCCGTCTCCCCCAGACCCGGAATGGACGAGAAGGGGGGCAGCAGGCTCCCTTTGGCCTCATCCATCAGGAAGTGGGTGGCGTGGGAGCGGTAGAGGTCCACCGGCTCAAAGGTAAAGCCCCGCAGGTAGAACTCATAGACCACCTCCAGCGTGGTGAGCATGTCCTGCTCCACGGCGGTGGCCCCCTTCTCCTTGGCCTGAATCTCCCGCATCTTGGCCAGGGCGGTCTCCTGCCCCCGGCACATGCACGTCTCGTCAAAGGCCTTGGCCCGAATGGAGAAGTAGGCCGCGTAGAAGGCCAGGGGCTTGTGAACCTTGAACCAGGCGATGCGGAAGGCCATCATCACATAGGCCACCGCGTGGGCCTTGGGGAAAAGGTATTTGATCTTCTTGCAGGAGTCGATGTACCACTCGGGGACCTTGGCCGCCTTCATCTCCTCCTCGGCGCCCTCGGGCAGGCCCCGGCCCTTGCGCACCGACTCCATGATCTTGAAGGAGCGCTTCTCCGGCATCCCGCAGGCGATGAGGAAGAGCATGATGTCGTCCCGGCAGCCGATGGCCTCCCCGACGGGGATGCCCTGGTCCACCACCAGGTCCCGGGCGTTGCCCAGCCACACGTCGGTGCCGTGGGAGAAGCCCGACAGCCGCACCAGAATGTCAAACTGGTGGGGCTGGGTGTCCACCAGCATCCCCCGGACAAAGGAGGTGCCGAACTCCGGGATGGCCACCGCGCCGGTGGGACCCAGAATGGAGTCGTTCTCAAAGCCCAGCACTCTGGAGGAGGTGAAGATGCTCATGGTGTCCCCGTCGTCCAGAGGGATGGTCTTGGCGTCCACCCCCGTCAGGTCCTCCATCATGCGGATCATGGAGGGATCATCGTGGCCCAGCATGTCCAGTTTGAGGATATTGGACTCCATGGAGTGGTATTCAAAATGGGTGGTCACAATGTCGGTATTGGGGTCGTCCGCCGGGTGCTGCACCGGGCAGAAGTCGTAAATCTCCCGGTTCTGGGGGATGACCACCATGCCGCCGGGGTGCTGCCCCGTGGTGCGCTTGACGCCGGTGCAGCCCTGGGCCAGGCGGTTCTCCTCCGCCCGGGAGACGTGCATCTCCCGCTTTTCCAGGTACTTTTTCACATAGCCGAAGGCGGTTTTCTCCGCCACCGTGCCGATGGTGCCCGCCCGAAAGACGTGACTCTCGCCAAAGAGCTCAAAGGTGTGGCGGTGGGCGCTGGCCTGGTACTCTCCGGAGAAATTCAGGTCGATGTCGGGGACCTTATCGCCGCCGAAGCCCAGGAAGGTCTCAAAGGGGATGTTGAAGCCGTCCTTGGCGTAGGGCGCGCCGCACACCGGGCACACCCCGTCGGGCATGTCCGCCCCGCAGCCGTAGCCCTTCCCCGCCTCGAAGTCGGAGTGCTTGCACTGGGGGCAGCGGTAGTGGGCGGGCAGGGAGTTGACCTCGGTGATGCCCGACATGAAGGCCACCAGCGAGGAGCCCACGCTTCCCCGGGAGCCCACCAGATAGCCGTGGTCCAGAGAGTCCTGCACCAGCTTCTGGGCGGACATGTAGATCACGTCGTAGTGCCGGCCCAGGATGGCGTCCAGCTCCACGTTGATGCGGTCCACCACAATCTGCGGCGGCTCCTCCCCATAGAGGTCCCGGGCCTTGCCCCAGACCAGGCGCTTGAGCTCCCCCTCCGAGTCCTCCAGAGAGGGCGGGAAGAGCCCCTGGGGCAGGGGGACCACGTCCTCGCACCAGTCGGCCACCAGGTTGGTGTTGCGCACCACCACGTTGTAGGCCTCCTCCTCCCCCAGGTAGGAGAACTCCTGGAGCATCTCCTCGGTGGTCTTGAAGTAGATGGGCAGCGGGGCGTCGGCGTCGTCAAAGCCCTTGGTGTCCAGGAGGATATACCGGTAGACCTCGTCCTCCGGGTCCAGAAAATGCACGTCCCCCGTGGCGCAGACGGGCTTGTCCAGGTCCTTGCCCAGCTCCACAATGGTGCGGTTGAAGTTGCGGATGTCCTCCTCGCTGCGGACCATCCCCCGGCGGAGCATGAAGGCGTTGTTGCACACCGGCTGGATCTCCAGAAAATCGTACCAGGCGGCGATGCGCTTGAGTTCGCTGAACTCCTTTCCCTTCACCACCGCGTCGTAGAGCTCGCCCGCCTCGCAGGCGGAGCCCAGAATGAGCCCCTCCCGGTGGGCTTCAATCAGGCTCTTGGGCATGATGGGGTAGCGCTTAAAGTGGTCCAGGTGGGCTTTGGAGATGAGCTGGTAGAGATTGCGCAGGCCCAGCTGGTTTTTGGCCAGAACGATCAGGTGTTTGGGCTGGCGCTTGGCCCGCCCGGCCCGGCGCAGGCGCGTCATGGCGGGATTGATGGCCTGGAGGCTGTGGACCCCCTGGTCCTCCAGCATCTGGAAGAAGGGCACCAGCATATAGGCCACTGTGGCCGCGTCGTCGCTGGCCCGGTGGTGGTTGAAGGCCGGGAGGTTGAGGTGTTCGGCCACCACGTCCAGCTTGTGCTTGTTGAGCTGGGGCAGCAGGTTCTGGGCCAGGATGAGGCTGTCCAGAGAGGTGTTCTCGAAGGGAACGCCCATCCGCCGGCAGCCCTCGGCGATAAAGCCCATGTCGAACTCGGCGTTGTGGGCGGCCAGGGGCCGGCCGGCGGCGAAGTCCAGGAACGCCCGGATGGCCTCGGCCTGGCTGGGGGCGCCCTGGAGCATCTGGTCGGTGATGCCGGTCAGCTCCACGATGTTCCGGTCCAGCGGCCGCTCCGGGTCGGCAAAGGTGTTGAAGGTCTCACACACCTGCCCGTCCCGGAGGACCACCGCGCCGATCTCGGTGATGCGGTCCCGGCGCTTGTCCAGGCCGGTGGTCTCAATGTCGAAGCAGACGATCTCCCCGTGAAAATCCTGCTCCGCGTCCCCGTGGACCACCACCCGGTCGTCCACGTCGTTGAGATAGTAGGCCTCCACTCCATAGAGGATCTTGATGTGCTTGGCCGAGTGCCACGCCTCCGGAAACGCCTGCGCCACGCCGTGGTCGGTGATGGCGATGGCCCGGTGGCCCCAGGATTCGGCCCGCTTGACCACGTTCTTGTCGCTCCCCAGCTTGGGGCCCACCTGGGTCAGGGCGTCCATGGCCGAGAGCGTGGTATGCAGATGGAGTTCCACCCGCTTCTCGGGGGCGTTGTCCATCCGGAGGGCTTTGCTCCCCTCCTGAATGGCGTAGGGCTCCAGCACCATGTCGCCCGTGAAGCGGTCCACGTTCAGCCGGCCCTGGATGCGCAGGTGCTGGCCCTTTTTTACCCCGTCTACGATGGGCTTGCCCTCCTCGCCGGGGAAGAACTTGCTCACCCGCACCGAACCCCGGTAGTCGGTCATGTCGAAGGAGACCACCCAGGCCCCCCGCTTCTTGAGCTCCCGGTGGTCCACGGCGAACACGTCGCCCTCCACCGTCACCGTGCCCATGTCCAGCTCCAGCGTGTCCATGGGGACGGCGGGACCGGGTTTGATCTCCCGTTTCCCGTAGATCAGTTTGCCCTTTTTTTCGGCGGGCTTTCCGGACTTTGGCCGGGGCGCCGCCTTGAGCCGGGAGAGGGCCTCCCGCCGGATGGCCTCCGTGCGGGCGAAGGCCGCCTCCGCCCCGGCGTCCAGGGCCGGCGGAACCGGCGCGGGCGGCGTGGAGCGCTCCTCAGAGGAGGGCTCCGGCGCGGGCTGGACCGGGGAGGCCTCCAGGACCACCCCTGAGAGCCCATAGCACCGGGCGATGGCCTCTTCCGCCCGGCGGAGGGCCTCCCCGCCGGGCGCCCCCTCAATCCGGGCCTCCACCCGGCGCCGGGCCCGGTCGATGACCGCCCCGGCCACCCGCCAGTCCCGGGCCTGGGTCCAGAGGGGATCTTCCCCCTCCTCCAAGAGTCCGAAGAGGTCGAAAAAGGGGATTTTGCAGGGTTCGTCCATGCCTACACGCTCCTAACGCAAGAATCAAAGGGCCTCGATGAGCCGGAACAGCTCGTCCACCAGCGCCTCCTGGGGCACCTTTTTTACAATCTCCCCCCGGCGGAAGAGCAGGCCCTCTCCGTCGCCGCCGGCGATGCCCACGTCGGCCTCCCGGGCCTCCCCGGGGCCGTTGACCACGCAGCCCATGACGGCCACGGTAATGGGCTTTTCAACCCCTTTGAGGCGCTCCTCCACCTGGTTGGCCAGGCCGATGAGGTCGATTTTCGTCCGCCCGCAGGTGGGACAGGCGATGAGCTCCGGCCCGTCCCGGCGCAGTCCGGCGGCCCTGAGGATGTCCCGGGCGGCGTAGACCTCCTCCACCGGGTCGGCCGAGAGGGAGACCCGGATGGTGTCCCCAATGCCCAGGGCCAGCAGGCCCCCGATGCCCACCGCCGATTTCAAAAGGCCCATCCGGGGCGTACCCGCCTCAGTGAGGCCCACATGGAGGGGGTAGTCGCTCCTCTCCGCCATGAGGCGGTAGGCCGCAATGGTCCCCGGCACGCTGGAGGTCTTGAGGGAGACGCAGATGTCGTCAAAGTCCCAGCGGTTGAGGAGCCGGATGTGTCCGAAGGCCGACTCCACCAGGGCCTCCGGCGTGGGCCCGCCGTATTTGGCTAAAAGCTCCTTTTCCAGCGAGCCGCCGTTCACCCCCACCCGGATGGGGATATTCCGCCCCCGGCAGGCCTGGGCCACCGCCTTCACCCGCTCCGGCCCGCCGATGTTCCCCGGATTGATGCGCACCGCGTCCGCCCCCGCCGCCGCGGCCTCCAGCGCCAGACGGTAGTCGAAGTGGATATCCACCACCAGCGGAATGTGGATGCGCTCTTTAATGGCCCCCACCGCCCGGGCCGCGGCCAAATCGGGAACCGCACAGCGGATGATCTGGCACCCGGCCTCCTCCAGCCGGAGGATCTGTTCCACCGTGGCCGCCACGTCGTCGGTACGGGTATTGGTCATGGACTGGATGCTCACCGGAGCGCCTCCGCCCACGGTTATATTTCCCACCTGAATCGGTCGGGTCATTGCCTCCGCTCCCCTTTCTCGTTATATCAGCCGGATCACGTCGTTGACCGCCACGGCGGCCATCAGACCCAGCAGGCCGATAAAGCAGACGGTATTCACCGCGTTTTCGTACTTGGGGTCCAGTTCCCGGCGGGTAATGCGGCGGAACATCACGCCTAAAATCAGGAAGAAGATCCGTCCGCCGTCCAGCGCCGGAATGGGCAGCAGATTCATCACCGCCAGATTGACGGCAATGAAGGCCATCAGATAAAAGACGCTCCACAGTGCCGCGCCGGTGCCGGCGGTGCTGGCGGTGGAGGTGCCCAGCTCTCCCACCGTGCCCACAATGCCGATGGGGCCGGAAAGATCCTGGAAGCCCACCGCTCCCCGGACCAGATCCCCCAGGCTGAACCAGACCATGCGCACCATATCCGCCCCCTCATAGAGGCTCATGACCACCCGGGTGCCCAGGGTGGCGGGGATGGTCTCCGCCCCCAGGAGGAGGCCCCGCTTCCAGGTGACGCCCTCTTCGCTCTCTTTTTGCTGGAAGGGCAGGTACAGGTCCTCCAGGACCACCCGCTCCCCGTCGCGCTCCACCACCAGGTCCACCGTATCTCCCGCCCGGTCCAGCAGGAATTTGGCGTCGCTGTAGGTCCAAACGCCGTGGCCGTCCACCGAGAGGAAGCGGTCCCCCGCCTGGAGGCCGCAGTCCTCCACGCCGTACCCCTCCAAAAATCCGCCCACCACCGGCAGGTTGTAGCTCACGGCCGGGATGGAGAGGAGCAGAATAATCACCAGACCGGTGAGCAGGTTCATGAAGGAACCGGCCAGCAGGATGATTGCCTTTCGCCAGGCGCTCTTATTCTGGAACGCCCGGGGGTCTCCGGTGTCCTCCTCCTCCCCCTCCAGGGCGCAGTAGCCCCCGATGGGCAGCAGGCGCAGGGAGTAGGCCGTCTCCCCCTTCTGCCGGCCCCAGAGCTTGGGGCCCATGCCGATGGAGAACTCATTGACCCGCACCCCCAGCAGCTTGGCGGTGATAAAGTGGCCGAACTCGTGAACGGCGATGAGAACGCCGAACATCAGGATGGCAATGATGATATAGAGCATGCATACCTCCAGGTAAGAACGATTGCAAAATTGCGGGGCGGCGCACTGCCGCGCCGCCCCAGGCCGTTATCCTTCCATGACGCAGGCGCGGGCGGCCTCGTCCGCGGCGAAGATGGCCTCCAGCGAGTCCGCCGGACCCGCCGGGACCCGCCCGAGCGCCCGCTCCACCTGGCGCGGGATATCCAGAAACCCGATCTCCCCCGCCAGAAAACGGGCGACCGCCGCCTCATTGGCGCCGTTGAGCACCGCCGTGGCCGTTCCTCCCCGCTCCGCCGCCCCGCGGGCCAGCGTCAGACAGGGGAAATTCTCCTCGTCCGGCGGGAAGAAGGTCAGCTTCCCACAGGCGAACAGGTCCAGGGGCTTCGCCACCGCCGGACCCCGCTCCGGCCAGGTGAGGGCATACTCGATGGGCAGGCGCATGTCGGGGGCCCCCAGCTGGGCGATGACGGCGTTATCACCGTATTCCACCGCCGAGTGGAGTATGCTCTCCCGGTGGACCACCACCAGAATTTTTTCCGGCGGCAGGCGGTAGAGCCGCATGGCCTCAATGAGCTCCAGCCCCTTGTTCATCATGGTGGCCGAGTCGATGGTCACCTTGGCCCCCATGGACCAGTTGGGGTGCTTCAGGGCGTCGGCGGGGGTGACGCGCTCCAGCTCGGCCCGGGACTTCCCCCAAAAGGGCCCACCCGAGGCGGTGAGGATGAGGCGCTTGACCTCCCCCCGGTCCCGGCAGCCCTGCAGGCTCTGGAAAATGGCCGAGTGCTCCGAGTCCACCGGGACGACCTCCGCCCCCCAGCGCTGGGCCTCGTCCATGACCAGCTCTCCGGCACAGACCAGGGTCTCTTTGTTGGCCAGGGCGATGCGCTTGCCCGCCTGAATGGCGGCCAGGGTCGGCCGCAGGCCCACGCTCCCCACCACGGCGGTGACCACCGTGTCGGCGCTCAGGAGGGTGGCCGCCTCAATGAGGCCCTCCATCCCCCCGGCCACCCGGGTCTCCGTGTCGGCCAGGCGCACCGCCAAATCCGCCGCCGCCGCCCGGTCCATCAGCACCACCAGCTCCGGTTGAAATTCCCGGCACTGGGCCTCCAGCCGGGCGGTATCCCGGTTGGCCGTCAGGGCCTTGACCGCAATGCCGCAGGCCCGGGCCACCTCCAGCGTCTGCCGGCCGATGGACCCGGTGGAGCCCAAAATGGAAACGCTCCGCGTCATACTGCGCCCTCCTTTAGGAAAGAACCGCCGGCAGGTGGCGCACCAGCAGCTCGATGGCCGGGGCGCAGAAGATCACGCTGTCGAACCGGTCCAGCACGCCCCCGTGCCCGGGAAGAATGTTGCCGTAATCCTTGATGCCGTACTCCCGTTTGATATAGGAGAAGGACAGGTCTCCCAGCTGGGACACCACGCTTCCCACCGCCCCGTACAGGGCCAGAACGGGGTAGCTCACCGTCTTGCCGAAGCCCAGCTGGAGCACCGCGCCGTAGACCAGCATGGAGACCACCGCCCCCAAAAAGCCGCCCACGGCCCCCTCCACCGTCTTTTTGGGGGAGAGATGGGGGGCCAGCTTGTGCTTTCCAAAGAGCATTCCGGCGAACAGAGCGAAGGCATCGCTGAGGAACGCCGCCACAAAGGGCATCAGAATCAGGTACTCCCAGTGCTCCATGCTCCGGATGCGCACAAAGGAGGAGAGGAAAAAGGGGATCATCACCGAAAAGAAGAAGGCGCCTCCCATTTTTTCCAGCGTAACCGTCTGGCGGCTGGCGATGGCCTCGCAGAAGAGCAGCACCACATAGACAAACAGGCCCGCCAGCGCGGCCTCCTCCCGGCCGCCGAAGTACACCCAGAAGGGGATGCACCCCGCCAGAAGGATGGAGTAGCCCGAGATGCGGGCGTGCTTGACAAAGCCGGTGGACCACAGCGCCTCGTGGACCGCCAGCATGGACAGCCCCGCCACGGCGATGGGCAGCGCCACCGGCCAGGCGGGCGCCACCCCGTAGAGCACCAGGAAAATCACCGGCACAAAGACGACCGCCACCAAGATGCGTTTTCCCATCATACACCTCCGAACCGGCGGGACCGGGACTGGTAGTCCGCCAGCGCCCGGTCCAGCTCCTCCCGGGTAAAGTCGGGCCAGAGCGTATCGGTAAAATAAAATTCGGCGTAGGCCGACTGCCAGGGCAGGAAATTGGACAGCCGCAGCTCTCCGCTGGGCCGGATCACCAGATCCGGGTCGGGGATGCCCGCCGAATAGAGGTGCGCCGCCACATCCGCCTCGGTGATGGAGGCCGCCTGCCGCGTCCCCGCGGCGCACTCGGCCGCCAGAGCCCGGACGGCCCGGACAAGTTCGTCCCGGCCGCCGTAGTTCAGGCAGATATTGACCTGGCACCCCTCATAATGGGTGGAGATCTCCTCCGTGCGCCGGCACAGCGCCCGCAGCTCCTCCGTCAGGGGGGCCAGGTCTCCCAAAAATTTCATCTTGACCCGGTCCTTCTCCATTTTCCCGATGGCCTCCAGCAGGTACTGCTTCAAAAGGCCCATGATGGCGGAGACCTCTTCCGCCGGCCGTTTCCAGTTCTCCGTGGAGAAGGCGTAGACCGTCAGATACTCCAGGCCGATGTCCTTACAGTAGGTGGCGATGGTGCGGAACGTCTCCGCCCCGGCGGCGTGACCCGCCGTCCGGGGCAGGCCCCGCCGTTTGGCCCAGCGGCCGTTTCCGTCCATAATGATGGCCACGTGCCGGGGCAGATGGGCAAAGTCCACCCGGGGGCGGTTCTTCTCTTTTGCTTTGAAGATGGGCATAAACTGCATCCCTGTCCTATCAGAATTTGGTGCGGAGCGCGCCGCGCCCCGCACCCGGCCTGTCCGCAGGCCCGTTCCGCTCCGGCCGGTTTAGACCGCCATGAGCTCCACTTCCTTCTTGGCGGCAAGCTCGTCGATCTGCTTGCAGCGCTTCTCGGTCAGGTCCTGAAGCTCCTTCTCGTACTCCTTCAGGTCGTCCTCGGTGATCTCGGACTTCTTCTTCATGGCCTTGTAGGTATCCACCGCCTCCCGGCGGATGTTGCGGATGGCCACTTTGCCCGCCTCGGCGTACTTCTTCACCTGCTTGGAGAGCTCCTTGCGCCGCTCCTCCGTGAGCTGGGGGAAGGAGAGACGGATCACCCGCCCGTCGTTCTGGGGATTGATGCCCAGGTCGGAGGTCTGGATGGCCTTTTCAATGGCCTTGAGGAGCTTCATGTCCCAGGGCTGGATGGCCAGCGTGCGGGGGTCCGGCGAGGTGATGGAGGCCACCTGGTTGATGGGGGAGGGACTTCCGTAGTAGTCTATCGTGATCTTATCCAGCACGGCGGCGTTGGCCCGGCCCGCACGGACGCTGGCAAAGTCGCTCTTGACCACCTCGATGGTCTTCTGCATCTTCTCGTCATAGGGCTTATGAACGGCGTTCATCTTATTGTTCCTCCTTTACAATGGTTCCAATCTTCTCCCCTCGGAGCACCCGCAGAATATTCTCCGGGTCCTTCAGGGCGAAGAGAATGACGGGGATCTTATTGTCCATGGAGAGGCTGGTGGCCGTGGAGTCCATCACCTGCAGGTGCTGGGCGAGCACGTCGTCATAGCTGATGGAGTCGTACTTGACTGCCTTGGGGTCCTTGTTGGGGTCGGCGCTGTACACGCCGTCGATGTTCTTGGCCAGCAGGATCACGTCCGCGCCGATCTCGGCCGCCCGCAGTACCGCCGCCGTGTCGGTGGAGAAGAAGGGGTTGCCCGTGCCGCAGCCGAAGATGACTACGCGGCCCTTCTCCAGGTGCCGGATGGCCCGGGAGCGGATGTAGGGCTCGGCAATGGCCCGCATCTCAATGGCGGTCTGCACCCGCACCTCCACATCAAGCTGCTCCAGCACGTCGGCCAGGGCCAGGCAGTTCAGCGTGGTGGCCAGCATCCCCATGTGGTCGGCCCGGGTGCGCTCCATGCGCCCGCCGCCGTCCTTCACGCCGCGCCAGAAATTGCCGCCGCCCACGACGATGCCCACCTGGACGCCCATCTTCACGCACTGGCGGATGACCTCACAGACCTGGCCGATGACGCCGAAGTCCAGGCCCCGGCTGGCCTCGCCCGCCAGCGCCTCGCCGCTGATTTTCAATAAGACCCGCTTGTACTGCGGTTCGCTCATGTGCTACAACTCCTTTATCCGATTTTCCAGGGGGTCTCTCCCCCGGTCTGGTTCCGTATCTTGTATTGTAACGTATTTCCTTCGATTTGCATAGGCCTCAACACAAAGTTTTTACACTTTGTTCGCATTCGGAACAAACATTCTATCTCCGTTCTATTCAACAAAAGCAAAGTTTTGTTGAATTATGGAGCCTGTCTCCCCGCTCCTTCCCTTGAAAGCGGCTGGAGGGCATGTTATAATAAAAGAAACGATTGCCCTTTTCCGTCCCATCGGCCCATGACTGGAGAGGAGGACGTCCCTGATGCAGTTTGACAGTACCCAGGTGCGCTGTTTTTTGGCGGCGGTGGGGACCCGCAGCTGGACCCAGGCCGCCCAGCAGCTCAGCCTTTCGCCCCCCCTGGTCCGGGAGCAGGTCTCCGCGCTGGAGCGGAATCTGGACGTACCCCTCTGGGAGGTCGAGGAGCCTGTGCTCACCCCCACCCGGGAGGGGGAGGCCCTGGCCGCCCTCTTTCGGGAGATGTCCGACCGGCTGGAGGGGCTGCTCGCCTCCCTGCGGGCCCGGGCCCAGGGCGGGCCCGCCCGGCTGACGGTGGGAGTCTACGACGGCGCCGACCAGGCGGGCCTGCTCCAGTCCATCGGGCGGGACCTGGGCTGCGCCGGTCCTCAGAGCGTCCCCGCCTTTTCCGGCGGTTCCGCCCTCCAGCTCTGTCAGGGGTTCCGCTCCGGCCGGTATGACGCTCTCCTGTTCCCCCGGGAGATCGCCGAGAGCCTCTCCCGCATCGGCCTGCTCTCCCGCACCCGGACGGCGGAGGTGGGTACGTTGCGCACCTGTCTCTACTGCGCCGGGCACAATCCCGCCGCCGCGCTGGAGCATCCCACTCCGGCGCAATTTCAGGGGCAGATTCTCTACTGTCTGGACCACTCCCTGTTCCCGCCCGATGTGGCCGCCCACCGCGCCCTGCTGACCCGGTACGGCCTCTCCCCTGTGCGGCAGTATGTGGCCGGGGTGGACGCCCTGGCTGCCGCGCTGCTCACCGGGGACGGCTTCGCCGTGCTGGACGAGGCCTCTCCCCTGGCCGACTATGAGGGGATTCACGCCTTCCCCACCGAGGAGAGCGTCTCCATCTGCCTGGTAACCCCGGAGCGCCCCCCGGCGCCGGTGGAGCGCTTCTTGCACTACCTGGGCGGTCAGGGCGACTAGCCGGACCCCTTTCGCCGGAACCTGTTGAACGGCCGGATGGCGCTGCCATCCGGCCGTTTCTGCGCCCTTCGGGGCGTTTTTTATTTTTCCCGCTTGCGGACGAGCTCAATGCACTCCTTGCCGGTCACGTGCTCCACCGCCACCTCCACCATGCAGAGGAGGTCATACTCCTTCCGGATGTACGCCTCCCGGCGCGCCGGCGGGTCGTCGGGGGCATACTTCAGGGCCAGGCGCTCCACGGCGGCGTACTTCTCCCCCTCGTCCTCCAGCTCCCGGGCCGTCCCGAAGAGGATGACGCTGCGGAAATAGGTGGTGTACTCCTGGGGCGAAATCTGGTCCTGGCCGATGACGCAGAAGGAGACCTTGGGATTTCTCCGCAGGGCGTCCAGCTTGTGGCCGCTCTTGGCGCAGTGGAAGTAGAGCTTCCCGTCCTCGTAGAGATAGCTCAGAGGCACCGCGTAGGGGTAGCCCTCATCCCCCTCCACCGCCAGCACGCCGGAGGTCCCCTCCTTCAAAATGGCCTCGCACTCCGTCTGGGAGAGCTGCTGCCGGTTTCTTCTCATGGGTCGAAACATGTAAAATACCTTCCTTCTTTTAATAGCCATTCACCAGGGCGTCCAGCACCTGGGCCGCCACATTGCCCGCCGTGTCCGCGCCGCTACCTCCCTCCTCCACCAGGACGATGAAGGCATAGGGCGCGTCCTCATTGCGCAGGAAGCCGGCAAACCAGGCGTTGGGGGCCTTGCCGCCCCCCACCTCTCCGGTGCCCGACTTGGCGCACAGGTCCATATTGGGAAAACGGCCGGAGCCGTAGGTCTGCTGTACGTTGTTGGCCATGAGCTCCGCGAGGGTCCGGGCGGTCTCCCCGTCGATCAGCGTCCCCGTGCGCTCGCTCCTCTCCAGGGAGGCGGGCAGGCCCGAAGGGCTCTCGGTGCGCAGGATGAGCCGCGGCACCGCCGCCCGGCCGCCGTTGGCCACCGCCCCCATCCAGACCATCATGGCGCAGGGGTTGACCAGATCGCTGCCCTGGCCCACGCCGGCCCAGGCCAGGTCCCCATCCCCGCCGCCGGCGGAAAAGCTCCCCGCCGCGGTGGAGATGCCGCTGACCGAATAGCGGCTGGTGAGGCCCGCCTGGTCCACATAGCGCGCCAGGGTCTCGCCCCCCAGCTCGGCGGCCAGCCGGCCGAACACCCCGTTGCAGGAGTTGGCAAACGCCCCGGCGATGTCCATCTCCCCGTGGGCATAGGGACAGGTGACGGTCTGCCCGCCCACCACGGTGGAGCCGGTACAGGTGAAGGTCCGGGAGAAGAGATCGGGCAGGTTCTCCATGGCGGCGGTGAGGGTCACCGTCTTGAAAATGGAGCCCGGCGTGAACGTCCCCGACAGGAAGCGGTTGAGGTACACGCCGTCATACCGCTCGTCCCCCTCCGCGATCTCCGGCGGGTTCAGCGGGTCATAGGTGGGGGTGGAGACCATGCACAGGACCTCGCCCGTCTCATAGTTGTAGACCCCCACCGCCCCCTTTTTGCCCCCCAGGGCCTGATAGGCGATGTAGTTGAGCCGGGCGTCGAGGGTGAGGTACAGGTCGTTCCCCCCGCCGTCCAGACTGTAGGCCCCGGTGAGCAGGTTGTAGCCGGAGAGCTTGTCGGCAAAGGCCACCAGGGCCCCGGTGCCGATCTTTCCCTGGGCGTCCCCCACTGCGTGGAGGGTGGCCTCCCGGACGGTGGGATTGGCATAATAGGCCCGGCGGCCGTTCTCCACCCAGGAGAGCACGTCCCCATCCCGGTCCAGCACCCGGCCCACCGCCAGCTCCCCCTGGCTGTTGTAGAGATGCCGGTTGGACGCGAAGGAGGCCCAATCCCCTCCAAAGCGCAGAAACTGTACCACATACACCGCCAGTCCCAGCAGCATGGCTCCCACCAGGAGAAGGCAGACCAGCGCCCGTTTTTCGATTTTACGCATGAGTTCCTCCTATTCGCTCCAGAGCGCCCCGTCTCCCTCCGGCTCCGGCGGCCCCTCCCGCCGGGAGAGGGGATCGCTGCGCCGCTCCTTCCGCCGGTCGGGCAGGCGGATGGCGAAGCTGGCGTTCTGCCGGGTGTCGGTGGCCTTCAAAAAGGCCAGCAGGCCCCAGGAGGAGAGCATGGACGAACCGCCGTTGGACACAAAGGGGAAGGTCACCCCAGTGAGGGGCAGGATATCCATGGCCCCCAGCACGTTCAGCGCCGTCTGAAAGACCATCATGGAGGTGGCCGCGCAGGCGGCAATGACATAAAAGCTGGACCGGCCCGCACGGCAGGCCCGCACGGCAAACACCGCCAGCGTCACGATGCAGCACACGGACAGCACCGCCACAATCAGGCCCCACTCCTCGCAGAGCATCCCGAACACCAGGTCGGTGTCGGCCGCCGCCACGCCGGGCAGCCAGCCCTCCCCGGCGCCCACCCCCACCAGGCCCCCGGAGGCCGCCGCCGACATGGCCCGGGTCTGCTGAAAACCGCCGGTGGAGGCGTTCTCCCAGGCGTGGCCCCAGGTGGCAAAGCGCCGGAGAATATACGGGCGCATACTGAAGAGCACAAAGGCCCCGCACAGCGCGCCCCCGCAGATGAGGGACAGCGTGGCCCAGTCTCCCGAGCGCAGGTAGGCGATGACCAGGAACGTCACAAAGAAGATGGCCGCCGTGCCGAAATCGCTCATATAGGCCAGGCAGGCCAGGCACACCCCGGTGAGCAGGATGAACAGTCCCAGGTTGCGTTTGCGGAAGAGCCGCTCCAGCGTGGCCGAGCCGGCGAAGATGTAGCAGATCTTGGCCACCTCCGAAGGCTGGAATGACACGCCGAAGACGCTGATCCAGTTGGCCGCGCCGTACTTCACATTGCCCGCCACCACCGTCAGGCCCAGAAGGCCGATGGCCCCGGCAGCCATCAGCCAGCGGATGCGCTTGGCCCGCTCCAGATCCCGCAGGAAAATGCCCAGCACCACAAAGAGCACCAGCCCCAGCAGCATGGCGATGAGCTGTTTGGGCAGAGCCGAGGGGGCCGACGAGGCCGTCACCGAGAGCGAGAGGGTGCACAGGAAAAAGGCGATGAGCTCCATCTCAAAGCCCACCCGCCGGGAGGCCCGCAGCAGGAGGAAATAGATCCACATGCACCCGCTCAGGCACCAGAAGGTGAGGGGCAGCACGGCGGTGGCCGCCCCGTCCTCGGCGATGATGAGCTGAATCACCGTCAAAAGCTGAAACACCGTCAGCAGCACCAGGGGCAGCCAGGGCGACGAGGGCCGCTCCAGAATCCGGCGGCGCTGCCGCCGCTCCTCCATCTCCTGGGCGGAGACCGAGAGGAGCACCGTCTCCACGCCTCCCATGGCGATCACATCCCCATAAAAGACGGCGGTGCTCCCCTCCACCGCCCGGCCGTTCACCGTCACGCCCCCTTTGGAGCCCAGGTCGTGGACCGTCCAGGCCTCGTCCCCGTCCCGGATGAGGGCGGCGTGCTGCCGGGAAACCGAGGGGTAGTTGAGCACCACGTCGCAGGCCGTCCCCCGGCCCAAAATGTTCTCCCAGTGCCTCAGGGGCTCGCTGGCCCCGTTGGGAAGGGTCAGGTAGGCCCACACCTCGCTCAGGTGCTTCACCCGCCACAGGGAGCGGATGGCCCCCGCCAGAATGCCCACGGCCAAGAGCGGAAACACAAACCGGGTCACGGCGGTATACCAGTCTGCCAGGTGCGGATACTCCACCGGAAGGGCGAGGAGCGCCTCCAGCGGGGCGTTTAACAGGGTCAGTACCGATTCCACGGCGTCCCCTCCTTTCTCCCCACAGTATAGCAACACTTTTCCCGCCGCGCAAGCGGGCTCTTTTCGTCTTTTTGTGCCCGTCCAAAATTTAACGCCCTGTTTTTCCGTTAAAACCCGCGCCGCCGCGCACACTAAAGCCATTCCAGCGGAAAGGGGCGTTTTCCTTTGAAACAGTTTTTCGCGGGGCGGCGGGCCCGGGTCCGGCTCGTCTCGTTTCTCGCCGCCGGCGGGGCGGTGCTGGCCGGTCTGGCTCTCCAGGGCCAGCTCCAGGCCAGGCAGGCCAGACAGGCCCTGGCGCAGCACTACCAGTACGCCTTCTCGGAGCTCACCGCCGCCGCGGCGCAGCTGGACTCCGCCCTTCAGAAGGGGCTCTATGCCACCTCCCCCAGCCTGCGCGCCGCCCTCTGGGCTCAGGCGTTCCGTTCGGCCCTCTCGGCCCAGACCGCCCTGGGAAATCTCCCCTACGGCAATGTGGAGCTGGCCCAGACGGCCGCCTTTCTGGCCAAAACCGGGGACTACGCCATCTCTCTCGCCCGGGACGCCGGAGAGGAGCTGAGCCAGGCGGAGTGGGACACCCTCTCCGACCTGTCCGGGCGGGCGGAGCGCCTCTCCCTCTCCCTCCAGGAGATTCAGGGGGACCTGTACGCCGGGACTCTGGAGCCGGAGGACCTGTACGCGGCTCAGGACCAGCTCTCCCGGACCGACGGCGGCGGCGCGGGGGAGGCGTCGGGCACCACCTACCAGGATATTGAAGCGCAGTTCTCCGAATTGCCCACCCTCATCTACGACGGCCCCTTCTCCGACCACCTCTCCGGCCGCGCCGCCCTGGCCCTGGAGGGGCTGGAGGAGGTCTCCCGGGAGGAGGCCCAGGCCGCCGCCGCCCGGTTCTTCTCCCTCTCCCCCGCGCTCTTCTCCCCCACGTCGGAGGGGAACGGCGCCCTCCCCACCTACGGCTTTTCCGCCGTGGTGGACGGCGGGGAGGTCTGGGTGGAGGTGACCCGGACCGGCGGCCGGGTGCTCTCGGTCCTCAACTCCCGCGCCGTGGGGCCCGCCCGGCTCTCCCAGGAGGAGGGGGTAGCCCTGGCCGCCCGGCAGTTGGAGGCGCTGGGTTACCCCGGCATGGCGGAGACCTATTTCATGGAGCAGGAGGGGCGGCTGACCGTCAATTTCGCCTCGGTCCAGGACGGCGCCGTCTGCTACCCCGACCTCATCAAGGTGACCGTGGCCCTGGACACCGGCTCCATCGTGGGCTTCGAGGCCCGGAACTATCTCATGAGCCACACCCTGCGGGACCTGCCCGCCCCCGCCGTCACCCGGGAACAGGCCCAGCGTCAGGTGGGGGGCGGGCTGACCATTCAGAACAGCCGCCTGGCCGTCATTCCCACCGCCGGAGCGTACGAGGTGCTCTGTTATGAGTTCCAGTGCGAGACTGCCGCCGGAGAGCACTGCCTCATCTACGTGGACGCCCAGACCGGGGAGGAGGAGCAGATTCTCCTGCTGCTGGAGGATGAGAGCGGCACTCTGGTCCGGTAGCGCGGCGCCCCGGCGGGCCCCTGTCAGCCTTGACAAGGGGCGCCCGCCGGGGTATGCTGAAGTCGAACGTGCTTTTACCGGCATCCATGTCTGGAGGTTTCATCATGTATTCCATTGTCTACACCAGCCGCACCGGAAACACCGCCCTTCTGGCCCGCACCCTGCGCCGCTGTCTCCCGGAGGAGGCATGCCGCTACTTCGGCCCTCCCGTCCCGGAAATTCCCGAGACCCCTCTGGTCCTGGCCGGGTTCTGGACCGACAAGGGGGACTGCTCCCCGGAGCTCTCCGCCTTTCTCGCCGGCCTCCACGGGAGGACCGTGGCCCTCTTCGGAACCGCCGGATTCGGCGGCAGCGCCGCCTATTTTCACGCTGTGCTGGACCGGGCGGCCCGGCATGTCCCGCCGGACAACGTCCTCCTGCCCGGCTTCCTCTGTCAGGGGAAGATGCCCCCCGCCGTGCGGGAGCGCTATGCCGCGGCGGGCCTGGATGACAAGGTGGCCATGTTTGACGCCGCGCTCCCCCACCCGGACGGGGATGACCTGGAGGCCCTGCGCGCCTGGGCCGCCGGGCTGCCTCTTTTCAGGAAACTTTAATCTTCTTTTCAGCTTCTCTCCTTGCCTTCCGGCTGTGGAACGGGTATACTGTGGTACATAGCCTCTGGAAATTTTGCGGAGACAAAAGGAGATTTTTATGGAATCAAACCGACAAAAGCGCCGTATGCCCGCCGGCAAGGCCGGAAAAGTGCTCCTCAATCTGCTCATCACCCTGGTGGTGGGCGCAGTGTACTTTTACGTGGCCCTGCCCGCCCTCAACCCCCAGTCCGGGGATTTTTACACATTCATCGCCCTGTTGTGCCTGGTCTATGTGATCTGCGCCCTGATTACCTCCGGCTTTCATCTGGAGGCCGGGGCCAGCTCGCCCAGGGGCCAGCTCAAGGAGTATTTCCGCTTTATCCGGCAGCAGTGTCTGCCCATCGGAATCCTCTTCCTGGCGATGGTCGTGGTGGTCGTGGTGGGACAGGTGGTCTCCCTGCCCCTTTTCCGGGCCGCGGCCTATCGGGACCTGCTCACCGTGGAAAACGGGGAGTTTACCCAGGATATCTCCCAGATCTCCTTCAATGAGATCCCCACTCTGGACAGGGACTCGGCCAACTACCTGGGGGACCGGCAGATGGGCACCCTGAGCGACATGGTCAGCCAGTTCGAGTACTCCAACGACTCCACCCAGATCAACTATCAGGGCCGGCCCGTCCGGGTGGCCCCCATCGCCTACGCCGACCTCATCAAGTGGTTCACCAACCGCGGCGGCGGCCTGCCCGCCTACGTGCTGGTGGACATGGTCAGCCAGGAGGCCACCGTGGTGCGCCTGCCGGAGGGAGAGGGGATGAAGTACTCCTTCTCCGAACCCCTGAACCGCAACATCATGCGTCATCTGCGCTTCCACTATCCCACCTACATGTTTGACACCCCCCAGTTCGAGATCAACGAGGAGGGCACCCCCTACTGGATCGCCCCCCGCATCGTCAAGACCATCGGGCTCTTTGGGGGCACCGACATTGACGGCGCGGTGCTGTGCAACGCCATCACCGGCGAGTGTCAGTACTACGACATCGCCGACGTGCCCACCTGGGTGGACAATGTGTACACCCCCGACCTCATCATGGAGCAGTACAACTACCACGGCACCCTGGTCAACGGCTTCCTCAACTCCATCTTCGGCCAGCGGGACGTGACCGTAGTCACTGACGGGTCCAACTATATCGCCCTCAACGACGACGTGTATATGTACACCGGCGTCACCTCCATCAACTCCGACCAGTCCAACCTGGGCTTCCTGGGGGGCAACCAGCGCACCAAGGAGACCAAGTTCTACTCGGCCCCCGGCGCCACCGAGGCCGCCGCTCAGGCCTCCGCCCAGGGCGTGGTTCAGGACCTGGGGTATATCGCCACCTTCCCCCTGCTGCTCAACATCGCCGGGGAGCCCACCTACTTTATCCCCCTGAAGGACGCGGCCAACCTGGTCAAGAGCTACGCCATGGTCAACGTGGCCCGGTACGACATTGTGGCTACCGGCAACTCGGTGAACCAGTGTGAACAGGAATACGTCCGCCTGCTGGCCGACCGGGGCGTCACCGCCCAGGAGGAGCTCCCCCAGACTCAGACGGAAGGGACTGTGGCGGAAATCCGCTCCGCTGTGCTGGACGGCACCACCTATTATTTCCTCCGCCTGGAGGATGAGGAGGTCTTTTACGCCGTCTCCGCCTCCGCCTCTCCCACGGCCGTGCTGCTGGATGTGGGGGACTGGGTGTCCATTGAGTACGGCCTCTCGGAAGAAGAGAACGGCGAGATCCGCTCCGGCTCGGTTCTTCTCGACTACCGGAAGAGCGCTTCCTCAGACGCAGACCGTGGCGTCTCCTCTTCTTCCCATGCCTCCGATCCGGAGTCCGCGCCGTCGTCCTCCCCCGCGCCGGCCCGCTAAACCCTTTCGTCTAATTTGTCTAAACCCCCTTGCCCCACAAAGAGCGGCGCAGCCCGAGGGCTGTGCCGCTCTTTTTGCAATTTTCCGACCGTTTGCAAGTTTGACTTCGTATTCTCCCATCGTTGTTCTCCGCTTTGTTTGTGAAATTTTTTTCCCGACAAAAGATTGACTTTTTCCTCCAATTCAGCTATAGTTGTTCTGCTGTTTTCCGGGGTAAAAATATGGAAATTGCAGAGCAGAATGAAAGGAGCGAGATGGATGAAAGACAACCGGCAGAAAATTGCAGCCATGGTCTTCAAAGACGTGGCTATGCTGGTGGTGTTCCTGGCGGCATTCCTGGGCATCAGCGGCTTCGTGTTCTTCCAGGTGCTGGACATCGTGGAGGACGGCGGCGTGCGCCTGCTGCTGACGGCGGCGTTTGCTCTGGCCATGGTGGTGCTCTCCGGCTCTATCGTGTGGGTGATCGCCTACCTGCGCCGCAGCCGGGACGAGGTGTACGGCGAGGACCTGCACTACCAGGACCTGATCCGTCAGCAGAAGGAGGCGAAGCGGGGATGAAAAAACGCAGCTGGAAAGACACGTTCATGATGGTATGGGACGTGCTCTTTGTGCTGATTTTGTGTTTTGTGATTCTGCTGACCACCATGCTGGTCACGCAGTCGGGCGGAGAGAGCGAATTCACCGGTTATACCATCCATCCGCTCCTTCTCCTCGGAGTCATTGTGGCTGTGGGCGGCTATCTGTGTTTCATGGTCAAGGTGAGCCTGGGGATGCTCCGCCGCCTGATTGAGGGCTACTTCCGCAAGGACCGTCCGTCGGAACACGAGAAGGAGGGCAAGTGATTATGGTCGATCTCATCAACGCCGTCGCCTGGATTTTGTGCATCGTTATGGCTGTGCTCCTCTTCGGCGACTTTATCCGCACCGAGCTCTATTTTGCCCGGGAGAAGAAGGCCCAGGAGGCCGAAAAGGAGGCGAGCGGACATGGCTCAGACGAATAAGTCCGCTCCGGCCGTCCATATCCGCCGGGTGCTGGGCCCGCTCCATGTGTGGGCTCTGGGCGTGGGCATCGTGCTGGTGGGCGACTTTATGGGCTGGAACCTGGGCATCCAGCAGGGCGGCTCCCTGGCCGCTCTGATCGGCCTTTGGATCATGGGGAGCATGTACGCCGGGCAGGTGATGATGGTCTCCGAGATGGCCACCGTCATGCCCGAGGCCGGCGGCCAGTACACCATGGCCAAGTATCTGCTGGGGCCTCTGGCCGCGTTCAACGTGGGACTGATGCAGGTCTTTGAGTACGCCATGCTGGAGGCCGGCGACGTGATCGTGGTGGGCCAGCTCCTCAACTCCATCAACCCGGGCATCCAGGTGCTGCCCTTCACCATTCTGACCCTGCTGGTGCTGGCCTATATCAACTATCGCGGGGCCCAGGCCACCCTGACTCTGAACTTTTTCATCACCGCTGTGGCGTTCATCAGCATTATCGTGCTCCTGTTCTCCACCAACTTCTGGGACCCTCAGGCCACGCTCCTCCAGCTCAAGGAGCTGACCAACGGCCTGCCCTACGGTACGCTGGGTCTGATGGCCGCCATCGGCTATTCCTGCTGGTTCTGCCTGGGCATTGAGGGCACCGCCATGGCCGCCGACGAGTGCCGCAGTCCCAACCGGGCCATCCCGCTGGGGGCCATTGTGGGCCTGGCCACTCTGCTCATCGGCGGTACGGTGACCTGGTTTGTCTGCTCCGGCCTGATCCCCGCGGGGGATCTGGGCGGGTCGGTCTATCCCCTCTACGAGGCCGCCCTCGCCACCGGCAAGCTCTATGTCTTTGTGGCCCTGTTTGTGGGCACCATCCTCTCCTGCCTGGCCAGCGCCAACGGCTGTATCAACGACTCCAGCAACGCCTGGGCCGCTCTGTCCCGGGACACCCTGCTTCCCAACCTCTTTGCCAAGGAGCACCCCAAGTACAAGTCCCATTACCGGGCGATCATCTTCCTGCTGCCCATCGCCCTGGCCTTTGCCATGACCGGGATGCTGGACCAGGTGGTCACCTTCTCCATCTTCTCGGCGCTGATGGTGTACCTGCTCACCTGCCTGATGATGTACCGCTTCCGCAAAATGTACCCCATCGGCTCCATCAAGCGCACCTTCACGGCGCCGCTCTACCCCCTGCTCCCCGCCCTGGTGGCGGTGATTGTGGTGTGCGGTCTGTTCGGCCTGCACCTGAATTACGGGATCAACCTGATCTCGGGCGCGGTGTTCTACCTGCTCGCCTCCCTCTGGTTCCTCAAGCGCCGGGCCAAATTCCTCGACCGGGAGCACCTGCTCCAGCCCGGTCTGGAGCAGTGGGGCAAGCCCAAGTGGATGTGAGTTTTTCCCGCTTACAAAAGGCAACCCGCCGCCCGGCGTCTGCCGGGCAGCGGGTTGTTAGGTTTTGTGGATTATCTCGTTCTTCTTCCGGAAAAGAATACTTTGTAGGAATCAAAATTCTCGTAACAACTCATTTCCTGATTGAGGGTTTTACCAGGTTTAATCTCGTTGTCGCTGTCCGTAACGTAGTTCCTCTCAAAATCGACCAACTCGTCCCCCTTGTAGAAGAGCATGTACGCCTCCACAAACTCAGCTGATTCCGTGCCGTTGTTAGTGACGGAGAGAATGACCTTATTCTCCGCCTCCGTAGTCTCATAGGAGAGATCCGAGACCACACCCTCGTAATATTCATCTTCCGAGAGCTCAAGGTCGTACTTCATGGTAGCATAATCTTCATCCGGCATGAAATATAGAATCGCCGTGGTTCCATGCTCGACGGGGCCTTCATTGGTGGTCTTAGCTCCCACCAACTGGCCGTTTTCGTCATAGAAATTGGCGTTAGCGGTGATGTCTAGGTCAAAATCGGAATTATTTGTAATTTCTAAAAACGCATAGTTCCAAATTCCACTCTTGAACCCGTACTGCTTTACTTCAAGCTGAGACTCCACCGCCGCAGCGTCAAACGCCCCCGGGTCTTTCTCCGGCTCTTTCCCAGTGCTCAGGATAACAGTTTGGGTGGCTCCATCCCAGCCGACATCCATCCCCAAGGCATTGGCGAGGGGGCGCAGAGGCAGATAAGTTGTGCCATCAACTGCAAACGGCTCAACAACTGTTCCATTTGCATCTCTCGGCGTAATCGTTTCCCCATCCAAAGTAATTTTAATCCCACTATACGTTGCATTAAGTTGACGTACAGTAGCCGCCAATGCAGGGATCCCAAGTCCAAATACCAGCGTGGTAACGATGACACCAGATATAAACCCTTTCCACTGATGCTTCATAGCAAGCTCTCCTCTCTCATTAATAAAGTATCACTGTTTAGTAAAAGTCTATCACAACCTCCTTAAGAATGCAATTAAAATTATTTCTATTCCGATAGAATTTTCCTAACATTGACCCTAAATACAAAGCCCCTCCGGCTGACCGGCCGGAGGGGCTTGTCTTTTCTCTGGTTTAAAAGAGGTCCATCTTTTTCAGAATTACGGCGGCCACACCGATGACGCATACCGTCACCGCCAGCGGGAACCACCAGAAATGGTCCATGGGCAGGCCGCTGGTAATGTTCATGCCGTAGAAGCCGAAGATGATGTTGGGGATAGCCAGGAGGATGGTGATGGAGCTGAGGACCTTCATAATCACATTCAGATTGTTGGAGATGACCGAGGCGAAGGCGTCCATCATACCCGAAATAATGGAGGAGTAGATGCTGGCCATCTCAATGGCCTGGCGCACCTCGATGAGTACGTCCTCCAGCAGGTCGTGGTCCTCCTCATAGAGGGTAATGATCCGGCCGCGGAGGATTTTCTCCAGCGTGACCTCGTTGGCCTTGAGCGAGGTATTGAAGTAGACCAGGGATTTTTCCAAGTCCAAGAGCTGGATAAGCTCCTTGTTCCGCTGGGATTTGTAGAGCTGCCGCTCCATATAGCTGTAGATCTTGTCGATCTGCTTGAGGTATTGCAAAAAGCGCTTGGCCACCCGCAGGAGGATATGGAGGATGAAGCTGGTGCGCTTCTGGGTCTCGGCGTTGCGGACCAGTCCGTCCTGAAAGTCCCGGATGATGGAGGACTCTTTCAGACAGACGGTAATGATGTGCTTTTCGGTGACGATGATACCCAGCGGCAGGGTGGAATAGACCACCGCATCGTCCTTCTCCACGGCGGGCACGTCGATGATGAGGAGAGTCTGACCGTCCTCGGTGTCGATACGGGAGGTCTCCTCCTCATCCAGGGCGGCCCGCAGGAAGCTGGGCTCCACCGCCAGGGTGGCCGCCACGGTGTTCAATTCGTCCTCGCTGGGGTAGGTCAGGTTGACCCAGCATCCGTCCTGAATGGTGTCCAGGCGGGTCATTTTTCCTTGAATGGTCTTATGGATGCTCAGCAATGAAATCACGCCTTTCCGGGCGGGCCCGCCCGGAAAAGGGCGCAAAAAACCCGCACGCTGTGTTGCTCGGCGCAGAACGCCGGCCTTGCGGCAACACAGGCGTGCGGAAACCGGGACAGATTACTGCCCCCGTCTCATGCGCGCTCCATGCGCCGCTGCTTTGCTCGCTTGGCTGCGTTTTCGACTCCCAGGGTCGCTGCTCACGGCGCAGATCACTCCTTTTTCTTTCCATGTGGTCCCGTTCCTCCGCAGGAAGGCCCGGGCAGAACTCATTATAACCCTCATCTCCCGGGATTGCAAGCGGGAAAATCCTCATTTCGCCCGGGCGCGCAGGACGGCGTCCGGCGCATTCTGCGCCGGACGCCGCTGAACACGGTTCAGCGCTTCTTGTTAAAAATATCGAAGATCTGGCTCCATCCGTCGTCGTCCATGGGGTCCTCTGCGGCGGCGGGCGGAGTCTGGACGGGCTCAGATCCGGCGTTTCCGCTCTGGGCGGGCGCGGCGTCCTGCTCGGCCTTCTTCTCTCCGGCGGCGGTGAAGGGCTTGTTGTTCATCGCGCCGGGGTAGTTCTCCTCAAAGCCGGTGGCGATGACGGTGACCCGGATCTCGTCCTCCAGGGTGTCGTCAAACGCCGCGCCGAAGATGATGAGGGCGTCGGGATGGGCGGCCTGCTGCACCAGGCTGGCGGCGGTGTCCACCTCCTCCAGCCCGATGTCGGTGGAGCCGGTGATGTTGACCAGCACGCCCTTGGCACCGTTGATGGAGGTCTCCAGCAGGGGGCTGGAGATGGCCATTTTGGCGGCCTCCTCGGCCTTGTTCTTGCCGGCGGCCCGGCCCACGCCCATGTGGGCCATGCCCGCGTCCTTCATGACGGCGGACACGTCGGCAAAGTCCAGGTTGATGAGACCCGTCTTTTTAATCAGGTCCGAGATGGACTGCACCGCCTGGCGCAGCACATCGTCGGCGATGGCAAAGGCGTTGGCGAAGGTGATCTTCTGATCGGTGGCGTACTTCAGGCGCTCGTTGGGGATGATGACCAGGCTGTCCACCTTGTCCCGCAGGTCCTCGATGCCCTTTTCCGCCTGCATCATGCGGCGGCGGCCCTCGAA
>DWYC01000048.1 GCA_019118925.1 Candidatus Flavonifractor intestinipullorum | reverse complement strand
ACCGTCATGAAGGGCCTGCCCCTGGCCTACAACAAGGATATGCAGGAGGACAAGGAGCCGGTGTTCGACGCCATCGACACGGTGGAGCTCTGCCTGCCGGTCTTTACGGCCATGCTGGACACCCTGACCATCCGGGCCAAGAACATGCAGCGGGCGGCCTCGGGCGGCTTCATCAACGCCACCGACTGCGCCGACTACCTGGTCAAGAAGGGCATGCCCTTCCGGGAGGCCTACATGATTGTGGGCAAACTGGTCAACTTCTGCATCAAGACCGGCGAGACGCTGGACACTCTGCCGCTGAAGGACTTCCGGGCGGTCTCTCAGATCTTTGACGAGGACGTGTACCAGGCCCTGGAGCTGAATACCTGCGTCAATGGGCGCAAGGTCTACGGCGGCCCGGCGGCGGAGAGCGTCCAGCAGCAGATCGACCATATCAAGGACTTCCTGGCCCAGCGGGAAGAGGCGTGAGAATGAGCGGACGCGGATTTGCCTCCCTGCTGGTCCTGGCGCTGCTGACGGGCTGCTCCGGCGGAGTGTCCCCGGCGGCCTCGGGCGGTCCCGCCGAGACCCCGGAACCCTCTGCCCCGGAGCCGCCGGTTTCGGAAGCCCCGGAAATCTCGGAGGCCCCGGAAGTTTCGGAAACACCGGAAGTTTCAGCGACCCCGGAAGTTTCGGAAACCCCGGAACCCGACCCGCTCTTCTCCACCCTGCCGGACGAATTCACCTTCTCCAGCGGCGCCGGCGCGTGGTGCACATATCTGTTTCTGGAGGACGACGGGAGCTTTTACGGGAGTTACCACGACTCGGACATGGGCGTCCAGGGGGAGGAGTATCCCTATGGGACGGTGTCCCGCTGCGAGTTCCAGGGGAAATTCGCGCCGCCGGAGCAGGTGGACGAGTACACCTGGTCCACCCATGTGGAGGAGCTGGAGCTGGCCGCCGAGCCGGGGACGGTGACCTATGAGGACGGCGTGCGGTATATTGACTCGGAGCCCTACGGCCTCAACGACGTGGACGAGGTGCTCATCTACCTGCCCGGCCTGCCCAAGGCGGATGCGCCGGAGAAATTTGTGTCCTGGACGCCGAACTTCTGGCACAGCGACCGGGCCACCGCCTTCGACGCCTACGGCCTCTACAATGTCAACGGGGAGCAGGGATTTTTGGGTCTCCCGGACTGAGGCGGACAAATACTGTATAGAAACCAGGTGGTATCAATGGCCATTCCCAAGGTATACATCGACGGCCGGGAGGGGACGACCGGCCTGCAGATCTACGAGCGCCTGGGTGCGCGGAGCGACATTGAGTTCCTGCACATCGACGCGGACAAACGCAAGGATGTGGAGGAGCGGAAAAAGCTCCTCAACGCCGCCGACATCGTCTTTCTCTGCCTCCCGGACGGGGCGGCCCGGGAGGCGGTGGAGCTCATCGAAAACGAGCATACCCGGGTCATCGACGCATCTACCGCCCACCGGACCACCCGGGGATGGGTGTACGGCTTCCCGGAGCTCTACCGCTATCCCGGCGAGGTCATCGGGCAGGCCAGGCGGGTGGCCAATCCCGGCTGCCATGCCACGGGCTTTTTGGCCGGTGTGGCGCCCCTGGTCAAGCTGCACATCCTCCCGGAGGATTACCCGCTGACCTGCTTCTCCCTCACCGGCTACTCGGGCGGGGGGAAGCGCATGATTGCCCAGTACGAAGAAGGGGAGAAGGACGCGGCCCTGTCCAGCCCCCGGCTCTACGGCCTCAACCTCTGCCACAAGCATTTGCCCGAGATGCAGCAGGTGGCCGGCCTGAGTCAGAGTCCGGTGTTCTGCCCGGTGGTGGACGACTATTATAAAGGTATGGCGGTCACCGTGCAGCTGCACAACAAATACCTCCTGGGCCAGCCCACGGCGGAGGAGCTCTACCACGTGCTCTCGGCCTATTACGCCGGACAGAAGCTGATCTCGGTGCGCTTTGCCCGGGAGGGGGAGCTGCTCCCCGCCAATACTCTGGCGGGGACCGACCGGCTGGAGCTGGTGGTGGGCGGCCATGAGCGGCAGAGCGTGATTACCGCCCTCTTCGACAACCTGGGCAAGGGAGCCAGCGGCGCGGCGGTGCAGAATATGAACCTGATGCTGGGCCTGGACGAGACCACGGGCCTGAATTTATAAGCGGCGGGGCACGGCCCCCCATAGAGAGGAGCATTCCACCATGAAACAGATTTCCGGCGGCGTCACCGCTCCCAAGGGCTTTGTGGCCGGAGGGGTGCACTGCGGCGTAAAGACCCACAACAAGGACAAAAAAGATCTGGCCCTCATTCTCTCCGAGCGGGAATGTACGGCGGCGGCGGTATATACCATGAACCGGGTGAAGGCCGCCCCCATCTACGTGACTATGGACCACCTGGAGGACGGCACCGCCTGGGGCATTGTGGCCAACAGCGGCAACGCCAACGCCTGCTGCCCCCTGAGCCACGAGTATGCCGAGGAGATGTGCCAGTACGCCGCCCAGGCCACCGGCCGTAAGGCCGCCGACTTCGTGGTGGCCTCCACCGGCGTCATCGGCCAGACGCTGAACATCGCCGCCATCCAGAAGGGAATGCCGGAGGTGGTCCAGGCCCTGAGCAAAGAGGGTTCCGACGCGGCGGCCCACGCCATCATGACCACCGACACCGAGAAGAAGGAGACCGCCGTCACCTTCACTCTGGGTGGCAAGAGCGTCACCATCGGCGCCATCGCCAAGGGCTCGGGCATGATCCACCCCAATATGGGTACCATGCTGGCCTTCCTCACCACCGACTGCGCCATCACCGAGGAGATGCTGGCCGAGGCCCTCCATGAGACGGTGCCCCGCACCTTTAACCGGGTCACGGTGGACGGGGACACTTCCACCAACGACATGTGCGTGGTCCTGGCCAACGGCATGGCGGAAAACGACCAGATCGAGTGGAAAGACGACAACTATACCGTCTTTCAAAAGGCCCTGCGCCAGGTGTGCGAGTACCTGGCCCGCTGCATCGCCGGCGACGGCGAGGGGGCCAGCCGTCTGGTGACCTGCACCGTCCACCAGGCCCGCAGCGAGGAGAGCGCCGAGCGCCTGGCCAAGGCGGTGGTGGCATCCCCCCTGGTGAAGGCCGCCATGTTCGGCGCCGACGCCAACTGGGGCCGGGTGCTGTGCGCCATGGGCTATTCCAAGGCCCCCTTCCGCCCCGAGTACGTGGACATGAAATTCGCCTCCGCCGTGGGGGAGGTGGAGGTCTGCCGTCAGGGTATGGGCCTGGACTTTGACGAGGAGGCGGCCAAGAGCATCCTCTCCCAGGACGAGGTGATCATCGACATCACCCTCCACGAGGGGAAGGAGGAGGCCACCTGCTGGGGGTGCGACCTCACGTACGACTATGTGCGCATCAACGGCGACTACCGGACCTAAGGGGGCGAGCGCATGTCGGACCCTGTGGTGACGCGGGCGCAGGTGTTGGCCGAGGCCCTGCCCTACATTCAGAAATTTTACGGGAAAACGGTGGTCATCAAATACGGCGGCAACGCCATGATCTCCCAGGAGCTGCGGGAGGCGGTCATCAGCGACATCATTCTCCTCAATCTGGTGGGCGTACACGTGGTGGTGGTCCACGGCGGCGGGCCGGAGATCAGCGCCATGCTCCGGAAGATCGGCAAGGAGTCCCGCTTCGTGGACGGACTGCGCTATACCGACGGGGAGACCATGGACATCGTGCAGCAGGTCCTCTGCGGTAAGGTGAACAAGGATCTGGTGGCCACCCTGAACCGCCGGGGCGGCCGGGCCCTGGGCCTGTGCGGAATGGACGCGGGTCTCTTCCAGGCCAGAATGCTGGACGAGAAGTACGGCCTGGTGGGGGAGATCGTCCAGGTATCCCCCGCCCCGGTGGAGGACAGCCTGAAGGAGGGGTATATCCCCGTGGTCTCCACCGTGGCCCAGGGAGTGGACGGGGAGAACGCGTACAACATCAACGCCGACACGGCAGCGGCCAAGCTGGCCGTAGCGCTGAAGGCAGAAAAGCTCCTCCTCCTCACCGATGTGCGGGGACTCCTGCGGGACCCCCAGGACGAGTCCACGCTTTTGCCTGAGGTGGCGCTCTCCGACGTCCCGCTGCTGATGAAGGAAGGGGTCATTCAGGGGGGCATGATCCCCAAGGTGGGCTGCTGTGTGGAGGCGGTCCGCTCGGGGGTGCGGGACGCCGTCATTCTGGACGGGCGCATTCCCCACTCCATTCTTATCGAGCTCCTGTCCGACGCGGGCATCGGCACACTGCTGCACTGAGAGGTGGATCGGATGAATCACGCAGAACTGGTGGCTCTGGACCACCATTATACGCTCCAGACCTACGCGCGCAACGACGTGGACATCGACCACGGCTCCAACGCCACGCTGTATGATCTGGCGGGCAAGAAGTATATTGACTTTACCTCGGGCATCGGGGTGCTCTCGGTGGGTACGGCCCATCCCAAGTGGGTCGCCGCCATCACGGAGCAGGCGGGCAAGCTGGCCCACATCTCCAATCTCTACTATACCCAGCCCTATGCCAAGCTGGCCCGGGAGCTGTGCCGGAGAACCGGGATGGCGGGGGTTTTCTTCGGCAATTCGGGCGCGGAGGCCAATGAGGGGCTCATCAAGCTGGCCCGGAAGTACAGCTTTGACCGGTATGGGCCGGGCCGGAGCACGGTGCTGACCTTAAACAACTCCTTCCACGGCCGGACCATCACCACCCTCAACGCCACCGGACAGGAGGCCCTTCACAACTACTTCTTCCCCTTTACCGAGGGGTTTCGCTACCTGAACGCCGGGGATTTCCAGGCGCTGGCCGGGGAAGAGGGGAAGGGAGACGTGTGCGCCGTCCTCCTGGAGCTGGTGCAGGGCGAGGGCGGCGTGCTCCCCCTGGAGAAGGACTATGTTCAGGCGGTGGCTGAGACCTGTGCGCGCAACAACTGGCTCCTCCTGGTGGACGAGGTCCAGACCGGCGTGGGCCGCACGGGGACCCTCTTCGCCTTCCAGCAGTACGGCGTGACCCCCGACGCCCTCTCCTTTGCCAAGGGCATTGCCGGCGGGCTGCCCATGGGCGGCTTCCTGGTGGGGGAGAAGTGCCGGGATACCCTGGGCGCGGGGACCCACGGCTCCACATTTGGCGGAAACCCGGTGTGCGCCGCCGGCGCCCTGGCGGTGCTGGAGATTCTGGATGAGGCCCTGCTGAAAGAAGTGGGGGAGAAGGGGGCCTACCTGCGCCGCCGGATTGAGGCGATGGCCCTGCCCAGCCTGGGCCGGACCCGGGGGCTGGGCCTGATGATCGGCGTGGAGGTGGCCCCGGGCTATTCCAATAAGGACCTGAGCGCCCGGCTGAACCGGGCGGGACTTCTGACGCTGACGGCGGGACCGGGGCTGCGCTTCCTGCCCCCGCTGACCATTACCTGGGAGGAGCTGGACCAGGGCCTCGCCGTCCTGGAGGAGACCCTGCGGGGGATGGAAGAACCCGAATTTTCGGATGAGGTGAGACAATGAAAGACCTGCTCAAACTGCTGGATCTCTCCAAAGAGGAGATTTTACGGATTCTGAACGTGGCTGACCAGATGAAGTACAACCAAAAGCACGGCCTGACCCACAACTATCTCCAGGGCAAGACCCTGGCCATGATTTTTGAAAAGAACTCCACCCGCACCCGGGTCTCCTTTGAGACGGGCATGTTCCAGCTGGGCGGCCACGCCCTCTTCCTCTCCAGCAAGGAGAGCCAGATCGGCCGGGGCGAGCCGGTGGAGGATACGGCCCGGGTGCTCTCCCGCTACTGCGACGGCATCATGATCCGCACCTACTCCCAGGAGGAGGTAGAGAAGCTGGCCCAGTATGCCGACATTCCGGTCATCAACGGCCTCACCGACTTCGCCCATCCCTGCCAGGTGCTGGCCGACCTGATGACCATCCGGGAGCACCAGAGCAAGCTGGAGGGCCTGAAGATGTGCTTCATCGGGGACGGCAACAACATGGTCAACTCCCTCATTGTGGGTGGCCTGAAGGTGGGGATGGAGGTGTCGGTCGCCTGTCCGGAGGGGTACGACCCGCACCCTGATGTCCTCGCCTTCGCCAACAGCGCCCCCTACGCCGGGAAATTTACCCTGGTGCGCGATCCGCTGGAGGCGGCCCGGGGGGCCGACGTGGTGTTTACCGACGTGTGGGCCTCCATGGGGCAGGAGGAGGAGGCCGCCCAGCGGCGGGCCGCCTTTGCCGGCTACCAGGTCAATGAGGATTTGATGAAGGTGACCAATCCCGCCTGCATGGTGCAGCACTGCCTGCCCGCCCACCGGGGGGAGGAGATCACCGCCGGCGTCTTTGAGGCCCACGCCGAAGAGATCTTTGACGAGGCGGAGAACCGCCTCCACGCCCAGAAGGCGGTAATGTACCTGCTCATGGGCGAGCAGTGAGCGAATAAATGGAGCGCCCCGTGAAGTCCGGACTTCACGGGGCGCTTTGCATTGCATAGGGAGAGCGGTCAATTCTTCGGCGAACCGGCGGCGGATTTCTCCGCCTGATCTGCCGCCGGCTCCTTCTCCCGGCCGGGATGGGGACCAAAAATGATGGAGGGACGGCTGTCCAGCTCCGGAATAAAGAGGTACTTTCGGATAAGGAAGAGCAGGCCGATGGCCATAATCATGATGAGGTTTTGCAGAGGCGTAGTGTGCTCGATGACCATCTGCCGGGCCACGGCGAAGAGCAGGATATCCACCACCGTGCTCATACTGTGCCGGCTGAGCATTTTCAGGAACTCGATGCCGATGACTACGGTAAAGGCAGTGGTGAGGAATTCCTGGAAACGGGAGATGTCGGTGGGATCTGCGGCAACCAGACCCAGGGAGTGGACCACCGAGCGCAGAGACAGGGCAATTGCGGCGACAACCAGAAGGGAGACGAGAATCTCCAGAAGCTGGCCCAGGCGGTAAATGGCGTTGGGGATGCGCAGTTTCAGCAGCTCGTTTGAGTTCATGGGACCTCCTTTCGATTGGGTTCTTAAACCGGGAGAAGGGGCAGAGATGTGAGCAGCCCGTCCACATCGGCCGGCGAGGTCTGAAAGCAGGTGACCAGGCGCACGACCGTGCGGGACGCATCATAGGGGCACCAGACCTCATAAGTACAGACCGCATCCAGCCGGGGCAAGAGCGCATTGGGGACGATCACAAATACCTGGTTGGTGGGGGAATCCACCCACAGCGTCCAGCCCAGGGACCGCAGGCCGTCCTGGAGGCGCCGGGCCATCTCGTCGGCATGGCGGGCCAGGTCGAAGTAGAGCCCATCGACAAAGAGGGCCTCAAACTGCACGCCGATCAGCCAGCCTTTGGCCAGCACCGCGCCCATCCGCTTCTGCATCCGGAAGAACTCCTCCGCCAGAGCTGGGCGGGGGAATACCAGCGCCTCGCCAAAGAGAGCGCCGTTTTTGGTGCCGCCGATGGAGAAGGCGTCGCACAGCCGGGCCAGGTCGGGCAGCGCCAGGTCGTTGGCCGGGGAGGTGAGGGCGCAGCCCAGGCGGGCGCCGTCCACAAAGAGAAACAGCCCGTTGGCGCGGCAGAAATCCGAGAGGGCGGTGAGCTCGTCCTTTGTGTACACACCGCCGTTCTCGGTGGCGTCCGAGAGATAGACCAGCCCCGGCCGGGTGAGATGGGGGTCCCGGTGCTGGATCACCAGGGGTTCCAGATCCCGGGTGGAGATCTTCCCGGACGCGTCGGCGGGGACAGGGAGGATTTTATGTCCAGTGCCCTCAAACGCGCCGGACTCATGCCCGTTCAGGTGTCCGGAGACGGGGCAGAGGGCGGACTCCCAGGGCCGGAGAAGGAAAGAACAGGCGGTGGCGTTGGTCTGGGTTCCCCCCACCAGGAAGGCCACCGCGGCCTCCGGACAGCCGCAGGCGGCGCGGATCAGTTCCCGGGCCCGGGCGGAGTAGGAGTCCTCCCCATAGCCGGGATTGCCCTCCAGGTTGGTGGCGGAGAGAGCCTGGAGCACCCGGGGGTGGGCCCCGAAGGAGTAGTCGTTGCGGAAGTGGTACATAACCGGCCCCTCTTTCCTTATTTTCCGGGCTTGAAAGAGTCCTTCAGACTCACCGAGCGGTTAAAGACCAGATGCTCCGGGGTGGAGTCCTTGTTGTCCACGCAGAAGTAACCCTGCCGCAGGAACTGGAAGGAGGCGGGGGCCTGCGCCCCGGCGAGACCGGCCTCCACCTTGGCGTGGGGGAGAATCTCCAGAGAGTTGGGGTTCAGGCAGTCCAGGAAATTCTTGTCCCCGGCGTCGGGCTCCGGGTCGGAGAAGAGGTTGTCGTACAGGCGGATCTCCGCATCCACGGCGGTGGCGGCGTCCACCCAGTGGATGGTTGCGCCCTTGATCTTGCGCCCGTCGGCGGGGTCGCCCCCCCGGCTGTCCGGGTCGTAGGTGGCGTAGATCTCGGTGAGGTTGCCCGCCTCGTCCCGGGCGCAGCCGGTGCACCGGATCACGTAGGCCCCCTTCAGACGGCACTCGGGTCCGTCGGGGTAGAGGCGCTTATACTTGGGTACCGGGACCTCCAAAAAGTCCTCGGCCTCGATATACACTTCCTGGGAGAAACGGACCTCCCGCGTGCCGTCCTCCGGGCGGTTGGGGTTGTTTTCCACCGTGAAGGTCTCGCTCTGTCCCTCGGGGTAGTTGGTCAGAATCAGCTTCACCGGGCGCAGGACCGCCATGCGCCGCTGGGCGCTCTCGTTCAGATCCTCCCGCAGGCAGTGCTCCAAAAAGGCGTACTCCACGGTGGAGGCGGCCTTACTCACGCCGTTGCGCTCGGAGAAATTGCGGATGGAGCGGGGGGTATAGCCCCGGCGGCGCAGGCCGCACAGGGTGGGCATCCGCGGGTCGTCCCAGCCGGAGACCCGGCCCTCCTCCACCAGCTGGCGGAGCTTGCGCTTGCTCATGACGGTGTGGTTGATGCCCAGGCGGGCGAACTCGATCTGCCGGGGCTTGGAGGGCAGATCACAGTGCTGAATGACCCAGTCGTAGAGGGGGCGGTGATCCTCGAACTCCAGAGAACACAGGGAGTGGGTGATGCCCTCCAGGGCGTCCTCAATGGGGTGGGCAAAGTCGTACATGGGGTAGATGCACCATTTATCCCCCTGCCGGTGGTGGTGCATGTGGTTGATGCGGTAGATCACCGGGTCGCGCATGTTAAAGTTGCCCGAGCAGGGGTCGATCTTGGCCCGCAGGGTCATGGAGCCGTCCGGAAACTCCCCGGCCCGCATCCGGGCAAAGAGATCCAGACTCTCCTCCACGGGGCGGTCCCGATAGGGGCACTGGGCGGGACAGTTCACATCGCCCCGCATCTGGCGCATCTGGTCGGGCGTGAGCTCACAGACGTAGGCCAGTCCCTTTTTGATGAGGGAAACGGCGCAGTCGTACATCGTCTCAAAGTAGTCGGAGGCGTAGAAGAACCGGTCGCCCCAGTCGTAGCCCAGCCAGTGGATGTCCTCCTGAATGGCGTCCACGTACTCCACGTCTTCCTTGGTGGGGTTGGTGTCGTCCATACGCAGGTTGCACAGTCCGCCGTACTTTTCCGCCGTACCGAAGTCGATGAAAATAGCCTTGGCGTGGCCGATGTGCAGATAGCCGTTGGGCTCGGGAGGGAAGCGGGTATGGACGGTCATGCCTTGGAACTGACCGCCCTGCGCGATATCCTCGTCAATGAAATCATGGATAAAGTTCTGGGCCATCACGGGGGTATTCAGCTCGTCGGGCATGTTATTCACTCCTAATCTTGATTTTGGCGCTGCTGCGTCGCCATAACTTAGTTATTATACACTGGAGCCGGAGGGAATTGCAAGCCTTAAAGGGGCTTTTCCGACGAAAGCGCGGGATATTCCTCCCGCAGATGGTCCAGAAGCGCCTGACAGCCCTCAGCCAGGTCCTCCCAGGTGCGCTGAAAATCGCCGGTGTACCAGGGGTCGGCAATGTCCCGGGGGCGGGAAGAGAAATCCAGAATGCGTCCCACCTTACCCTCCGGGTCGCCCCCCAGGATGCGCAGCATGTTGGTCACGTTGCGCCCTTCCGCTCCCAGCAGGTAGTCGTACTTCCCGTAGTCGGACGGTTTCAGCCGCACGGCGGTCTTTCCTGCGCAGGAGATCCCGTGCTCGGCGAGTTTCCGCCGGGCGGGCGGATAGACCGGATTCCCCAGCTCCTCGCTGCTCGTCGCAGCGGAGGCGATCTCAAACTGGCAGGACAACCCGGCCTTGTCCACCAGGTCTTTCATCACAAACTCGGCCATCGGGCTTCTACAAATGTTGCCGTGGCAAACGAACAAAATTTTTATCATCGATCGGAAACTCCTTGAAATTGCTGATTTTCCTGCCTTGCATCTGCATCCGGTAAATGCGGTTGTACTTCCGGAAAATATGCTACATGCTCTGTGCTTCTTTCCGTGGGAAAGAGCCTTGCGCACAATATATTAATATTATATCATGCTGATGGCCTTTTTTCTACGCCTGGTTTAGAGGCACACACAAGCTCCAGTTTGCATGCGGTTCGAATATAGCGTTTTCGCTTAATCAGCACCTTGACTCCGCTCCAGATCACAAATCCTGAATCGCAGCGTCCAGCTTCACTATGACCAGCGTTTCCGGGGGCCGGAGTTTTTCGGGGTGCTGACCGGTAAAACAGCAGTTTTTGAACATAATTCCATCAGGAGGTATTGTGTGTATATCCACAATACTGGTTTTGGATTCTCCCCCCTATAATTTACACAGTACAGTTTGTAAGAGGGCGGTGTCCTATTTGATTGATTTCAGCCCGCTTTGGGATACGATGAGGGAGCGGAATATCACACAATATTATCTCCTGCAAAACGGGATCGACAATAAGACGCTCGACTCGCTGAAGAAGAACAGAAATATTACATTGCTCACACTGGAGAAGCTGTGCGACATCATCGGCTGTACGCCGAACGATGTTGTCCGCTTCAAAAAATAGGCTGTCGGGGAAACTGAAATCCTTGGCAGCCGTTTTGCTCTCACCATTGTGATTTTGTCACTGAAGCCGCGCCCTGTAAAAGATATAATAAATCAAACCTACAGAAGAAACGGAGGTTTTCTTCGAATGAAAGGCAGCTTGAAAACGTGGATTCGGCCAACACGGTTCCCCGCGTCCGGCGCGCTGTCCGGCCTGGGCTGCGATTTTCTGGCGGGCTGTTTCACCGGGACCTGCATCATCACCGCCAGACCCTTAACTTCCATGGTTTATACGGGAATCATCGGCTGGCTGTTGTCTGGCCTAATCGGAAGGGAGTGTCAGGACAAATGCAGTATGTAATTTCCTTTTTGGAGGGCATGATTACCTTCATCTCTCCCTGCCTGCTGCCCATGCTGCCAATCTATATCTCCTATTTCGCAGGGGGAGGGGAGCGGAGCACACGGAAAACCCTTATCGGGGCCACAGGCTTTGTCGCCGGGTTTACCTTGATTTTTGTGGCGCTGGGCGCGCTGGCCGGCACAGTGGGGGGCTTTCTCCGGGCACACCAGACGGCGGTGAACCTCGTTTCAGGCGTTGTAGTCATCTTTTTCGGCCTGAGCTATTTGGGCGTATTTCAATTTACGCTCTTTCGGGGGAGCCGCCGGGCGGTAAAGACAGACTCCATGGGCTTTTTTTCTTCCATGCTGTTCGGCATCATTTTTTCTGTCGGCTGGACTCCGTGCGTGGGGGCCTTTCTGGGTTCCGCGCTGATGCTGGCCTCTCAGCGGGGGCATGTGCTGGAGGGCATTATGATGCTGCTGGCCTATTCCCTTGGCCTCGGCATCCCGTTTTTGCTCAGCGCGGTGCTGATTGATTATTTGAAATTCGCGTTTCAGTGGATCAAACAACACTATGGCGTCATCAATACGGTCTGCGGTATCCTGCTGGTACTGCTCGGCGTCTTGATGGCTACCGGAATGCTGGGGCGTCTGCTCGCCCTGCTCAGTTGAGGTGATGGTATGAAGCAAAAGAAAACTGTGCTGATTCTTCTGCTCGTCTTTGTCCTCCTGCTGGGAGCGGCGTATCTGCTCTATACCAGGCTGAGTTCCTCCATGGCCCCCAATCAGCTGTCCGCCCAGGGGACCCAGGAGCAAGGCAGTGCCGACGGCGGGGCGGATGCCGGCGCAAAGGAACCGGAACCGGTCCCCGCTCCGGATTTTACGGTCTACGACGGGGATGGGAATGAGGTCCATCTGTCCGACTATGTTGGGAAACCCGTGGTCATGAATTTCTGGGCCAGCTGGTGCGGGCCGTGTCAGCTGGAGATGCCGGATTTTCAGGCGAAATACGAGGAGCTGGGCGAAGAGATCCAGTTCCTGATGATCAACATGACCAGCGGCCGGGAGACGCTGGAGACCGCCCAGGAGTTCATCGCGGAGCAGGGTTACACCTTCCCGGTGCTCTATGACACCGCTTCCGACGCGGCCATCGCCTATGGGGCGTACTCTCTGCCGACCACCTACTTCATCGATGCGGAGGGCCATGCGGTGGCGCAGGCCACGGGGGCGATCGATGGGGAGACCCTGCAAATCGGGATCGACATGATTTATGAAGCGTAGAGACGCTGTGGAAGGAGAGAACCGCCATGCAGAAACAAGCCGGGTTCTCCCCATCCACCGCCGACTGTGATCATATCACGGAGAACATCTTCCCAACCGGTTATACTAAGTTCAGAAATCAAGCATAAGGAGGGACTTCCATGAAACTGAAAGATAAAGTCGCCATCATCACCGGCGGAAGCCGGGGCATCGGGTTTGCCACTGCGGATAAATTTTTGAAGGAAGGCGCTGCCGTCATCCTGACAGCAAGTTCTCAGGCCAACGCGGACAAAGCCGCCGCACAGCTGCGGGAAAAATACCCTGAGGCGGCTGTGACGGGGATCAGCCCTGATCTGTCCAGTCTGGAGTCGGTCCGAGCCGCGTTCCGAAAGGTTGTAGAGGCCTACGGCTGCATAGATATTCTGGTGAACAACGCCGGTGTGTCAGAGAGCACTCCGTTCACCGAATATACCGAGGAGACCTTTGAGAAGGTCATGGAGCTGAACGTGAAGGGCGTTTTCAACGCCGCGCGGGCCGCCGTCGAGTATATGGCGCCCCGGGGGAAGGGCGTGATTCTCTCCACCTCCTCCATGGTCAGCATTTCCGGCCAGGCCAGCGGCGTCGCCTACCCCGCGTCCAAGTTCGCCGTCAACGGACTGACCCTATCCCTGGCCCGGGAGCTCGGACCCAAAGGAATCCGGGTCAATGCGGTGGCTCCCGGCATCACGGAGACCGATATGATGAAGGCCGTCCCCAAAGAAGTCATCGAGCCCCTGATCAGGCAGATCCCGCTGGGCCGGCTGGGTCAGCCGGAGGACATCGCCAACGCGTTTGCCTTCCTGGCTTCCGATGAAGCGTCCTACATTACCGGCGTGGTGCTGAGCGTGGACGGGATGGCGAGAACTTAACACAAACAGGGCGGCTGAGATCCAGCCGCCCTGTCTTCGTAATATCCATCCCCATTGTGCGGGGCCGCTGATGACGGCAAAACCGTCTGCCGTTATCTTGTCAATCTTCTCTTTGCTTCGCAGCGAGAAAATAATAAATGAAACGGAAGTAATCCTCTTTCTCTGATAAATATATGTCAATTTCTCTTCGATTTCGGACTTCTTCTTTTAAGAAATCCATATTGGCATTTTCTTCCGTCAAATCATAAAGCGTCCGATTCTGCTGCAGCAGGAAAACCTTCCCTTTGCTTTGGGCAATGAGCCGAGTCAGTTTCTCCAAATCGGGAACGAGTAGAATCTTGATATTCAGCATAGCGTTACCTTCTTACTTTTTTCAGCATGATCTCGTGCATCAATATCATGAGCACCAGAATCAGCAGCAGGTAAAGCGGCAAGAGCGCGGCACTGACATGATTTGCGATCAGTCCGAACACTGGCGGCATCAGACAGGTCCCCACATAGGCGGACGCCATCTGCACGCCGATCATCGCCTGAGAGCGCTCCGAGCCGAAGTGCTCCGGCGTGGAATGGATGATGGAGGGATAGACCGGCGCGCACCCAAGCCCGATCAGCGCCAGTCCGGCAAGGGCGCTTCCGGTTCCAAAGGGCAGGCTCAAAAACAAAACTCCGGCCAGAATCATCCCCTGTCCCAGACGGATCAGCTGCGTATCGTTCAATCTCAGGGTCAGAAACCCGCTGAGCGCACGGCCAATGGTGATTCCCGCAAAAAACATACCCGCAAATCCCGCCGCGGTATCGGCTGGCAGCCCCTGACGCAGCACCAGGTAACTGCTCGCCCAGAGCCCGGTAGTCTGCTCCAAGGCACAGTAGCAGAAAAACGTCACCATGACCTCTTTCGCGCCGGGAATGCGGACGATCTGGGCCAGTGTGAGGGACTGCTCGCGCTGAGAAGGCGCGGCGGCTTCGCCGGGCCTTTGTCCCGTTTTCCACAGAGGCAGGCTGATAAGCAGGATGGCGGTCAAGGCAAACTGGAGGATTGCAATGGCGCGGTAGCCCCCGTTCCAGCCGGAACCGCCGGTCAGGGCGTATCCCATCACATAGGGCCCCAGCGAGGCGCCGACGCCCCACATGCAGTGGAGCCAGCTCATGTGCCGGCTGGCGTAGTGGAGCGCCACATAGTTGTTCAGCGAGGCGTCCACGCTTCCGGCGCCCAGACCGTAGGGGACCGCCCACAGGCACAGGGCAAGGTAGGAATGGCTGATGGAAAAGCCGAAGAGCGCGATGGCGGTCATGAGGACGCTGAAGGCGGTCACTTTGCCCGTACCCAACCTGCGGGTGAGCCGGTCGCTGTGCAGGCTGGAAATGATGGTTCCTATCGAGATGATCATGGAGATCCCGCCGGCGAAGGATACGGGTACGGAGAACTCCTGATACATGGCGGGCCAGGCGGAACCCAGAAGAGAATCCGGCAGGCCGAGGCAAATAAAGGCCAAATAGATAACAGCCAGCAACAGATGAAACACAATATCATCCTCCCACTTAGTCTGCTAAAAGGATACCGCCAAATTACACTTGATACAATTGAAATCTGGCCATATAATATAATTAAATCGCCAGAATGAAGAGCGGGAGGATACGGTATGGCGTTGCAGGAATGCGGATTGAACCTGAACCGGGTATCACGGGAGCTTCAGCCCCATGGAAGCCTGGAGTTTCCCTGCGCCGGCTACGCGTCCCATCACACGGACCGGCCGGATGACGGCATCCCGTGGCACTGGCACGAGGAAATGGAGCTTGTGTATATTCAAGATGGGCAGATGATCCTCAGGACGCCGGCGTCCTCCATTGTGCTGAGAGAAGGGGATCTGGCGGCGGTCAATTCCAACGTCCTTCACCACGCGGCCGCGGCTCCGGAGGGGACCCTGCGTTCTCTTGTGTTCAGCCCGGCCCTCATTACAGGAGACAGCAATTCCGCATTTGCCAAAAAATATATGAAGCCGCTGATCTCCTGCAGTTCCTTCACCGGCTATCAAATTGCCCCTGATGACCGGGAGCGCATCGCCGGTTGGTTCCGCTGCGCCTTTGAGGCACTGGCCGGAGATCATGCCGGCTTTGAATTTACGGTGCGGGAAAACCTCTCCCGGATCTGCTTCTTTCTCTGCCAGCAATTTCAATCGCAGTTTGACCGGGAAGCGCCGCTCTTGCATCAGGACGACTTGCGAATCAAGAAAATGCTGGACTATGTACACCGGAATTTCGCCGGCGAGCTTGCTCTGCCGGAGATCGCGAAAGCGGCGGATGTCAGCGAACGGGAATGCCTGCGCTGTTTTCAAAAAACGCTCCAGACCTCTCCCATGCAATATCTGCTGAAATACCGGATCATGCAGGGGGCGGAACTGCTCCTTACAAATCATACAGACAGCATTTCAGACATCGCAGTCCGCTGCGGCTTCGACAGCCCCAGCAATTTTGCAAAACAGTTCAAGCGCTTCTATCTGGTCACGCCCCGGGAGTATCGGAAGCTCCATCGAGAAGCTCCCGCAGTTGTATAACATTTTTTCAAACTGCCATGCGCGAATAAAAGAGGCAAAAAACAGGGCCGTACCCGCGCCGGCTGCGGTCATCAGCAATGATAATTTTCAAAAAAATATGAAAAGGTGGTGCGTGCAGGATGACCTTTCCGGAGATTTTCCCGATCTGGAGCAAACTCCGGCCGGAAGAGCAGGAACAGATCCGTAACCATCTGATGTTCCGAACTGCAAAAAAAGGCGCCGTGCTCCACAATGGGGAGGCGGACTGCACCGGGCTGCTTTTGGTAAAGACCGGACAGCTTCGGGCCTATATCCTGTCAGACGAGGGCCGGGAGGTCACCCTTTACCGCTTGTTCGACCGGGATCTCTGCCTGTTCTCGGCCTCCTGCATGATGCGCTCTGTCCAGTTTGAAATTACCGTCCAGGCCGAGAAAGATACGGAACTCTGGATAATCCCTGCAGAGATCTACCAGAGTATCATGGAGGTATCCGCCCCGGTCTCCAACTATACCAACGAGCTGATGGCAAGCCGGTTCTCCGAGGTCATGTGGCTGATAGAGCAGGTCATGTGGAAGCATATGGATCAGCGGGTAGCGGCTTTTCTGTTGGAAGAGGCCGCTATTGAGGGGAGCAATGAACTGAGCATCACACATGAGACCGTTGCCAATCATTTAGGTTCCCACCGGGAGGTCATTACTCGAATGCTGCGTTACTTTCAGAAGGAAGGGGCTGTCCGGCTGCGCCGGGGCTCCATTGAACTTACCGATCAAAACAGGCTCCGGGAAATCGCTGGATAACAGAAATCGGACGCTCCAGCAGGCTTGTGAAATAGGCGTGGACGGCCTCCGGAGAGGCGATAGCCTCATAACGGGCCATGCTCCCGGCCGGCCCCGATACGCTCCATCCGCCATCGCCGGAGGAAAATAAAAAAGGCGAGTGTTCTTGCAGCATTTCAAATGCCATAAGAACACTCGCCATGGAAGGGACGGTTAAAATCGATATTTCTTAATGGGGAAAAATGCCGCCCGCAGGGCGGCCCACCAACTGCGAGCCCAGCGCAGCGGGTCGCAGTTGGAAAGGAGGAGCAAGGGAGCGGGCGGATGACGTCTTTTTTGCCGCAGGCATAAAAAGACGTCGGAGCAAAGCGGACTTTGCTCCGACGTGGTACGCCAGAAGGGATTCGAACCCCCGACCTTTTGGTTCGTAGCCAAACACTCTATCCAACTGAGCTACTGGCGCATACGCCAGCGGGTTTCCGCTGACAGCTCATTTATGATACCACAGGAGCGGAGAGAATGCAAGTGTTTTTTCGGGAAAGCGGGAAAATTTTGTTGGCGGTCCCCGCGAGGGGAGTAAGGGCGGCGGACTTGCCAAGCGGGAGGAAATACCGTATAATACACTTTGGAACTCTGGGCGGACCCGGCGGACAAAGGAGCCGCGGGCGCAGAAAGGCGGCAGAGCGCATGAGCCGGTTCGGATTTATCCACGACAAGATGGAGATCAAATTCCTGGTACTCTATATCATGGCCCGGGTGGTCTCACCCATTGATTTCCCCACCCTCACGGAGCTGACGATGTGCGACGAGGGGGTGGACTACTTCGACTTTGCTGAGGCGGTGGCCGAACTGGTGGAGACGGGGCATCTGAAGCTGGAGGAGGAGCACTACTCCATCACCGACAAGGGCCGCCACAACGGGGAGGCCTGGGAGAGCAGCCTTCCTTTCTCCGTCAAGCACAAGTGCAACGCCAATCTGGCCAAGCTCAACGGGGTGCTGCGGCGCAACGCCCAGGTGCGCACCCAGGTCCTGCCCCGGAAGGACGGCAGTCTGACGGCCCGGATGACTCTGGACGACGAGGGGGGCAATATTATGACCATCGAGCTGCTCTGTGTCAACGAGGAGCAGGCCGCCCGCCTCTCCGAGGGCTTTCAGGCCAAGCCGGAGCGAATTTATAACGAGGTTCTGGCCGCTCTCCTGGACAAGGAGGACGGCAAGGACGAGTAAAAAAGGGCGCGGCCATGGTCCGCGCCCTTTTCCGCTTGACAGCGGAGGAGATCTATAGTATATTAGCGTGGTAAAGTGATAAAGCGAGAGGGGAGAACCCAATGCAATATCGGATCAACACCCCAGAGGGGACCCGGGACCGGCTCTTTGCCGAGTGCCGGGACCGGCGGAGCGTTCAGACGGTGCTCGCCGACCTGTTCCGCCGGCGGAGCTATGCCGAGGTGAGCACGCCTGAGGTGGAGTTTTACGACCTCTTCCTCCAGTCGGGCAACCCCATCCCTCAGGAGGCCATGCTCAAGATCATCGACCGCAGCGGCAAGATCATGGTCATGCGCCCGGACTGCACCACCCCCATCGCCCGGGTGGCGGCCACCAAGCTCAAGGCCCTGCCCCTGCCCCAGCGGCTCTACTACGCCCAGCCGGTGTTCCGCTCCTGGGACCAGCACCGGGGGGGCCGCAGCGAGACGGCCCAGTGCGGCATCGAGCTCATCGGCGCAGCGGGGAAGAGGGCCGATCTGGAGGTCATCGCCATGGCGGTGGACGCCCTGCGGGCCTGCGGCCTGGCCCGTTTCCACATCGAGCTGGGCCACGCGGGCTTTTTCCGCTCTCTGGCCGCCCGGATGGACATGACCGAGGAGCAGGTGGAGGAGATGCGCGGGCTCATCGAGGGCAAGAATTTTGCCGCCCTGAAGGACTTCCTGGCGCCCTGGCGGGAGGAGGCCCCGTGCGGGGCCCTGCTGCGGCTCTCCCGGCTCTTTGGCGGCCCGGAGGTCCTGGACGAGGCCGAGGAGCTGGCCGGGGAGAACGAGGCCGTCTCCTATCTGCGGGAGCTCTACCGGGCTCTCAGCGGGGCGGGGTACGGGAAGTATCTGCGCTTCGATCTGGGGCTGGTCCATCAGATTGACTACTATACCGGCGTGGTGTTCCGGGGCTACGTGGAGGGGGCGGGGGACGCCGTCCTCTCCGGCGGGCGGTACGACGGCCTGGTGGCCTCCTTTGGGCGCTCCGCCCCGGCCACCGGATTTGCCGTGGACGTGGATGCGGTGGCCCGCTGCCGCCCCAGCGCCGAGCTGCCCGTCCTCCAGACGCTCATTCACTTCGCACCCGAGGAGCTGGACCGGGCCCTCACCGCCGTGGACGGCCGTCCGGCGGGGAGCAGCGAGCTCTCCCCCTGCGAGAGCCTGGAAGAGACCCTGGCCCTGGCCCGGGAGAAGGGCGCCCGGCAGGTGCTGGTGCTGGAGCGCGACGGAGAGAGGACGGTGGAGGTATGAGCCAGAATCTGCGCATCGCCCTGACCAAGGGGCGGCTGCAGGACAAGAGCGTGGAGCTCTTCGAGGCCATGGGCCTGGACTGCTCCCCCATTCAGAATCCGGGGCGGCGGCTGGTCCACGCCCTGCCCAACTACCCGCTGGAGGCGGTTCTGGCCAAGGCCCCCGATGTGATTACCTACGTGGAGCACGGGGTGTGCGACTTGGGCATCGTGGGCAAGGACACCATTCTGGAGAAGGGCGGCTCTTTTTACGAGGTGCTGGACCTGGGCTTCGGCCGGTGCCGCTTCGCCCTGGCGGTCCAGGCGGGCAGCGACTTCTACGGCACGTACAAGACCCGCCGGGTGGCCTCCAAATACCCCAACGTGGCCCGGGCCTTCTTCCAGAAGAAGGGGATGGATGTGGACCTCATCAAGATCGAGGGCAGCGTGGAGCTGGCCCCCATCCTGGGTCTGGCCGACGGCATCGTGGACATTGTGGAGACGGGCGCTACCTTAAAGGAGAACGGTCTGGTGCCCATCGAGGACGTGGCCCCAGTGAGCGCCCGGCTGATCGTGAATACCGCCAGTATGAAGCTGCACAAGGCCCAAATCGAAGATTTTATCACCCGCTGTGAGGCGGAGCTGGAGAAACGGAGGGGACAGGCGTGATTCAGATTGTACCGGCCGCCCAGGCTCCGGCGGTGATGGCCGCCATGCGGGAGCGCTCTGCGTCCAAAAACGAGGCCATCCAGGCCGCGGCCGCCGCCATTATGGACGACGTGAAGAAGCGGGGCTGGGCGGCCGTGGAGGAGTACTCCGTAAAATTCGACGGCAAGGCCCCCTGCGAGATCCCGAGGGAGGAGCTGGAGGCGGCCTATCGGGCCTGCCCCGCCCCCCTGGTGAAGGCCATGGAGCACGCCGCGGCCAACATCCGGGATTATAATGAAAAGCTGCTGACCTGGACACAGGAGTGGACCTCGCCCGACGGGGGTGTCGTCGGCCGGGTGGTCCGGGGGCTCACCCGGGTGGGCATCTATGTGCCCGGCGGCACGGCGGCCTACCCCAGCAGCGTCCTGATGAACGCGGTGCCCGCCAAGGTGGCGGGGGTGGAGGAGCTGATTATGGTCACGCCTCCCACCGAGAATTTGAATCAGGCGGTGCTGGCCGCCGCCTGGATCGCCGGCGTGGACCGGGTGATTGCCGTGGGCGGGGCCCAGGCTGTGGCCGCCCTCACCTACGGGGCGGGGTTCATCCCCCGGGTGGACAAACTGGTGGGCCCGGGCAACGCCTATGTGGCCGCTGCCAAGCGTCTGGCCTACGGCGCGCTGGACATCGATATGGTGGCCGGACCCTCTGAGGTGCTGGTCATCGCCGACGCCTCGGCCGACCCCAAGTTTGTGGCCGCCGACCTTCTCAGCCAGGCCGAGCACGACAAGCTGGCCTCGGCGGTGCTTCTCACCGACTCCATGGCTCTGGCGGAGGCGGTGGACGCCGAGATCGTCCGCCAGACCGGGTATCTCAGCCGCTCGGAGATCATGGAGTGCTCCCTGCGGGACTTCGGCTGCGCCATCGTGTGCGAGAATTTGGAGGCGTGCGCCGCTCTGGCCAATGAGATCGCCCCGGAACACCTGGAAATCGTCACCGAGGACCCCCGGGCCCTGCTGCCCTCCATCCGGAACGCGGGGGCGGTCTTTTTGGGGGCCTGGTCGCCGGAGCCCCTGGGGGATTACCTGGCCGGGCCCGACCACGTGCTGCCCACCAGCGGCACCGCCCGGTTCTTCTCCCCTCTGAGCGTGGAGAGCTTCCTCAAGACCATGAGCGTGATCCAGTACAGCCGCACGGCCCTGGAGCCCATCCGGGAGGAGATCATCGCCCTGGCCGAGAGCGAAAAGCTCACCGCCCACGCCAACTCCATCCGGGTGCGGTTCGAGGATTGAGCATCCGGAGCCCGACAGCAAGGAGGAATTTTCATGGACATCCCGGTGTACCGGGCGGGGGACGCCCCCATCCGGGCCTACTTTATTGAGCGTAAAACCAAGGAAACCCAGATTGCCGCCGGCCTCTGCCTGGACGGGGGGGAGGTATCGGTGTCCACGGGCATCGGCTTTTTTGACCACATGCTCACCGCTCTGGCCTTCTACGCGGGCTTCGGCCTGGAGCTGGAGGCCAGGGGGGACCTGCACGTGGACGGCCACCACACGGTGGAGGACACGGGCATTGTCCTGGGGCAGGCCTTCCGGCAGGCGCTGGGGGACCGAACAGGCATCCGGCGCTTCGGCTCGGCCTTTGTGCCCATGGACGAGGCCCTGTGCTTCACCGCCCTGGACTGCTCCAACCGGCCCTTCCTGGTCTTTGACGCGGCCATGCCCCAGCCCATGATCGGGAGCTACGATTCCTGCCTTACCGAGGAATTCATGCGGGCTTTTGCGGTAAATGGAGGACTCACCTTACATCAGAAATGCCACTACGGCGCCAACGCCCACCATATCACGGAGGGGCTCTTCAAGTCCCTGGGCCTGGCCCTGAAGGACGCCGTGCGCGTGGAGGGCGGGGGCGTGGTCTCCACGAAGGGGGTGCTGTAATGGGCTATACCGCCATTGTGGATTACGGCGTGGGCAACCTGAAGAGCGTGGCAAACGCCATGAACTACCTGGGCTTTTCCACCCGCGTCACCGGCGACGCCGGAGAGCTGGAGCGGGCCGACGCCATTATCCTGCCCGGCGTCGGGGCCTTCCCGGACGCGGCGGAGCGGCTGCGCGGGACGGGGCTGGACGGGGCCATCCGGGCCCAGGCGGGGAAAAAACCCCTTCTGGGCATCTGTTTGGGGATGCAGCTCCTCTTTGAGCGGGGGGAGGAGGGGAGAACCTGTGAAGGATTATCCCTTGTCAGCGGGAGCGTCCGCCGGATCGAGACCCCCTATAAGCTCCCCCACATCGGCTGGAACGCCCTGACCTTTCCCAACCCGTCGCCCCTCTTTGCCGGGGTGGAGGAGGGGAGCTATGTCTACTTCGTCCACTCCTACTGCGGGGTGAGCGGCGCCCCCGGGCAGGTCGTCGCCCGGACGGATTACGGCGGAGCGGTGACGGCGGCCGTCCAAAATGGAGGCGTCTACGGCTGTCAGTTCCACCCGGAGAAGAGCGGCGAGGTGGGGCTCCAGATTTTGAAGAATTTCGGAGGACTGAACCGATGATCCTATTTCCGGCCATTGATCTGAAAGACGGCAAGGCGGTGCGCCTGTACAAGGGGGATTTTGCCACCGCCCACCAGGTCTCGGACGATCCCCTCTCCACGGCCCGGGCGTTTTGGGACGCCGGGGCCCGGCACATCCACATGGTGGACCTGGACGGGGCCCGCAGCGGCGCGCGGCGCAACGGGGACATCGTCCGCGCGGTGGCGGAGCAGTCCGGCCTGAACGTGGAGCTGGGGGGCGGCGTGCGCTCCATGGCCGACCTGGAGGCGGTCTTTGCCCTGGGTGTCTGGCGGGCGGTCATCGGCTCGGCGGCGGTGAGCGACCCGGACTTTGTCCGCGCCGCCGTGGAGCGGTATGGCCCCCGCGTGGCCGTGGGCATCGACGCCATGGACGGCATCGTGAAAACCGCCGGGTGGGAGCGCTCCTCGGGCCTGGACTACCTGGATTTCGCCCGGTCTATGGAACGGCTGGGGGTGGAGACCCTCATCTTCACCGACATCGCCACCGACGGGATGCTCTCCGGGCCCTCGTTTGCCCGGCTGGAAGCCCTGCAGGAGGCGGTCTCTTGCCGCATCGTGGCCTCTGGCGGGGTCTCCTGCAACGGGGATTTACAAAAACTTCAGGCCATGGGCCTCTACGGCGCCATCATCGGCAAGGCGTACTACGCCGGGACCGTAGATCTGGCCGCGGCGGTAAAGGAGGCGGGGAGTCAATGTTAGCCAAGCGCATCATTCCCTGCCTGGACGTGCGGGACGGCCGGGTGGTGAAGGGGGTCAACTTCGTGAACATCCGGGACGCGGGCGACCCGGTGGAGCTGGCCAAATACTATTCGGACCAGGGGGCGGACGAGATCGTCTTTCTGGACATCACCGCCACCCATGAGGCCCGCAAAACGGTGGCCGACGTGGTGGAGCGCACGGCGGAGCGGGTCTTTGTCCCCCTGACGGTGGGGGGCGGCATCCGCACGGTGGAGGATTTTAAAGAGCTGCTGCGGGCGGGGGCCGACAAGATTTCGGTGAACTCGGCGGCGGTGGCCGACCCGAGCCTGATTGCCCGGGCGGCGGAGCGCTTCGGCTCCCAGTGCGTGGTGCTGGCGGTGGACGCCCGGGCCCGGGGAGACGGCGGCTGGGAGGTGGTGGTCTCCGGCGGGCGGAAGCCCACGGGACGGGACCTCATCGAGTGGGTGAAGGAGGGCGAGGCCCTGGGGGCGGGGGAGATCCTGCTCACCTCCATGGACGCCGACGGCACCAAGGCGGGCTTTGACCTCCGGATGACCAGGGCCGTCACGGATGCCGTGTCCATCCCGGTGATCGCCTCCGGCGGCTGCGGCAGTCTGGAGCACTTTGCCCAGGTCTTTGCGGAGACGGACTGCGACGCCGCCCTGGCCGCCTCTCTCTTCCACTTTGGAGAGCTGACCGTCCCCCAGGTGAAGGACTACCTGCGGGGCCGGAATATCCCGGTGAGGTGACAAAGCATGGACTTTGATCTGGACCGACTCTTTCAAAAATCCGACCTGATCCCCGTCATCATCCAGGACGAGGCGACCAGGGACGTGCTCATGCTGGGCTTTACCAACCGGGAGGCGGTGGAGCGCACCTTAAAGACCAAGACCGCCTGGTTCTGGTCCCGCAGCCGGCAGAAACTCTGGAACAAAGGCGAGAGCTCCGGCCATTTCCTCCACGTGAAGCGGATGGTCACCGACTGCGACACCGATACGCTGCTCTATCTCTGCCGCCCGGAGGGCCCCACCTGCCACACGGGGGCGCGGAGCTGCTTTTTTAACGAAATTCCCATGGACGGAAAGGAGTGCTGACCCATGCAGGGAAACGACGTGCTGGAGGGGCTCTACCAGGTGGTGCTGGACCGAAAGGCCCACCCTCAGGAGGGCTCCTATACCTGCTACCTCTTTGACAAGGGGCTGGATAAGATCCTGAAGAAGGTGGGCGAGGAGTCCGCCGAGACCATCATCGCCGCCAAAAACGGCGTGCAGGCCGACACGGTGGGGGAGATCTCCGACCTGATCTACCACCTGATGGTGCTCATGGCCGACCAGGATATCCCGCTCGCGGCGGTGCTGGAGGAGCTGGAGCGGCGCAGCCACAAGATCGGCAACCTGAAACAGTTCCACGTCAGCGACCACAATACCTGAAAAAGATGCGCCGGAGTGCCAAGCACTCCGGCGCATTCCGGTTTTATGGGAGGTTCCATGTTCTCAGGCCTGGGCCCGGCGGGCGGCGATGTGGGCCCGGAAGGCGGCGCTGTCCCGGTTGAGCACCAGTTCCTCGGGGAAATCCAGCTCCTGAAAGAGAGCCTGGGCATACTGATGCCGGCCCACGTAGGAGAAGAAGTGGGCGTCGCTGCCCACCACCACGGGCACGCCCTGTTTTTTGCACTCCCGGAGCATCTCGGCGCAGTGGCGGGGAGCGTCCACCCGGAAGGAACCGGGGGTGAGGGAGCTGTTGTTTACCTCCAGCAGCACGCCCGCCTCCCCGGCGGCCCGGACCAGCGCGGGGTAGTCCAGAGGGTAGCGGCCGTCGTCGGGGTGGCCGATGATGTTGACATAGGGGTTTTTCATGGCCTCCAGCAGGCCGTGGGTGTACGTCTCGGCACAGCCGCCGGTGGGCAGGCATTTGGTGTGCAGGCTGACGATGGCCAGGTCCAGCTTGGCGAGCATGGCCGTGTCCAGGTCCATCCGTCCCTCGCAGTCCATCAGGTTGAGTTCCGCCCCCACCATGATCTGCACGCCGAAGAGCTCCCGGTCGATGACCCGGCTGTTGGCAAAATAGTCCCGGCAGGTGGTGCCCTCCATGCCGGGGGCGTGGTCGGTGATGCACAGGAGCTCCAGTCCCTTTTCGGCGGCGGCGCGGGCCATCTCCAAAACGGTACTGTAGGCGTGGCCGCTGGCCACGGTGTGGGTGTGACTGTCCAACAGGTAGTTCATTGCGTTTCGCCTCGTTCGTGAAATCCAAAGATAAAGAGATAGCATAAGGATACCCGAATTTTGCGGAAAAAGCAAGGGGCGGAACAGCATACCCCGCGTATAGGGAGGATTTGTGCCCCCTGTACGCGGATGCGTCCGGGAACACAAAATTTTGCAGAGGGGCTTGTTATTTCTTTAACAATGTGGTATTATACAAGAAGTTGCTGAAACTTATCGACATATATTATACAAATGAATGAAGGAGAGGTAACGGATATGCACAGCGAGACATCGAACAAAATTGTGGTAATTGGCGCTGGAAATGTGGGAGAGACCATCTGTTACACCCTGATGCTCCGCGCTCAGGTCGGCGAGATCGTGCTGATCGATGTGAATGAGAAGAAGGCAAAGGGCGCGGCTCTCGACATTTCGCACGGCACGGCGTTCTACAGCCAGGTGCGCATCAAGCAGGGCGGATATGAGGAGTGCGCGGACGCGAAGATTATCATCGTGACCGCCGGCGTGGCCCGCAAGGAGGGGCAGACCCGTCTTGACCTGGCAAAGGTGAACACCGGCATTGCCAGGGACATCGCGCAGAACATCATGAAGTACGCGGAGAATCCGCTGATCATCGTTGTGTCCAATCCGGTCGACGTGAATACCTATCTGATTCAGAAGGAGACGGGACTTCCGGCGCAGCGCGTCATCGGAACCGGTACTTCTCTGGATACCGCGCGCTTCCGCTATCTCCTGAGCCGCCGCTGCAAGGTGGATATCCGCGATATTCAGGGATATATCCTGGGCGAGCACGGGGATACCCAGGTTCCGATCTGGAGCAGCGTGAACGTGGCCGGCGAGCCGATTGACCATTTCCTCCCGGAGGATGAGCAGGAGAAGGAAGAGGTAAAGACTGAGATTGCCACCAAGGCCCGCACCGCGGGAGCGGACGTGATCTCTCTGAAGGGAGCTACCTTTGACGGCATCGCCATGTCGGCCTTCCGTATCGTGGAGTCCATCCTGAAGAATCAGAATACGGTTCTCCCGGTTGCTCATGTGCTGGATGAGAGCTACGGCGATCTGGCGGGCTCCACCATCAGCCTTCCCTGCGTGGTGAACAGCGAGGGTATCGCGAAGACGCTGAAGATCTCCATGACGGACGAGGAGATGGAGCGGATGAAGTATTCTGCAAAGGTGCTGCGTGACTTCATCGCCGACGTGGTAGCGCACGACTGATCGGCGGCTTCTCATTTATCATAGAACGGAATCGGGCGCTCAGAGCGCTTTGGTTTTCATAACCTTTGGCCGGCGGGTTTCCCGCCGGCCTTTTTTACGTGCGAGAAAATTGGGAACCGCCGTCAGCTTAAGCCCAGGCCCTCCAGACGGTTTGTCCGCCTGGAGGGCCTGCCTGTACGCATAATTGTAATTGTGTCCGAAGAATCCGGTTATCAAATACGGCGCAGATTCTTTATCCGCCCGCCAGATCCACCGCATTCCCGGAGTCGTCCGTACCGGCGGCCGTCATACGGTCCACGGTATACCAGGCGGCGGTGCTGTTGTGATCGCCCAGATTCTCGTACACCTGGATGGAGACGCTGCCGTCCTCATTGGCCTGAGCCGCAGAAGTCAGATTTTGATTGTCCTGCGCGCCGTTATGTTCCTTGTAGTAGGTCAGCGCGAGATCGGCCAGCTCCTGGTTGCTGTAAAACTGGAACGTGTCGGACCCCTGGTCGGAGACATAGGTGAGCTGCTCGGTGGTTCCGTCCGCCCACTCCAGAGTGATCACATCTCCGTCGCGGCTCACGGTGCAGGAACTGGAGGTGTCGGCTCCGCCCATGGAAAAGGTTGCCTCCGTTCCGCTCAGGGTGTAGGTGAAGCCCACCCCGGTTCCGCTGTCCAGGCTGGCGGTCCGGCCGGTGGTATCGCCCTCGTCAAAGAAGTAATACTCTCCGTGGTCAGAGAGCCAGGTGCCGGGCGTAAAAACGACTTCCTCATTGGGTGAGACCGAGGGGCTTTCTGCGGCCGCACCGTCCGAAACCGAGGGGCTTTCCGCGGCCGCGCCGTCCGAAACCGAGGGGCTTTCCGCAGCTGTGCCGTCCGAGACCGAAGGCGACTGCGTCGATGTGGATGTATCGGAACCTGCGGTACTGCAGGCGGCCAACAACATGGCGAGCGAAACCGCCAGACAGGTAAGGCCTGTGAAGCACCGTTTTTTCATAATGAATCACCTTCCCTTTAAATTTGGTTCGTGGCTTCATTCTGACTTCATTGGAGCGCTGCAACCGGGGGGGGGGCTCCCGCTCCGGAGTTTTGAGAGACCTGACGGCGCCTGCGCAGATCCAATGATGCCCTGTTATAGCATTCCACGGCCCGCCTGTCAATGGAGTTTCATCATCTTTCACAAAATAGAAAGAATTTGTTCACAAAAAAACGGATTTTGAGGGCAGCGAGGCGAGAGTACCGGTTTAAGATGCGCTCTGCGTTTCACAGGCTCCACTCGCGCGGAGAGGATTTTATAGGGAGGGAGACCTACGACGGCACGTTTTCTGTCTACGCAAGCTTGGAGGCCACGCTTTTTCGCGTCACAATGCGGGTGGACATGGACAGCTTCATGATGCCGGAAGCCTGGGCGGCCTGAACATTCTCTCCGTTTAGGATCCGCTTGTGCAGAAGGTTGACCGCCTCGATGCCCAGCTTTTCTTTGAAGGAATGCACAGTCGTAATGGTGGGCTCCACCATTTCACAGACCGGAATATTGTCAAAGCCCATCACGGAAATTTCCTCGGGGACGCGGATGCCGTGTGTGTTAAAGGCGCGGATAGCTGCGGCGGCAACCACATCGTTTTCGGCAAACAGGGCGTCCGGCAGGCTTGTCTGCCCGTCCAGCCAGCGGCAGATATCCTGATAGGCCTTATCCGCGGCAATGTCCACATCAATGATCTCCAATGGCTCGTAGGAGCCGAGATGTTCCGCCAGGGCCATGCGGATGCCGTTTTCCCGGTCGTCGAAGTTCGTGATCCGCTGTTTGGCCCGCAGATACCCGAATCTTCGGTGCCCCCGATCGATCAGATAAGAGATGGCCGATTTGGCGCCGTACAGATTGTCGTTGCCCACACAGTCCACATAGGCGGAAAAAATAAAGTTATCAATGATGACAATGGGAAATGGCAGATTGACGTCGCCGATCAGCGGCCCGATCTCTTTCCGGCGGGAGAGGGTCATATCCGTGCCCAGCACCAAAAGACCGGAAATATCGTGGATGATGTCGGACATCTGAATTCGGTCATTTCAAGCGAAAATTTGCCTGTAATTTGGATAAATTCGGAGAATAAAGTGAATAAATGTATTGATATATAAAAATAAAGTGAAGAGAATAATTTGTGTAGAAATGCCTCTGAATGAAGACTTCATACCGAATCGTGACAGGTGATAATAGGCGATTGTTCGCCTCACACATTCAGCGGTGAAGCCGGAACGCGCAGGAGAGGCGCGGCCCCTGGGACATGGGTCATCCGGGCTGCCGGGAGGATCGGCCTTGCGAGGCAGGGCATCAAGGCTTGTAAGCGCCGGCGCAGCTGTAAGAAATATAAAGATAAGGGGGCGAAAACGAGCAGAGGATTCAGCAAACAGCATTGTGCGGTCCAGGTCAAATATCGGAGAATGGGAGGAGAAAAAATGAGAAGCTGCAAAAAAATCGCTGCGTTTATTTTGGCACTGGTCATGATATGCGGTATGATCCCGTTTGGCGTGCTGGCTGCGCAGCCGTCTGAGCAAACGGAGCCACAGTATCCATTTCTGGACACGAGCTTGTCGTTCGAAGAGCGGGCGGCGGATCTGGTCAGCCGGCTGACAGTAGAAGAAAAAATCAATCTGCTGAGTTCCAGGCGGGCGGAAGGCGTTGTAGGCATCCCGCGGTTGGGAATTGAAGCGTGGAGCTGGGGCGGTGAGGCCGCTCATGGTTTGAGCTGGATGAACAGCGGAACGCCAGTGTCCTCTTTCCCGACGGGCTTGGCAATGTCGTCTTCCTGGAATCCGGATCTAATCACAGAAGTGGGCTCCGCGATCGCCGATGAGGCCCGCGGCCTTCGAAAGCTGATCCAGGAAACCAACAATCCGGATTTGGCGCAGTTGAGCGGCGGTGCGCTTTCCTTCTGGGCGCCGACCATCAACTTGGCGCGGGACCCGCGTTGGGGCCGGTCTGATGATAACTATGGCGAGGACCCCTATCTGACCGCACAGACCGCGGGCGGATTTGTGAACGGCATGCAAGGCGACGATGAAAAATACCTGAAAACGGTCCCGGCCCTGAAGCATTTTCTGGCAAACAACTCTGAATGGGACCGGCTGTTCGGCAATTCCGTGATAGACGAGCGGTCGCTGCGGGAGTACTACGCCAAATCTTTCCAGGAGCTGGTGGAGAATACCGGAATCAGCCAAGTGATGACGGCCTATAACCGCGTCAACGGTATTCCAATGGCGGCCCATACCGATATTGTGGATACCATGCTTCGCAAGACCTGGGGATTTGACGGTCTGGTGACCACCGACTGCGGCGCGATTGGCTTTATGGTAAACAACCATAAATGGGTCCCGGAAGGCTGGGATCATTCTGTGGACGGTGCGGAAGCCATAGCGCTTTCCATGCAGGCCGGTACAGACGTAAACTGCGGCACCTACTATGTCACATACGGGATGGAGGCGTTGGAAAGAGGCCTGATAACGGAACAGGACCTTGACCGGGCGCTTTTGCGGGCCTTCACAGAGCGCATGAAGACGGGCGAGTTCGATCCGGATGAGATGGTGGCTTATACGCAGCTGGACGAGAGCGAACTGGAGAGCGACGAGCACGTGCAGCTGACCGAGGATATGGCAGAGGAAACGGTCGTCCTGCTGAAGAATGAGCCTGTGGCGGACCAAGGACGGTTGCTGCCTATCGATGCGGAGAAGGTCAGCAAGATCGCGGTCGTGAGCGAAATGGCGGATGTCATTGAGCTGGGCGGATATTCGGAGTACTCCCAGACACAGACGACAACGCCCATCGACGGTCTGACTGAGCGGGTGAAGGAACTCAATCCCGGCGCGGAAGTGAAATTGTATACCCCGAAGCAGGGAACGGCCACGAGCCCCTATCTGTTCAATATCGACTATTTCGAACTGAAAATGAAGGACGGTTCCACGAAAAAGTTCACTGCGGCGGATGCGGAACTGGTCAACTGTGTGGAAGAGGCTGCCGGAAACATCGGCCTGATTCAGCCCGTGGGCGCGTACGCGAAGTTTACGGGCCAGAATATCGATTTGAGCGAAGTAGAGTCGATCACAGTCCGCGCGTGCTGTCATCCCCAAGCCATGGGCGGCGTGATCGAAGCTCAGTACGGCACGCCTAATTTTGAGCCGGACGGCAATGCGCTGGCCTGTGTGGAAGTCGGTAACACCGGCGGCTGGGGAGACCCCTACTGGCAGAATTTTGAGATGAAATTGAATGTTGGAGACGCGCAGATGCCGCAGGACGGAAATCTGTATTTTGTCTTCAAGAGCAATGGCGAGAATATGCTCAGCGAAGCGGATCTCCAGGAGATCGCGGAGGCGGACGTCGTGATCGCCTATGTGGGCACGCGGGGTTCTGACAGCAACGAGGGCAGAGACCGCAGCTCCATTGAGCTGCCGCGCAACCAGGCTTTGCTGATCAGCGATACCCTGCAAGCCAATCCGAATACCATTGTGTATATCCAGTCCTGCTCGCAGGTGGATATCGAGTCCTTCAAGAATGAAGCGCCTGCCATCCTCTGGTGCGCCCCCAATGGGCAGCAGCAGGGCAAGGCGTTCGCCAGCATTCTGCTGGGAGATGTAAATCCCAGCGGCAGACTGAGCTTTACCTGGTATCAGGACATTGATGATCTGGCCTGGTGCACGGATATGAACGATCCCGCCTATGAGAAGAACTATCAGATCCGGAGCGATACGGCGGACAGTTCGGAGGGCATCAAAGGCCGTACATACCAGTACTTTACCGGCGATATTTCCTATCCGTTCGGCTATGGCCTGAGCTACACCGACTTTGAATACTCCAATATGACCATCGACAAGACCAGCGGCACCCCGGACGATACGGTCAAAGTGACGGTGGACGTGACCAATGCCGGTGCAGTACCCGGAAAGGAAGTTGCCCAGCTGTATGTGGTCAATCCCAATGCGGACCGGGTGGACCGCCCCGCTAAGCAGCTGCGCGGCTTTGTCAAAACGGACGTGCTGCAGCCGGGCGAAACGCAGTCCGTTACCTTCGAAGTTCCCATGGAGGAAATCTATTACTGGGACGAGGCTGCCGGCCGCCGGGCCTATGACGAGGGGACCTATCAATTCCAGGTGGCGTCCTCCAGCGCGGATGCGGACGTCAAGGACAGCAGAGAGTTTGCCATGTCCGGCCAGCTGACCCCGGAACTCAACGTGGTCACCGCCACGCCCGACGCCTATATTTTCGATCTGGAAGACGGAACGGCCGAAAGCAAGATCGACGTCACGGCGTGCAAAAACGACGAGAGCTTTTATGAAGATCTGAGCGCGCTGACGGTCACGTACAGCAGCAGCCGTCCCGAGGTGGTCTCCGTCACGGACGATGGACAGTTAACGGCGCATGCCAGCGGCACTGCCACCATTACGGTGGAGGTTTCCGACGGCAAGGCGACCAAGAGCGCCGATTTCCCGGTGGTTGTCCGTGATACCTCGGAACTGACCGACATCCAAATTACCATCGACGGTGAGCTTTTGGACGGCTTCAACGCGGACACGCATACCTACACGGTCGCGGCGGAGAGCGGGCAGATCCCGCAGGTGGATGCGGCGGCGGCTTCCGAAAATGTGCAGATCAGCGTGACCCAGGCGGAGGCGGTTCCCGGCGACGCCACGGTGACTGTGACCAGCGGCGCCCGGAGAATCGTATACACCATCCACGTTACCTGCGTTGTGGAGCAGTTCGATTTTACCGCCATGGAGAATAAAGAAGACCTGCTGTCCGACGGGTGGAGTGTGCTCTCGGAGGAGGACGCGGAATCCTGGCGGGTAGATCCGGGGCAGGGCGTTGTCATTACTGCGCAGCAAGGCGACATCATCCAGAATCAGAGCGGCCTGAAAAACCTGATTGGCCGCGACCTGCCGGAAGGGTATGAGAATTGGACGCTGGAGGTCCAGATGGATCTCTCCGAGCAGCCCACAGAGTCGTTTGAACAAGGCGCGATCATGGTCTATCAGGACGATGATCATTACCTGAAACTAAGCTGTGAGCCCTCGGGTGCTTATACCACATGTTGCAAGATGTTGTGGGAAGAGAATGGTTCGTTCAGCACTAACAGTGAACAGGCTTTTGAAGGCACGAACGTGTATTTCCGCCTGAGCAAGGAAGGCGATACGTACACAGGATGGATGTCCATGGACGGCAAGTCGTATGTCTCGCTGGGCAGCCATACCATCGCACTCACGGACCCGAAGATCGCTTTGTTTACGACTTACGGCAATCCTCCTTCAAACCCGACAACGAAACTTGAAGTAGCATACAAGTATTTGACCTTCACCAGCGATGAGGTGCCCTTCAGCGGCGTAACGCTGAACAAAGACGCCATGACGCTGGAGAAAGGCGCCAGTGAGCAGTTGACGGCGACGGTGGAGCCGGCCAACGCGGCCAACAAGAACGTGACTTGGAGCAGCTCGGACGAGACGGTGGCCACCGTGGACGAGAACGGCCTTGTGACCGCCGTGGCAGAGGGCAGCGCCACCATCACGGCGGCGACGGCCAACGGCCTGAGCGCAACTTGCACCGTGACCGTGCAGGAGC
>DWYC01000002.1 GCA_019118925.1 Candidatus Flavonifractor intestinipullorum | reverse complement strand
CTGGTGAGCATTCTGATGCTGATCTACTCCATCGTCCGCTGGGCCACCGGGGACACCATCATCGGCTGGGCCAGCGTCATCTGCTCGGTGTGGGCCATCGGGGGGCTGATTCTCCTCTCTCTGGGGGTCATCGGGGAGTATATCGGCAAAATTTATCTGGAGACCAAGGGGCGGCCCCGCTTCCTGATCGAGGAGGTGCTGGACGAGCATGAAGGGCGGTAAATTCCTGGACGCCTCCGTGTGGAAGTTCCTGCTGGTGGGGGTGGGCAACACCCTGCTGTCCATGGTGCTCATGTTCGCCCTGGAGGGGCTGGGCTACTGGCCCTCCACCGCCATCGCCTATGTGGCCGGGGCGGTGATGAGCTTTTTCCTCAACCGGCACTTCACCTTCCACAGCGAGGAGACGGCCCTGCGCTCGGCGGTGAAATTCGCCCTCAATGTGGCCGTGTGCTACCTTTTGGCCTATGGCGTGGCCCAACCGGTGATGGAGCTCATCCCCCGGCCGGAGTTCCTGCCTCTCATCTGGTGGGAGCGGCTGACCAAGCTGGTGGGCATGGGATTTTATACCGTCCTGAACTACTTTGGACAGCGGTTCTTCGCCTTTCGGAAGTAAAAACGGGCAATCCCCATTCATCTTAAAAACGAAGGAGGTCTTTCTTATGAAACGGTTCCTCTCCGTCCTGTTGGCCCTGGCTCTGTCCGTGGGGCTCTCCCTCCCCGCCCTGGCCGCGGAGGAGACGGTGGACATCCGCGTTCAGGAGGGTCCCGTCTGGCTGGGTGTCCGGGAGGATGCCGACGACTCTTTCCTGGTCTATTCGGCCGACCAGGGCAAAACCTGGAAGGCCGCGGAGCCTGAGGAGGTCTACCCCTACGGCGGCGTGCAGTACACCGGCCGGGACTACATCCTTTTCTCTGCGGGTTCCACGGCCTACACCTCCCTGGACGGCATCCACTGGGAGGCCCTGCCCGGCCGGGACTGGCTGGAGGAGACGGCGCGCTTTGACCCCACCCTCAACGGCGGCCTGTATACCCGGGAAATCGGACTTCTTTGGACCGGGAGCGAGTACATAATGCGTCAGAAGCTCCTGGAGGACCCCCGGGACACCGCCGTCCATTACGGCGACGGGCTGCGCAACCATATGGTCACCTTCCTGGACGAGAACTACGAGGTCATCGGCGTGAAGGTTTTTGACGGCCAGGTGGACGCCATCGGCTATGAAAACGGGGTTTACTCGGCCACGGTGGGCGGGGAGACCCATACCTTCTCCCGCTCCGACTGGGATCTGGGCCAGGGCTTTGGCGACAACTACGCCGTGGGGGAAGCCGGCGTCCTGCGCAAGGTCTATGTGGACAACCCCGAGGGAGGCAGCCTCATCGCCCGCTTTGACTTCGCCATGGACGGCCGGTCCTGGGTAACGGTGGAGAACACCCCCTGGACCACCTCGCCGGAGATGGTGTCGATCCTGCCCTCCAGCGGGAAGGACTTCTTCGTGTGCAACACGTACTCCGGTGAGATCTACACGTCCTCCGACGGCTTTACCTGGACTACCCATACCCCCGTCACCGGCACCTGGCACAGCATCGAGGGCGTGAGCTCTCCGCTGCGGGCCAACTATACCTTCCGCCGGGCCGGGAGCGGCTATCTGGTCTGCCAGAACGTGTTCGGCACCGGCGGCATGTACGGCGCCGGGGGCGATACCCAGGGGCCCCGGAACCATGTGCTGACCTTCGTGGATGAAAACTGGAACGAAATTTGGTCCCACGACTTCGGCGCCCAGGTGCTGGACGCCATGCGGCTGGACGGGGAGCGGGACGGCGCCTGGTACGCCCTGGTGGAGGGGGCGGACGGAGCGGCAGTTTGGACCTCGGAAGATGGGGCGGAATGGACCCTCACGGAGCTGACCGCCCTGCCGGAGGCCCCCCAGGGGGACCCCCGCTTCCAGGTGCGGGACGGCCGCCTCTGGGCCAGCTTCTACGGCGACCCGGCCTACTGGGTGGACTGCGGGGAATATGAGCTCCCCGAGGGCTGCCATCTGGAGGTCCGCCCCCTGGTCCACAGTTGGGACGAGACCTATGGGGAGGCTATGGGCCTGGTGGTGGAGGCGGTGGACGGCCAGGGGTACGTCTACACCGCCCTTACCCGCCTGCTGGACCAGGGCGCCCTGTCCATGGAATTCAACGCCCTCTTCCCCACCCCCCGGTACTATGTGACTCTGGACGGGGAGTACCTCTCCTTCGACACCATGCCCCTGGCCCAGAACGACCGGATTCTCGTCCCCCTGCGGGGCATTGCGGAGGCCCTGGACTTCACCGTAACCTGGGACCAGACCTCCAACCGGGCGGTGTGCACCAAGGACGGCACCCAGATCGCCGTGGAGATCGGCACCGCCAACGCCTGGGTGGACGGGGAGGCGCGCCCCCAGGACGTGGCCTCGCTGGCCCAGCAGAACCGGACCTATGTACCCCTGCGCTTCTTCTCGGAGGCCTTCGGTCTGAATGTGGATTGGGACGGCGGCCACAATACTGCCGTACTCACCACCGCCGCCGAATAAACCCACGCGGTCCCGCCCGAAATTCGGGCGGGACCGCGTTTTTGACTGGACAAACGTCCCGAAAAGAGGTATCGTAGGAGCTGTCACAGGGGCCCACGCCCCTGGAAAGGAGTCTGATGGCAATGAATCAAGCGCGTATCGGCCGGGTGGCCGCCCGGATGCGGGAGATGGGCCTGTCCCAGATCCTGGTAACCGCCACCGCCTCGGTCTACTATCTCACCGGCTACTGGGTGGAACCCCACGAGCGGATGATCGCCCTCTATCTGGACGACCAGGGAAAGGCTGTCCTCTACGGCAACGAAATCTTCGGTCTGCCCTCCACGGCGGAGCTGCCCCTCATTACCCACAAGGACGGCGAGGACCCGGTGGCCGGTCTGGCCAAAGCCGTCCGGCCCGGCAGGCTGGGGGTGGACAAGTTCTGGTACAGTAAATTCCTCATCGGCCTCATGGAGCACCGGAGCGACGTAACGCCCGTGCTGGGCTCCGAAGCGGTGGACCTGTGCCGCAAGTGCAAAGACGAGGACGAGCGGAAGGCCATGCGCCACAGCTCGGCCATGAACGACCAGGTGGTGGCCGCCGCCATCGGGGCCATCCGGGCGGGCGTGCGGGAAAACGAGCTGGCCGCCCTGGTGAACAAGGAGTTCCTGGCCCGGGGGGCCGACTGCGAGGGGACGCAGCTGGTCTGCTTTGGGGCCAACGGCGCCGACCCCCACCACAGCGGGGACGGCACCGTCCTCAAACCGGGGGACAGCATCATCTTCGACATCTTCACCCCCATCTCCCGCTACTGGTGCGACATGACCCGCACCGTCTTTTATCAGCGCGTCAGCGACAAGCAACGGGAGGTCTATGAGCTGGTGCGCAGGGCCAACGAGGCCGCCGAGGCCATGATCCGCCCCGGCGTACTCCTCTCCGACCTGGACAAATGCGCCCGGGACATCATCACCGCCGGGGGCTACGGGCCCTGCTTTACCCACCGGCTGGGCCACGGCTGCGGCCTGGAGTGCCACGAGCCCCCCGATGTGGGCTCCGCTTCCCATACGCCGCTGGAGCCGGGCATGGTCTTTTCCATCGAGCCGGGCATCTACCTGCCCGGGGAGTTCGGCGTACGCATTGAGGACCTGGTGCTGGTCACCGAGGACGGCTGCGAAGTCCTCAACCACTACCCCAAGGACCTGCAGGTTATCGGCTGAACCCGGTTTTTCCGCCCCCGCGCCCGGATGCGGTTCCGGCGCGGGGGCTCTTCTATTCGCTCAGGAGGGCGGAGAGCTCCTCCGGCAGGGGGGACGTCCAGCGCAGCGCCTGCCCGGTAACCGGGTGGCGCAGGGACAGTTCCCAGGCGTGGAGGGCGGTGCGCCGGGGGAGGGCCGCCTCCTCCCGCCCGTAGAGGAAGTCCCCCACCAGCGGGCAGCCCAGATGGGCCATGTGGACCCGGATCTGGTGGGTGCGGCCGGTCTCCAGCACCAGGCGCACCAGACTCCGCCCCCCGGCGGCGGAGACGAGGGCATAGTGGGTGCAGGCGGCGGCCCCGTCGGGGCGGACCTCCCGCTTTAAGAGCGAGCCCTCCGCACGGCCGATGGGGGCGTCCACCACTCCCTGCGGCGGGTCCGGGACGCCCTGGCACACCGCCAGATAGGTCCGCCGGAACTGGGGGGTGTGGAGCTGCCCCTTGAGCTTCTCATGGGCATAGGCGTGCTTGGCCACGCACATGAGGCCCGAGGTCCCCCGGTCCAGCCGGTTGACCGGGCGGAATCGGGCGGTCTGCCCGGTCTTTTGGTAATAATCAGCCAGAAAATTGCCGATGGTATCTCCATCGTGGCCGGGCCCCGGGTGGACTGCCACCCGGGCGGGCTTGTTGAGGATGAGGATATCCTCGTCCTCATAGACAATGTCCAGAGGCCCGGGGGCGGGCCGGATTTCCTCCCCGGCCCGGTTGTCCCCCACCTGTACCGAGAGGGCCTGCCCCTCCCGCACCCGGGCGGTGACAAAGACCGGCTCCCCGTCCAGGAGGACGCCTCCCGGCGTCTGCTTGGCCCGCTTGATCAGGGTCCCCGAGAGGCCCAGTTCCCGCCGCAGCAGGTCGTTCACCGTCCGCCCCTCCGGCCCGGGGGCGACCGTGAGGGTCAGCCGCCGGGGGGTCACAGCTTCCTCCAGAAATAGACATAGGACCCCAGATAGGCCAGCGTATACACCCACAGCAGGGCAAACACCGTCCAGAATACCGCCTTATTGAGGGGCCAGGCCACCAGCACCGCCGCCGCCAGGGCGAAAATCTGTACCGCCCCCGCCCCCATAACCGCCCGACGGCCGATCTCTTGATTCCGCTCGTCGTTCAGGGCCCGGTCGGCCTCCTCGGCCCGCTCCGGGGTGCGCCGCCGCCAGCGGCCCATTAGGCGCATGACGAGACCGTACAGCAGCATTCCCGAGCCCGCTCCCAGATAAAAGCCCATGGTGGGTCCGTCCATCCGCCCCATCCAGGAGAGCACCAGGCAGGTCCCCAGCATGACCACCCCCAGAAAGAGGACGCCCCACTGGGCGTGCGCGAGGGTCTTTCGCGTTCCAAACCGCTTGCACCGCATATCTCATTCCTCCTCAAACAAAAATACCTCTTCGATGGACCGTCCAAAATACCGGGCCAGCTTGTGGGCCAGCAGCAGCGAGGCGTTGTAGCGCCCGCCCTCCAGCGAGATGATGGTCTGGCGGGTGACCCCCACCGCCCGGCCCAGCTCCTCCTGGGTGATGTTCCGCTCCCGGCGCAGCTGCGCGATGCGGTTTTGCACCGGATGCACCCCCTTTCCGGGTCTGTCGTAAAGCTTGCTTTACATTTTTAGTATACCATCTCCCGCCGGAAAGTCAAGTGTGCTTTACGTTTTGGCCGGATATTTTTCAAATCCCCGCTAACCTATTTTCATTCGGGCGAAAAAGCTGTATAATATAAGATTGAATTGACCCCGCCGTTGAACGACGGCTTCTCAGGAACGAGGTGGCGCGTATGCCTGGAAAACTGGGCATTTATATCCATATCCCCTTCTGCCGCAGGAAGTGCGATTACTGCGACTTCTACTCGCTCTCCGGACGGGAGGAGCGGATGGATCCCTATCAGAAGGCCCTGCTCGCCCATATCAAAGAGACGGCTCCTCTGGCCCGGGGCTACCAGGTGGACACCGTATACTTCGGCGGCGGCACCCCCAGCTACTATGGCGAAAAGCGCCTGCGGGAGCTCTTGAGCGAGGTGAACCGCCGCTTTGACCTGGCCCGGGATGCGGAGGTCACCGTGGAGTGCAATCCGGACAGCGTGGACAAGAAGATGCTCACCAAACTCCGCCGGGCGGGCTTCAACCGCATCTCTCTGGGGGTGCAGTCGGCCTGCGACCGGGAACTGGCCTCGCTGGGCCGGCTGCACCAGTTCGCCCAGGCCCAGGCGGCGGTAGCCGCCGCACGGGAGGCCAAGTTCAAAAATCTCAGTCTGGATCTCATTTACGGCCTTCCCGGTCAGGACATGGCCTCCTGGCAGGAGAGTGTGGAGCAGATCCTCTCTCTGGAGCCGGAGCACCTGTCCTGCTACGGCCTGAAGGTGGAGGACGGCACCCCGCTCTCCGCCCGGGTGGCCGGGGGCGAGATTCTGCCCAACGACGACGCCCAGGCCGATATGTACCTCTGGGCGGTGGAGCGGCTGGAAGCGGCGGGCTACAAGCAGTATGAGATCTCCAATTTTGCCAAGGCCGGCTTTCAGTCCCGCCACAATCTGAAATACTGGATGGGCAACCCCTATATCGGCTTCGGTCCCGGGGCCCACTCCGACTTCGGCGGGCGGCGCTACTCCTTTGTGCGGGATCTGGAGCAGTATATTCAGGGCGTCCTCCAGGGCGGGAACATCGTAGACGAGTCGGAACTCATCCCCCAGCGGGAGCGGGGCAGTGAATATCTGATGCTCCGCCTGCGCACCACCCGGGGCATCGACGAGTGGGAGTACCGGCGGGAGTTCTTTATGAACTTCGACCCCATCGAGCAGAAGCTGGAGGCCTTTGAGCACCAGGGCTGGGCCGCCCGGCAGGACCGGCGGTGGTACTTCACGCCCAAGGGCTTTCTGGTGTCCAACCAGCTCATCGGCGCGCTGCTGGAGGCGCAGGAGCGGGCGGCCTACGACCAGATTATCCCCAAGCTCCGTCCCAATCCCCGGGGGGAAAACGCCCCATTTTGACCGGATTTTCGGGTATCTGCCTGTTTACAATTGGGAATCATTATGTTAACATAAACCCAGCACCCCGGGCGCCCGGCCCCGCTGAGGCCGGGCGTTTTTGTCAGGTTTTGCTATCACAATCGGGAGGATTACCAAGCTATGATCACATTACGGAAACGACTGACCGCGGGCGCCCTGGTTCTGGCCCTGACCGCCGGACCGGCGGCCTCAGCCTCGGTGGCCCTGGGCCACGACCTGCACCAGGGGCAGGTGGACATCTCGGTGGGGACCCAAATCTCCCAGCAGATTTTCTGGAGCGATACATACTCCGACCTGCGCACCGAGCACTATCTGACCTATGTCCCCAACTCCGACGTGCTCCCCACCGTGGCCTACGGGGACACCGTGCTCTCCCGGGCCACCCTCTCCGCCATGGCGCAGAACCTGGAGCAGAGCGGAGAGCGGGTGGTGGGCGGCATCAACGGCGACTATTACGCCATGTCCACCGGCTCGCCGGTGGGGGTGGTCATCACCGACGGCGTCATCCGCTCCACTCCCTCGGTAGACAGCACCGCCAGCGGCTCCTGGTACTGGGGAATCGGCTTCCGCTCCGACGGCAGCGCCTTCATCGGCCAGCCCAAGATCGCCATTCAGGCCTATTGGGGCGGCGCAAGCCATAACATCACCGGCGGACTCAATAAAATCCGCACCACCACCGGCGGGTATACGCTGCTCAACAGCGATTTCAGCGCCACCACCCAGAATACCAGCCCCGGCGTGGATGTAATCCTCAGCCTGGTCACCGAACAAGTGGGACAGAGCGTCCAGCGCTCCGACGGCGTTACCCTCACCCAGGCCGACCAGCCCATCCTCAACGGACGGCTCACCTTTGTGGTGGAGCAGGTGCTGGAGTCCACCGGCTCCATCTCCATCCCGGAGGGAAAGTACGTCCTCACCGTCAACGCCCAGGCCGGCGCCGACTGGACCGATCCCCTCAAGGCCCTCCAGCCCGGAGACACGGTGGACATCGACTTCACCAGCCGGGACAGTACCTACGACTGGTCCCAGGCGGTGGAGGCCATCGGCGCTCCCAGCTCGCTGGTGCAAAACGGCTCGGTCAATTACTCCAGCTTCCAGGGCGACGACAACGCCTCCTCCCGCCGGGCCCGCACCGCCATCGGCATCAAGGACAACGGCTCCGTGATCTTCTACACTCTGGACGGAGGGCAGAGCGGGTACAGCGTGGGCTGCACCCTGGAGCAGGTGGCCCTGCGCCTGATTGAGCTGGGCTGCGTCCAGGCCGTCGCCCTGGACGGCGGCGGCTCCACCACCATCGGCACCACCTACCCGGATCAGAGCGCCATGGGGGTGGTTAACCAGCCCTCCGACGGCCAGCAGCGGGCCAACAGCACCGCCATTTTCCTCACCACCGAGCTGGAGCCCACCGATGAGCTCGGCTCCTACTATGTGACGCCCAGTTCCAGCCTGGTCCTCTCGGGGGCCAGCGTGCAGTTCACCGCCACGCCTCTGGACACCGCTTACTATGTCATGGAGGACGCCGGTGAGGGCGTGACCTACTCCATCCAGAACGGCGACGGCGCCATCACGGTGGACGGCCTCTTCACCGCCGGCGGGGAGAGCGGCTCCGTCCAGGTCACCGCCGTGGGACAGGGCGCCTCGGGCACCGCCACCGTCACGGTGGTCAACCGGCCCGACTCCCTCTCGCTGGTGGACGCCGCCACCAGCCGGGAGGTCACCTCGCTGAATCTGAGCCCCGGAGAGCAGATTGATCTGAACGCCCAGGCGGTCTACCGGAAACTGGACCTCTATGCCCAGGATACCTGCTTTACCTGGAGCTGCGACGCCGCCGTGGGCAGCGTGGACGAAAACGGCGTCTTTACCGCCGGTACGGAGAGCGCCAGCGGCACCCTCACCGTCACCTATCAGGACGGCGTGTCCGCCAGCATCCCCGTCAGTGTGGCCGGGCATGTGAACACGCTGGAGAGCTGCGAGGAGGATCTGTCCGCCTTTACCAGCACCGCCACAGTCACCGTTTCCGCCGAGCAGGACCTGACCTATGTCCACAACGGCCGGCAGAGCCTGCAGCTGGACTACAACGCCGCCGAGACCGGCACCGCCAGCCTGGCGGTGGAGCTGACGCCGGTTGAGAACGAGAGCTACCTGGGCGTCTGGATCTATGGGGACGGCTCGGGCAATACGCTGACCGCCACCGTGACCGACCACGAGGGCGAGACCAGCAATATGGCCCTCACCGCCCTGACGTTCACCGGGTGGAAGCATGTGGTGGCTGCCCTGCCCCAGAATACCGCGTCCATCTGCACCCTGTCGGTGATCTACGGCGGCGGGGAGAATCCCTCCTCGGGGACGCTTTGGCTGGACCACTTCACCACCGCCAACGAAAACGTCAGCGATTCCACCGCCCCGGTTATTGAACTGACGCTCTCGGGCAATCAGCTCACCGCCGTCATTACCGACGATGTGGACCGCTCGCTCTCCGGGGAGAATATCACGGTCACCTACGACGGCCTGGAAGTGGAGCAGAGCTGGAACGAAAATACCGGCGTGCTCAGCGCCACCCTCTCCGCCGCCAACGGTCTGGCCCACCGGGTCACCGTTACCGCCGCCGACGCCAGCGGCAACCTGGCCCGGGCCTCGGCAGATGTGGAGCCCGATGAGGCCCATGCCAACTATTTCGCCGACACGGTGGACCACTGGGCCGCCAAGTACGCCACCTATCTCCACGACGCGGGCGTGAGTTTCGGCACCGGCGAAGAAAACGGGGTTTTCTACTACTCCCCCGACCGCAGCATCACCCGGGCCGAGTTCTTCGCCCTGGTGGCCCGCTGGCTGAACCTGGATATGGCCCAGTGGAGCACGGTAGAGCTGCCCTTTGCCGACGCCGACGCGATTCCCGACTGGGCTCTGGCGGAGATCCGGGCCATGTACGGCATGGGGATCCTCAGCGGCAGCGACAACGGAAACGGCCTGTATGTCAATCCCAACGCCAACATTACCCGGGCCGAGGCCATGACCATCCTGGGGCGCACCCTGGCCAAGGGCTACGCCCTGCCGGAGCTCACCGCCGCCGACGCCTCCCAGGTGCCCGACTGGGCCCTCTCCTACGTGCAGACCCTGGTGGGTCAGGGCGTGGTGAGCGGCTATAACGGCAATCTCAATCCCAACGCCTCCATCACCCGGGGCGAGGTGGCCGCCCTCCTCTACAACATGCTCTAATCCGATCCCCAAAGCGAAACCCGCCGCTCCCGGTCGATCCCGGGAACGGCGGGTTTTTTCCACATAACTTAGTCCAGCGGTGGAATCCTACCGGCCTTTGCTGGCCAGCTCCACCACGTCCTCCCCCTCCATGCGGTAGAGGGTGCAGGGGACCTCCATTCGCTCAAAAAAGGCCCGGCCGGTCTCCTCCGGATTCTCCCCGCCAAAGCGCAGAGAGAGGGAACAGCTCCCGCCGATGCGCCGGGGCGTGGGGCACAGCGCGGCGTCCAGCCCCTCCTTTTTGGCCTCGGCCTCCCCCTGGATGCTGTGCGTGGTGGTATAAAAGGAGAGAAAGATCATGGTTTCCCCTTCTTTCCGCCCCGGGCGATGAGGGCCGCCCCCAGCGCCCCGGCATACCGCCCCATGGGATTGGAGTGAACCTCCGCACCCAGCCGCCGGCTCAGCCGGTCCACCAGATACCCGCTCTCACACAGGCCGCCGGTGAGGAGCACCTCTCCCTTCAGGCCATGGCGGGTACACAGGCCCGCCACCCGGGTCACCACCGACTCCACTACACCGGCGGCGATATCCTCCCGCTTCTCCCCGGCGCCGATGTGGCTGATGACCTCGCTCTCGGCAAAGACGGTGCACATGGCGCTGATGGCCAGGGGGGTACCCTTCTCCGCCAGCGCAAAGAGTTCGGTCAGATCCACCCCCAGGCGGTTGGCCATGATCTCCAAAAATTTACCCGTACCCGCCGAGCACTTGTCGTTCATCAGGAAGCTGGCGGGCATCCCCCCCTCTACGGTGATGACCTTGGTATCCTGCCCGCCGATGTCAATAATGGTACAGTCCCGGCCCAGAAGCGCATAGCCCCCCTTGCCGTGACAGGTGATCTCCGTGACGGTTTTGGCGGCGTAGTCCACCGAGATCCGGCCGTAACCGGTGGCCACCACCTTCATCTCGCCCCCGTCTACCGGGTGCCCTTCCTCCAGAAGGCGCTGGGCCACAGCGGCGGCCGTCTCCTTGCTGCTCCATCCCGTGGGCAGGACAAAATACTCCACCATCTGCTCGTCGTTAAGCACTACCACTTTCGACGCGGTAGAACCAATGTCGATTCCCGTATAATACATGGAACTTCTCCCTTTCTTGCCAGGATGCCATCTTGTTCCAGTATAATTTTTGTGGGAAAGCGTGTCAATTCTTTTGCTTTCTTTATCGAAATATACAATATTTTCTGCACTCTTTATTTGTGCTTCCTTTTGTATCGGTGCCGTGACCGCCGTCCTTCCAAACTAAACCAGTCCGTCCAGGCGCATACCGGCGCGGTTCCTGCGGATACTAGGGATGTCTAATCGCAACCGTGGGAGGAGTTTTTGATATGAAAGCAACTGGTATCGTGCGCCGGATCGACGATCTGGGCCGCGTTGTCATTCCCAAGGAGATCCGCCGCACCATGCGTATCCGGGAGGGCGACCCCCTGGAGATCTATACCGATAAGGAGGGGGGCGTCATTTTCAAAAAATACTCGCTCATGGGCGGGCTGGGCGATTTCGCCGGCCAGATGTGCGAGACGCTCAACAAAACCACCGGCCGTATGGCCATTATCACCGACCGGGATACGTGTCTGGCCGTGTCGGGGGCGGGCAAGCGGGAGCTCACCGACAAGCGCATCTCCGCCGCCCTGGAGCAGGTCATGGAGGACCGGGGGATTTATCAGTACCAGAGCGGCCAGGAGCCCCTGCCCGTCAGCGACGAGAGCAGCCGCTATTTCCTCTCCTGCGCCGCCCCCATCCTGTCCGAGGGCGATCTGCTGGGCTGCGTCCTCTTTGCCGGAAATCCCGAGGAGCTGGAGTCCAGCGACACCGAGTATAAACTCTTACAGACCATCTCCGGCTTCCTGGGACGGCATATGGAGAGCTGAGTCCCCCTTTTCCGGCAGAACGAGCGTACTCCAGAGCAGATACAGCGCCGCCGCCACGGCGGCCACCGCCCGGGTGGGGTGCTCCTCCAGCCAGGGACCGTATTTCTCCCAGAGGGGGACCGGATGCTCCCGCAGCCAGGCTGCGCCCGCATACCACAGGGCCGCGGCCAAAATCACACAGACGGTCAGCCGCAGGGCGGCGTCTCCGTTCCGGGGGGCAGGTTCCATGGGCTCACCTCCAGTCCTTCCCCACAGTATAAGAGCGCGCCGGGGCCGTTATGCACCCGGGATATGTGAAAGCGCCCCTCCCGCCTGCGGCGGAAGGGGCGCCTGTTCTCGCGTATTAGCGGAAGTTGGGCAGCAGCGCCGCGCCGATGAGCCCCGCGTCGTTGCCCAGCTGGGCCCGCACAAGCCGGGTGCGGTGCATGCTGTTGCGCGCATAGTCCTCCCGGTTGAGGATATAGCGCACCGGGGCCATGAGGGTCTCCCCCTGGTTGGCGATGCCGCCGCCGATGCAGAACACCTCCGGCTGGAAGATGTTCACCAGGCTGGCCACACCGCAGCCCAGATAGTCAATGTACTCGTCCACCACCTGTCCGGCGGTGGCGTCGCCCCGGGCCGCCGCCTCAAAGGGAACGCGGCCGTTGACCCGGCTCAGATCTCCCTCGGCCAGAGTCCAGAGCAGGGAGTCCCGGTTCTCCTCCATCTTCTCCCGCGTGCGGCGGATGAGGGCCGTGGCCGAGCAGTAGGCCTCAAAACAGCCCTTCCGGCCGCAGGTGCACAGCCGTCCTCCGTGCTCGAGCACAAAGTGGCCCACCTCCATGCCGGCATAGTTGAAGCCGGTGTAGAGCTTGCCGTGGAACACGGCGCCGCCCCCCACGCCGGTACCCAGAGTGATGGCCACCATGGACTGGCTCCCCTTGCCCGCACCGGCGGCGTACTCGCCCAGCGCGGCGGCGTTGGCGTCGTTTTCCATATAGATGGGCATCTCGCACTCCAGCTTCGCCCGCAGGAGCTGCGCCAGAGGCACATTCCGGAAGTCCAGGTTGCTCCAGTACTGGATGACGCCCCGCTCCGGGTCGATGGTCCCCGGAGAGCCGATGCCCAGCGAGGCCGCCTCCTCCACCTTCAGGCCGGCGTCACAGGCCGCCAGGCGCACTGCCTCCGCCATCTGCGCGGCCACCGTGTCCGCCCCCATGCGGGAGGTGGAGATGCTGGCCCGGCCCAGGATCTCGCCTTCCTCGCTGACCGCCGCCGCGGCCACATTGGTTCCGCCCAGGTCAATGCCCAGATAATACATATGATAACCCCATTTCTCCAACGGGCGGCCCAGGGCCGCCGGCCGTATTTTCGTATCTATTGTAACACATCCCGCGGCCATACAAAAGCCCGGCGGCCGATTTTCCCAAAAATCGGCCGCCGGGTATCTCAACGGCTGGGCACGGGCCGGGCCGGACTCAGAAAGGGTGCGGCATGGGCCCGCCCTCTCCCCCGCAGGTGAACCGCCAGAGTGACGCAGGCGCTCACCAGAAGGAACGCGTAGAAGCTGATTCCCCGGCTCACCAGCATGGCGGGGGTGGCCAGAGCCGCCCCAAAGAGGGGGGTGAATGCGGTCAGGAACCCCCCCTCGGCGGGGCCTACCGACCCGGGCAGAGGGAGGGAGCACACCGCCAGCGTAACCACCGCCTGGGTCCCAAGGAACAGCGGTAGCGCGTACCCCTCCAGGCCGAAGGCGCAGTAAACCAGGTAAGGGACGGCAAATTGGACGCTGAGCTGAAGGGCGGTAAGTCCCAGCAGCTTGGGGAGCAGTCCGGGGTTGGCCCGCAGGCACGCCGCCCCGGCGGCGTACTCCGCCATCTGCCGGGCCAGCTTCTCTCCGGCCCCCGCCCGGTCCCGGATCAGGCCCACCCGGGAGAGCAAATTCAGCACCCCCTCCGCCAAACGGCGGGCCAGCCCGGGCAGGAAGAGAAAGCAGAGCATCCCCGCCGTCAGTACCGTCAGCACCCCGCCGCCCAGCAGCAGGAGCGCTCCCATCCCCAGTCCCATGGCCGCCCGCAGCCCCGGCAGGGCCAGCCAGGCCGTTCCGGCATAGAGCAGCAGGGTCACCTGATAGCACACCGCCAGCAGGAGCATGTTCAGCGTCCCGTGGGCGGCGGCGATTCCATCCCGGGCCATATAGTAGATCTGGGCGGGCTGGCCTCCGCTGGAGGAGGGGGTGATGGAGCTCACATAAAAGCCCACAAAGGAATACCCCAGGCAGCGGCGGTAGGGAACGTTGTAGCCCAGGCGGCCCAAAATCAGACGGGTACTCATGGCCTCGCAGCCCTCATAGAGAACCATGAGCCCCAGTCCGGCCAGCACATAGCCCGGGTGAATCCGGCTCAGGGTCTCCAGCAGTGTGGCGACGGGCTGGTCCCGCAGCAGCAGGAAGCCCGTCAGGGCCATCAGCCCCACCAGCAGGGCCAGGCCCAGAATCTGTTTGCGCCGGCTCATCTCCACTCACCCCGCTTCCGCAGCAGCAGCCGTACGCCGGCCAGCGCCGCCGCAGCCGCAATCACGGCTCCTGCGATGGCCAGAAGGGCGCTCTTTTTCTCCTTCATACCGCCTTCACCTCCTGTTCCAACGCCAGGGCCGCGAGCAGGCGGACCGCTCCCTCGGCCTCCATCTGGGCCTTGGCCCGGCGCATCTTCTCCCGCATCTCCTCCAGAGCGGCGTCGTTGTAGAGCAGCTCCCGGATGGCCAGCAGGCAGGCCTCGCTCTCCTGGGCGGCGGCCCGGCCCAGACCGGCTTGAATCAAAAACCGGGCGTTGTTCTTTTCCTGCTGGAGGAAGGGCTCCCAGAGCAGGAGGGGCAGCTCGGCAAAGATGCTCTCAAAGACCGTAATGCCGCCCGGCTTGGTGAGCATCAGGTCGGCCTGGGCCATGTAATCCCACACCCGGTCGGTGAATCCCACCACCTCAATGTGGGGGTACTTCCCCGCCAGACGGCGGTAGAGTTTTTGATTATTCCCCGTCAGGATGGTCACATCCACCCCGTCCAGGGCGTTGAGGGCCTCGTAGAAGCTCTCCTTCCGGGGCAGGAGTCCCAGCCCGCCCCCCATCACCAGCAGCCGGCGGTGGTCTCCCCCCTTCCGGTGGCTCACGTGGCGGAAGGCCTCTTTGACCGGGATGCCGGTGACCAGAACCCGCTCGGAGGGAACGCCCTTCTCCACCAGGCGGCGGCGGATCTCCGGGCTGCCCACCAGATAGCAGTCGGTACCCCCGTGGAGCCACTCGTTGTGGGTGGACAGGTCCGTTACGCAGGTCAGCAGCGGAAGGGCGCTGCCCGTCTGTTCCTTATAGCGGCTGGTCAGTCCCGCGCAGATGGGATGGGTGGCGATAACCGCGTCGGGCTGCTCCTCCTCCAGAAGGGCGGCCAGCTTGTCCAGCATGGGCCGGTCCAGGGGGGAGTGTAGGTCGGCGGGCAGGCGCTCGGTCAGGCGGTAATAGGTGTTGAAGAGTCCGCTTCCGTAGGTCACCAGGAGCTGAAAGCACCGGTACCACAGCTGGGCGCCCCCCGGCAGAGCATAGGCGAACAGGTCCACCACCTCCGTCTGGGCCCGGGGAAGCCAACGGCCCAGCTGTTCCCGCAGGGACTGGGCGGCCGAATAGTGCCCCATGCCGAACTTTCCAGTTAAAATCAGGATTTTCATGCCATGCCGCCTCCTTGTTGATTTCTGCTTTGAGTATAGCGGAGGAATCTTTAGAAAATGGCAGGTAATTTATAAAAATTTCCTTAAAGGAATCTGAATCTTTTATAGAATCCTCTTTCTTGCATCCCGGTGGGAAATGTGGTATGATACGCACGCATTTTAGAATCGGGAAGGAGACAAAAGCGATGTTGATCGATTATCAGCCCCACGGGGTCTGTTCCCGCCGCATTCAGGTCGACGTGGAGGACGGCGTCATTCAGGACGTGGCCTTTACCGGCGGCTGCAACGGCAATCTCAAGGGAATTTCCAGCCTGGTGAAGGGCATGAAGGTGGAGGACGCCATCCAGCGCCTGTCGGGCATCTGCTGCGGGACCAAGGGCACCTCCTGTCCCGACCAGCTCTCCCGGGCCCTGTGCCAGGCCCTGCCGGTTTAAAGCGGAGGGCGCCCCATGAATTATCAGGTTCTTCCCATCTCCGCCGGGACCGGCGGAGAGACCGCGCCCCTTCACCTCTATCTGTGGGACAACTCGCCGGAGCTGGACGACGGCCTGCGCCGTCCCCTGGTGCTGCTGTGCCCTGGGGGCGGATACGCCGTGACCTCCGACCGGGAGGCCGAGGGTATGGCCTTCCGCTTTCTGGCCATGGGAGTCCACGCGGCGGTGCTGCGCTATTCGACGGCCCCCGCCCGCTACCCCGCCGCGCTGCTCCAGCTGGCCGCCGCCGTGTCCCTCATCCGGCGCAACGCGGACCCGTGGTACGTGGACCCGGCGCGTATTGTGGTCCAGGGCTCCTCCGCCGGGGGGCATCTGGCCGGGTGCCTGGGGGTGTTCTGGCAGGAGGACTTTCTCACCCGGGCCCTGGGGACGCCGCCCGAGCTGCGCCGCCCCAACGGCCTTATTCTCAGCTATCCGGTGGTCACCGCCGGGCCCTTTGCCCATCGGGAGAGTTTTTACAACCTCCTGGGAACCGGCGATCCGGCCCGGGCGGAGGCCCTCTCCCTGGAAAAGCGGGTCAACCGCTTTGTGCCGCCGGTCTTTCTCTGGCACACCTGGACCGATCAGACCGTGCCGGTGGAGAACTCTCTGCTCCTCCTCCAGGCCCTGCGGGAGCACGGCGTGCCCACCGAGTTCCACCTCTTCCCGGTGGGGCGGCACGGCCTGGGCACCGCCGGAGCGCTGACCGCCGGGCGGGACAACCGGGGACTTCAGCCTGAGTGCGCGGTTTGGATGGACCTGGCCGGGACCTGGCTGCACAATCTGGGACGGGCGTACTGACGCCTGAGGACGCCGAAAAAACGGCGTCCTTTTTTCCGTCCGGGAGGGAACTTTTTCTTCTCTCCCGCCGTCCAATGCTTTGAGCGGGAGGACGCTCCCGCCCATCCATCTACCAATCAAAGGAGTTTTTTACGATGCGCCATACCTTCCGTATGCTGCCTCTGGCACTGGCGGGCGCGCTGTCTCTGGGCCTGCTCTCAGGCTGCGGAGGCGGCGGTGAGCCCACCGCCACGCCGGAGGAGCCCTCCGCCCTTGTGAGCGAGAGCCTCTCCCCCGCCCCGACGGAATCCCCCGCCCTCTCGGAGAGCGCCGCACCAGAGGCGTCCGAGTCCCCCGCTCCTTCCCAGGAGCCCTCCGCCGCCCCTTCGGAGCAGCCGGAGACCCCCTCCAATCCGCCCTCGGCGGCCCCCACCGCAAAACCCACGGCGAAGCCTTCCGCTGCGCCCAAGCCCTCCAGCGCGCCCACGCCGGCCCCCACGCCGGAGCCTACCCAGGCCCCCTCGGCGTCCTCTGTGCTGGAATCGGTGTGGAATGACATCGCCCAGAACGAGCTGCCCATGCTCACCGACCTCAACGACGCCACCCTGCAGGCGGTCTATGGCATCAATGCGGCCGATCTGGAGGCCTACATCTGCAAAATGCCCGCCATGGACACCCAGGCCACCGAGTTCTTCCTGGCCAAGGTAAAGGACGGCAAGCTGGACACCGTCAAGGCCGCCGTCGAGCAGCGGCAGGCCGACCTGGTGCAGCAGTGGAGCCAGTATCTGCCCGAGCAGCTGGAGCTGGTGGAAAACTATCAGCTGGTCACCAACGGAAACTACATTCTCTTTGCCATCGGCGAGTGCGCCGAGGACGCGGTGGACGCCTTTAACACCTATACAAAGTGACCAAAATCGGATATACTGAATGAGCGCCCGGCGGGCCCCGCCGGGCGCTTCCCAAGACTTGGACAAAGGTAGGTGGCCCTCCGTTGGTTTTTTCCTCTCTGTATTTTCTGTTCCTTTATCTCCCTGTTGTATTGCTTGTCTACTATATAACCCCCCTGAAGTGGCGCAACGCCGTACTGCTGTTCTTTAATCTGATCTTCTACGGCTGGGGCGAGCCCGTCTATATCCTGCTGATGGTCTTCACCATCGTTCTGGACTACTTCGCGGGCCTGATCGTGTCCCGCCGGAAAAAGCAGGGGGACGACCGGGGGGCCAAACTCGCCGTGGCGGTGGCTCTGGTGCTCAATCTGGCCATCCTCTTCTTCTTCAAGTACTGGGACCTGGTGGCCACCACCCTCCAGCACGCCGGCGTGAATATGCCCGTACTGAATCTGACGCTGCCCATCGGCATCTCCTTCTACACCTTCCAGACCATGACCTATCCGGTGGATATATACCGGGGCGACGCCGACGTCCCCAAGAATCTGGTGAGCTTCGGCACCTTTGTCACCCTCTTCCCCCAGCTCATCGCCGGTCCCATCATCAAATACAAGGACCTGGCCGATCAGATGAACGAGCGTACCCACTCCCCGGAGAAGTTCGCCTCCGGCGTGCAGATCTTCGTCATCGGCCTGGGCAAAAAAGTGCTGCTGGCCAACAACCTGGGCATGCTCTGGGACGCCTATAAGGCGCTCCCCGCCGCCGAGCTGACGGTGGCGGGGTCCTGGCTGGGCCTGCTGGCCTTTTCGCTGCAGCTCTACTTCGACTTCTCCGGTTATTCGGACATGGCTATGGGCATGGGACGGATGCTGGGCTTCGAGTTTATTGAAAACTTCAACTACCCCTATATCTCCAAGTCGGTCACCGAGTTCTGGCGGCGCTGGCACATGTCTCTGGGCACCTGGTTCCGGGAGTACCTGTATATCCCTCTGGGGGGCAACCGGGTGAGCAAGCCCCGTCTGATTTTCAACCTTCTGGTGGTCTGGGCGGCCACCGGAATCTGGCACGGGGCCAGCTGGAATTTCCTCATCTGGGGGCTCTACTTTGCGGTCATTCTGATTGCGGAGAAATTCTTCCTCGCCCCGCTGCTGCAAAAGCTCCCCGCCGCCGTTCAGCACCTCTACACCCTGTTTCTGGTGCTGGTGAGCTGGGCCATCTTCGCCGTGGAGGATTTTGCCCATATGCGGGAGTACCTCGCCGCCATGTTCGGTCTGGCCCAGGGCGGTCTGGCCGACGGGACGTTCTGGTACTATCTGCGCTCCTACGGCCCCACCCTTCTGATCGCCGTGCTGGCCTCGGTTCCCCTGTGGGCCAAGCTGTGGAAGCGCCTGCCCCGCCGGGCCGTACAGATCGTCCTGCCCATTCTGGTGCTGGCGGGCCTGACCTTCTCCACCGCCTATCTGGTGGACTCCACCTATAATCCCTTCCTCTATTTCCGCTTCTGATATCTCATAAAGGAGGTCTTTCCATGTCCAGACGCTACTGCATTTTTCTTACCGCGCTCTTCTGCGCCTTTCTGGCCGTCTTTCTGGTGGCGGGGGCGGTTCTCCCCGACCGGGAGTTCTCCCAGATCGAAAACCGCAGCCTGGAGCAGCTGCCTGCGCCCTCGCTCAAGACCGTACTCAGCGGCGAGTTTATGTCCGATTTTGAGACCTATACCACCGACCAGTTTCCCGGCCGGGACGCCTGGGTGGACCTGAAGGCCCGCACCGAGCGGGCCCTGGGCAAGCAGGAGAACAACAGCGTCTACTTCTGCAAAGAGGACACCCTCATTACCCGCTTTGAGACGCCCGATTCGGAGCTCCTCTCCCAAAATCTGAGCTATGTGGACCAGTTCGCCGCCAACGCCGGCGTACCGGTGTACTTCTCCCTCATCCCCGGCGCGGCGGAGATCTGGGCCGACCGCCTCCCGGCGGGCGCCCCCAACGCCAGTCAGAAGGCCGTCTGGGACACCGCCCAGTCCACCCTCCGGAATGTGCTCTTTGCCGACACCTACACCCCCCTCTCCGCGCACAGCGGCGAGGACATCTACTACCGCACCGACCACCACTGGACCAGCCTGGGGGCCTATTACGGCTACACAGGGCTCATGGAGGCCATGGGTCTCACGCCGGTGCCCCTGTCCGAGTACACCAAGACCACCGTGTCCGAGGATTTTTACGGCACCATCTACTCTTCTTCCGGCGTGCGCTGGGTGAAGCCCGACTGCATCGACACCTATGTCCCCGACACGGGCATCCGGGTGGTCTCCCACACCTATGACAGCAAGGGCAACCCCGTGGAGGAGGAGCGCTCCCTCTACGACTACTCCTACCTGTCGGTCAAGGACAAATACTCCATGTTCCTGGGCGGCAACCAGTCCCTGGCCGTGGTCACCACGCCCCACACCGACGCGCCCAAACTGCTCATCGTCCGGGACTCCTATGCCGACAGCCTGGTGCCCTTCCTGACCGCCCACTTCTCGGAGATCCACCTGGTGGACCCCCGGTACTATAAGCTCTCCCTCGCCGATTATATCGCCCAGAACGACATCGATCAGGCCCTGGTGCTCTACAGCGTCTCCAATTTCTGCACCGACAAGAACCTGGTCTGGATTACCATGTGATCTCTCCAGCCGCATCCCCCCGGGGTGAACGCATCCCGGGGGGATCTTTGATTTCTTACCGGCGCAACGGAGGGTTGCGCTCCTCCAACCAGAATAGGTAGACCTGGCTGAGAGGTTCTGGTATACTCAAGGGGCCAAGAGTGAAAGGAGGTCCCGCCCATGACCATCGAAATCGCCAACCGTCTGGCCCAGCTGCGCCGGGAGCAGGGCCTGTCTCAGGAAGAACTGGCCAGCCGCCTGGGTGTGAGCCGCCAGGCCGTCTCCAAGTGGGAACGGGCCGAGTCCTCCCCCGACACCGGCAACCTGATCGCGCTGGCCCGGCTCTATGACATCTCTCTGGACGCGCTGCTCCTTCACGGGCAGGTGGCCCAGGCCCCGCCGCCCCCGGAGGCCGACCCGGATGCGGCGGAACAGGAGCGGCTCTTTGCCGCCGCCCAGGCCTGGGAAGAGGCCGAAGAGGCCCGCGCCAAAAAGCGGCGCAAGGCCCTGCGGGAGGGGCTCAACTGGCTGGCTACTCTGGCCCTGATGGTCCTCCTGCCCCTGCTCTCTCTCTTTTTGGGGGCGGAGGCGGCCTATCCGCTTCTGGTGGTCTTTGCCTATCTGGTTACGGGGTTTCTGCTGGACAACTGGCACCCCGGCTGGCTTCTCTTTCTCACTATTCCGCTCTATTACCTGCTCTAACGGCTTCGAAAGACGCCGGACGGCGGGCTGGAACCCAATCCGTTCCAGCCCGCCGCTCATTTTAAGCCGCCTCAGGCGGCTCGTCGGACCAGGTGGTATAAAAACGCTCGAACCGCCAGCCCTGCGCAGTATGTACCATACAAATGGGGTACTCCCGGGTCTCATCGTACCCCGCCGCCAGGCGGGCATCCCGCTCCGCCGGGCTCTCCCCCTCCAGCGGGGCGGTCTCATCAGAGTAGTATCCAATCAGCAGGAAAGAAATCTCCTCTTCGCCCGCCTCCAGCAGCCGGAAGGTGTCGGGAAAAAAGTCGTTGCGGGAGAGGTCCGCCCCTTTGGACAAGTCCCGCAGGCACAGCCTCCCGTCCAGCTGGGTGTAAATCGGTCCGCCCTCCCCCTCATTGCGGGCGGTCCAGAACGCATCTGTAAAGAGCCCGTCCACGGCGGCCTCAAAGTCGCTCCAATTCCGGTAGCGCCCCTGCGCCAGGTAGTAGGTCGTCCCCTCGATCTCCACGGTCTCATACGTCCGGAACTCCGGCTGTGTGCCGTCGGCCTGGGGAAAGTCCTCCACAGCAAAGGTCTCACCGCCGAACAGATGGCTGTACATCGTATAGGCCCGGCGGTAGAGATCCTGCTGTTCCGCGTCCAGGAAGTCGGGAACCGGGATGCTGAGGGCGCGCTCATCCAGAGGCGGCTCCGCCGTCGGGACCGCCTCCGGCATGACCGCCGCGCTCGCCGGGGGCGGCGTGGGCTGGACCGGTTCCCCTGCGCAGCCCGCCAGCAGGCACGCCAGCCCGGCGGCGGCGAACGCTGCCCGTATATAAGTTCTCATGGAACATTCCTCCTGAAAATAAACAAGGGCCGCCGCCCCGTGGGGCGGCGGCCCTTTTCGGCCATGCGGCGTTGTCCGCCGGCCGGAGCGGTGCGCTTCTTACTTCAGGTTGAAGAACGCGTCCATGCCCGGATACTGGGCCACGTCGCCCAGCTCTTCCTCGATGCGGAGGAGCTGATTGTACTTGGCCACACGGTCGGTGCGGCTGGGCGCGCCGGTCTTGATCTGGCCGGCGTTCAGGGCCACGGCGATGTCGGCAATGGTGGCGTCCTCGGTCTCGCCGGAGCGGTGGGACACGATGGCGGTGTAGCCGGCCCGGTTGGCCATCTGAATGGCGTCCAGGGTCTCGGTCAGGGTGCCGATCTGGTTGACCTTGATGAGGATGGCGTTGCCCACCTTCTTCTCAATGCCGGTGGCCAGACGCTCCACGTTGGTGACGAACAGGTCGTCGCCCACCAGCTGGACGCGGTCGCCGATGGCCTTGGTCAGCATGGCCCAGCCCTCCCAGTCGGTCTCGGCCATGCCGTCCTCCAGGGAGATGATGGGGTAGGTGTCGGCGAACTTCTTCCACATGTTCACCAGCTGCTGCTGGGTCATCTTCTTGCCGGACTTGGGCTGGATGTAGCACTTCTGCTCCTCATCCCACCACTCGGAAGAAGCGGCGTCGATGGCGATCATGAAGTCCTCGCCGGGCTTGAAGCCGGCCTCCTCGATGGCCTTCACGATGACCTTCAGAGCGTCCTCGTCCTTCTTCAGGTTGGGGGCGTAGCCGCCCTCGTCGCCCACGCCGGCGGCGGGGGTGCCGTTCTCCTTCAGG
>DWYC01000047.1 GCA_019118925.1 Candidatus Flavonifractor intestinipullorum | reverse complement strand
GTCACAAGGCCGTTCTCGTCCACGGTGGCCACCGTCTCGTCCGAGCTGGTCCAGGTGACTTCCTTGTCCGTGGCGTTCTCGGGCTCCACCGTGGCGGTCAGCTGGAACGTCGCTTCGGGAGCCAGGCTCAGTTCGCTCTGGTCCAGCGTAATGCCCGTTGCGGGCACGTCGGGCTGATCCTGGGTGATCGTCAAATACTCAAAGGTGACGTCGATGGGGTCGGTCACGCCGCCATACTGAGAAGGTCCGTTGATGGCCATCAGGCCCAATTTGCTGTTGGCCAGGTCCAGCGTAATGGTGCCGAACTGCATGTATTCCTGTCCGTCGGGAGAATAAGAGCCCGTATAGCGGTTCCCCTGCTTCTCAATGCGGTAATATATCTCCGTGCCGTTATAAGGGATCAGATCGCCGCACGCCACCAGGCCGCCGCCGTCGTAGTACACAAACTGGATGCAGGCGCCGCTGCTGCCGCCCTTCCACTCATAGTCCAGCTTGATCAGGTGCTGATCATCCTGATAGACCAGGATGCCGGCCTGCTGAAAACTCTTGCTGGGCACTTCGGAATAGGTCACCTTGGCGTCCATGCGCCAGTCGCCCATGCCGCTCTGCAGGAACACGTTCTTGGCCGGCTCGTTGGCATAGCCAAAGTCCCCGCGCTGGGTGGTAACCGTCAAACCGTCCGGACCGACGGACCACGCCTCCGCATCTTCGTGCTGCATGGTCCAGCCGTCGCGCACCTCCTGCTCGGTGGTCCGGGTGAAATCGAAGCTCTTGGGCGGAATCACAAAGGAGATCTGATAGACGGTGTTCAAATACCCGCCTTCCGCCTGGGAGGCGGTGACCGTCGCCGTGGGATTTTCCTTTGTGGCCTGAACCACGCTTACCGTCGCGCCGTCCGCGGCGGCGGCCGTCACTTCGGGCAGTTCGTCCAGAGAGTCCACTCCCACAGAATAGGTGAGCACGTCGGGTTCAAAGCCGGGCAGAGGCTGTCCGTCCACATAGATGTTCTCCGCCGTGGGCGCCCAATCGCTTGTCACGGCCACGGGGAAGCTGCTGCTCATGGTCCTGCCGCCCACGGTAACGGAAGCGGTAATGGTGGCGGTGCCGGGTCCCACCGGGGTGACAATCCCGTCCGCACTGACCTGAGCGACCTCCGGCTTGTTGCTGGAATAGACAACCGTCCCGTCCTGCGCCAGATCCACAAACGTCTCGTTGTTATAGCTGGCGGTCAGATCGATGGAGATGGTCTTTTCCGGATGATCGGCGTCCAGGATGTTGCCGCTGGGGAGCGCCGTGACCGCGTGCAATTCCGGCGTCAGCTGGCCGTTCAGCGTAAAGTCCTGCGTGAGGGGCGTATTGGCGCTGTCGGGGCCCACCTGAATGGTGTAGACGCCCTGGTCATAGGTGCGCATTTCGTTTTCCACATCCCAGTAGTAGAGCTCGGACACGGGAATCTCAATGACAAAATGCCTCGTCTCCCCGGCGGGAATCTCCTGTTTGTCAAAACCCTTCAGGCGCTTGGCGGGGCGGTTGATCTTATCCGCGCCGGGAGAGACCACATAGACCTGAGCGATCTCCGCGCCGTCTCTGGTGCTGGTATTGGTTACATCAAACTCCACCTTGAGGGTGTCGTCGGGGGTGACCTCGCTGTCGCTGATGGTCAGGCCGGAATACGTAAAGGAGGAATAGGTCAGTCCATAGCCGAACGGGTAGGTTACATCGCCCGAGAAGTACTGATACGTCCGGCCGTTGCTGCCCTCGCGCTCCTCCGTGGCCTCACGGGTGCGGATGTTGTAGTCCAGGATGCTGTCCAGCTGATCCAGGTCGCTGTACCAGGTGAAGGGCAGCTTGGCGGCCGGGTCCTTCTCGCCGAAGAGGATCCGTCCGGCGGCGTTGCCCTGGGCCTGACCGTTGTAGGTGGACCACAGGATGGCGGGGGCGGTATCCTTAAAGCTCTCAATGTCCATCTGGCCGATGGCCTGCATGTATACGACCGTATGCTTGTTCAGCGCGAGCAGCGTATTTACCATGTCCTCCTGGCCCTGGGGGAACTGGTCGCTCGTGCGGTCCTGGCCCTCAAAGCCGTCGCCCTCGCCGGTGCCCACGAAAGCCACGACGGCGTCGGCGCTCTCGATGGTGGCGCGCTCTTCCGCGGTAAATTCAAATTCGCCGGGGGCCTTCTCAATGACCATGTAGACATCCTCAAGAGGGCCCTCCTTGCCGCCGCTGATGAAGCGGAACTCGTACTCGACCCAGTGGTTCCACTCATCGGTCCCCTCGCTGGTGTCACCCACGCCGCTGACGGTGGCCAGCAGCTCTCCGGTGGGGGAGCCCAGACGCAGTTCCATGGTAGTGGGGGCCGCACGGCTCATGCCGCACATCTCAACGGTGAAGTGGTCGATGCCCGTGAAGTCCATCTGGTCGAATTTGACCCAGCCGCCGGCATTGGACCTGAAGTAACCGGTGTTGGGCTCCTGGGCGTTCTCGATCTGACCGCCGGAGATCTGCGCATTGGCGTTCAGGTCGATCTGACGCAGGAATGTACCGTCTTTGCCGTACATCTTGGGCCCGCGGATATTCATCAGGAAATCCTGGGTGACGCCCGACTGTGTGCCGGGGATGTACGTAAAGGTCGCCTCGGGATTGTAGCGCTTGAGGGCGGCTTCAATGCCCTGCACCGGCGTGCTGGTATTGCCGGGCTGGTCGGTGGAATAGCCGCCCAGCGTGACCTCGTCGGCCAGATGGCCCACCAGGACCAGGTGGTCAATCGCTTCCTGCGCGCCCAGAGGGAGCATCGGCGTGTCCGCCCCCTCGGCGGGTTCATTCTTCAGCAGGACCACGGCCTGGTCGGCCAGATCCTCGGCCATCTGGTCATGGTCGGCTGCATGCAGCTGCTTGCCCGCGCCGTATTTTTCCGGATCGGAGTAGGGAACCATCTCGGCCGGGTCGAATTCACCCACCTGCATGCGGGCGGTGAAGAGCCTCACCAGCGCCACGTCGATGTCGTCCTCGGTAATCAGTCCGGCGTCATACGCGGCCTTGGTGTTGTCGCGGTAGACGGAGCCGCAGTTGTAGTCTACCCCCGCATCCAGCGCGGCAGCCACCGCGCCCAGAGACCAGGACACACTGTCGTCCCAGCCGTCCGGACGCCAGGGGTGATTGACCACGTCCTGCAGCGCGCCGCAGTCGGTGACGACGAAGCCGTCAAATCCCCAGGTCTTGCGGACAATGTCCTCCATAATCGGCTTGTTGGCCGACATGGGCACGCCGTTGACGGCGTTGTAGGACGTCATGATGGAGCGGGCGCCGCCCACTTCAATGGCCTCCTTAAACGCGGGGGTATAATACTCCCGCAGATCCCGCAGATCGACGGTGGACTCGCCGCCGCGGCGGTTGACTTCGCTGTTGTTGGCCAGGAAATGTTTGGGGGTCGCAATCGATTTGAGATAGGGGGTGTTGTTTTCCTCCCCCTCGCCCTGGAGTCCCCGGACAAAACCGTCGCCGATCTGTCCGGTCAGGAAGGGGTCCTCGCCGTAAGTCTCGTCCGTCCGGCCCCAGCGGGGGTCCCGGGCCATGTTCAGGGTGGGAGACCAGTAGGACAGGGCCGTCATACTGTGGTCCTCGGTGTTATACTTCTCGCGGCCTTCGTCCGCAGCCATGGACGCCATCTCCCGGACCACTTCCGGGTCCCATGTGGCGGCCAGGCCCAGGCCGGTGGGGAAGCTGGTGGCCGGGCCGTTGCGGGCGATGCCGTGGAGCGCCTCGTTCCACCAGCGGTTCGCCTGAACGCCCAGGCGGGGAATGGCCGGGCAGGCGCCTCCGTAGTCATTGCCCAGCTGGGAAATCTTCTCCTCCAGCGTCATGCGGGAGACCAGGTCGGCCGCGCGCTCCTCAAAGCTCAGGCTGGTGTCCAGATAGGGGTACTGGGGTGTTTCCGCCGCAGCGTCCGTCTCCGCCGCGAACGCCGGGAGCGCCATGCTCTGAATGAGCAGCAGCCCCGCGATTCCGGTGGATACGAACCGTCGGGTCAATTTCGTCTGTTTCACCTTGGAACCTCCTCCACTTTTAAAAATAACTTAAATAAATATTCTTTTCTTATCGTCAGTGTAGAGGGAAATGTTCCGCTTGTCAATGGGGGCATTTGTAGATTTTTATCGTCATGTTCCAAATGTATTTTAACTTAAAACCCTAATTTTAAATTTAAGCTTTGACTATTTCCTTATTCTATATATCTTTTTCTGTAAAATTTAAAATTCGTATACCACCGTCTGCCCGGTAAAAACAGGATGCCTTTTTATAAAGTTGGTTAATTTTCTCAGCTTTGCAGGGCGCTTCCCCTGTCCACTCGCGTTCCCATGCAAAAAGGAGAAGGCCGGCTGCGCGGTCTCCTCCTCTTGCTGCATTGCGGCAAATCTGCACAGAGGTTCTGCGGTCACGGATTCCGTTTGGGGGCGAATTCCTCCGAATCGCCCGCCTCCTCCGCATTGGGCTCAACCTTCTCCAGAAATTTGTCCACAAAGGCGTCCTCAATTTTTTTGTATGTCCCGACGAAAGCATCCTCCACTTTCTTATAAGCTCCGACGACCGTCTCGCCCAATTTTCCGGTTTTCAGTTTGTACTCGCTCACAGCGGATTCCTCCATCCTTTCATATGGTTCCTAACGCGGAGCGCTGCAGCCACCGGGACCATCAGCGCCGCGCAGGCCACAGCGATACCGAGCAGAAGTTTCTTCATGCGCAAACACCGCCTTTTCCTAATCCGGTTGTGTTTTCTGCCCTTGGGGCTCGCAGCAGCATGAACGCTCCAATCAGTGGATCCCCCTGGTCAGGGGGATCAGCATCAGCAGAACTACGATGCCCACCAGACCGATCACGATGCCCAGAACCATTTTGCCAAATACCATGCTCAGACACAGACCCACGCCCAGAAGCAGCGCCCCCAGCACTCCGGCCACTACGGCGCCGGCTGTCTTGGCATTGAGTTTGATCGGGGCTTTGCCTTCCATCTTCCGCCAGACGGCCACGGTAATCAGCAGGACGGCCAGTCCGATCACGCCGCAGACAACGCCCTGGTTGAACAGGCCCCACTCGGGCAGCAGCCCCATGCACATGCCCAGCGAAAAAAAGACCATACCGATGGTTCCCAGAATCAGCGCTACGAAATTACTCTTCTTCATGACGATTTCCTCCCTTTTTTGAATTGCTTTGTCGTTGTTCACCTGTCAGCGGAGGATACTTTACCGCTTCTTTGTTTGTCCTGTATTTGCGTTTTGTTTGCGCAATATTAAAAACGGGCTCTCAGATCACCTGGTTCAGCACCTCCCGGCAGGCCGGCAGAGCGGGCAGCTCTATGGCAAATTGGTTGGGCAGGTAGCGGCAGGGGGCGCGCCGCAGAGGGGCCGCGCCGCTGTCCCGCAGGAGCTCTGCCACAAACTGCGAGCAAAAGTAGTGCTTTCTCCACCGAAACGGCAGCCGCAGAACACAGAAGAGCACTCCAAGCCGCGTATAGTGGTATTCCGTTCGGTGCGCAAGCATCTCCCGCAGGCGCTCCCTGATGTGCGCATAGGCCGCGTCGGAAACCTGGAGCCGAATACAGCGGCTGTTCTTCACGCCGCGGCGGCGGTGTTTCTCCACGCTCTCCACCGCAAAGCCACGGAAATTAAAGCTGTAAAACGTGTCCGGATCTTCCTCCAGGGAAATGGAGCTGTGGGTAAAGCCCCGGCCGCCTATATGATAGACCACGGTGGAGATCCAATCGGAATATTTGGTGAGCAAAATACAGATATGACGCATAAAATTCTCTCCTTAACCACGTTCCCGCCGCGGAAGGTTCCCGATGAAGTCCGCTCTCTACGCCAGAGGCAGTACGCCGACGCCCAAATTGGGCGAGACCAGCGAGCGCAGCAAATCCAGTAAAAACAGGAGCGTGAGGCTGATACACACGCCGGCGGCCCCGGGCTGCGGCGCACGCCTGACCAGCCGCCAGAAGCAAGGGGCAACGCCATAGGCCACAGCCATGCCCGCCGCTGCGAAGAACAGAATACTCATGGCGCAGATCCGGCCGTTCAGGTTGAGGAAGCAGCCCGTGTAGTCCCACCATCGCGCGTGAAACATCGCTTCCAATCCCCAGGAGGTCAGATACTCCACCCCGGCGCAGACCCCGGCACAGGTCAGGAAATAGCGCAGCGGGCCCTGCTTTGTGGCTGCACGGAGCAGCACCATCCATACCGCGCCCACCCCATAGATCGGCGCCCATGGCCCATGGAGCACCCCCCGGTAGACTGCAAGCAGTTCCGGCAGGCTGTATTCCCCGCTGTGCTGCACCCAATAAACCAGCACCTCCCACAGCCAGCCGCCAAAGCCGACTGCAAAAAAGAAGAGCAGATAGGGCAGCAGCGCGTTCCGGCTGATCCGGCCCGTTTCTGACCGGGCAAATATAGATCGTTGCTGCATAAACGTTCACCTGCATTCCTGTTTTCTGAGGTAATCTTACCTTTTGTTTATTGGCTGTTTGTTTGATTTTTGTTTGGGAAGTATGAAAAGGGCCGGGCGCTGTATATACAGCGCCCGGCCCTTCGCCATGTGCCGAGTCAGTGCAGCAGCCGGCTGCCTTTCTCGCAGATCTCGTTAATTTCGTCATACTTTTGTTCCATCAGCGGCTCTATCTGAACCGTTTTTCTCCGCACTGCCGCCCGATATAAAAAGTACGGGAGGACCCACCCCAAAAAACCGGGAATGGCCAGGAGGATTGTCAGCCAAATTATGGGCGGCGTTGCGACCGCAGCAAAGGTGGAACCGGCCATAAAGGCGGTGCCGAGGATTCCGACCGTCAAAGCCGCAATCATCCCCTGTGTGCGCTTGGCCTGCTCCAACGCCTTCAGCTCCGCAATGCAGCTGTCGAAATTGCGCTGGAGCCTGGTCAGCTCCGCCTTGCTGCGGATGTCCCTTACGCGGCGGAAATATAAGGTTACGGTGTCCTTTGCTCCGGGTCCGCCCGGGCGCGCGGGGCCGCGCCCGGGTCCATCCGGCCCGCGGTTTGGGTCCGCCTCCCATCCAAAGCAGGGATAGCTGTCCAGGCAGAGGGAGACGTACTCCCCCGGTACGGAGATTTCCCGGTATTCATAGCCGACATAGTCGGCGCTCTCTGGTTTTCTTTCCTGTGTCATCGCGCATCATGATCCTTTGCTGTTCTTTTCGGTGGGAAGGCGTACGGTAAAGGTTGTCCCCCGGCCCTCCGCGCTGTCCACCGAGATCTCGCCGTCCATCATCTGCAAGACACGCCGGACCAGGGACAGTCCCAGGCCGTTTCCCTCTGTGGCGTGCGACGTGTCGCCCTGATAAAACTTGTCGAAAATATGCTTTTGGGCCTCTTTCGATATCCCGCACCCAGTATCGGATACCGTAACGGATACGAAATGTTCATCCGCGGTCTGGTGAAGGGTAACCGTTCCGCCCGGCTCGGTAAATTTAAACGCGTTGGACAAAAGGTTGTTCCAGACCAGCTCCATGAGGCTGGCATCCGCCCGAACGGCGGTCCTGTCCTCCAGATCGGCATTAAATTCGATCCCTTTCTCCTCCCAGACCGGTTCAAAGGCCAGTGCGCATTCGCTCAATTGGCGGCACAGATCATAGGACTCCAGCTGGGGCGTAATCTGCCGGCTCTCCAGCTTGTTGAGTTTCAGAATGTTGGTGATCAGTTCGGAGAGCCGGCGGGTGCTGCTCTGGATGGCGGAGATATAGCTATCCCGTTCCTCCGGGGATAGATTGGGCCGCTGGAGCAGCTGGGTATAGTTCTGGATGGCGGCCAGGGGCGTCTTGATCTCATGGGACACGTCGGCAATAAAATCCGTGCGCATGGTCTCGATGCTGCCCAGCTCCGCCACCATTTTATTGAAGTCCAGAAACATGAGGTCCAGGTAGTCGTGCCGGTTGGACGTATGGAGGGGCGGGATGTAGACGGAAAAATCCCCGTGGGCCACTTTGTCCGCCGCCCGGGCCAGCTCCTTCATGGGCTTGTCATAGGTTTTGGTGATCTGATACCGGGTAAACAGCGTCAGCCCCACCGCCACCAGCGTCCAGTAGGCGGTAGGGATCAGAATCTGCACGGCGGTGGGCCAGTGCTGGTTTTCATTGATCAGGGTGACCAGCCCGATATGGATGCCGGACATCAGAAGCAGGGTCACCAGGTAAAGGCCGAACAGCGACGGCGGAAACCGGGACTCCAGCCTCCTGCGGTTCCCTTTTTTCATTTCAGCATCGCCTTATAGCCCAGTCCCCGCACGGTCCTGATCTCGAAAGCCGGGCAGGCCGAAAACTTGTCCCGCAGTTTGGTGATGTAGACATCCACCGCCCGCAGGCCGGTGTTGCTCTCCACGCCCCAAAACTCGTCCATCAGCTGGGAGCGGGAGAAGGTGCGGTTCGGATAGGACAGGAGTTTATACAGGATGTTGAACTCCCGCGTGGTCACGGGGATCTCGGCTCCGTCCAGGGCGGCCGTCATGGCGTCCGCATCCAGCACCAGTCCGCCTACGGCTAACCTCCGGCTGGCTTCAATGTTGGCCCGGCGCAGCAGCGCCCGCACCCGCATGAGCAGTTCGCTCAGGTCGATGGGTTTCACCATATAGTCGTCAATGCCCAGATCGAAGCCCTTCTGCTTGGCCGGCAGGTCGTCCCGCGCCGACATGAACAGGATGGGTATCGTCCGGTTCAGTTCCCGGACCGTCTTGGCAAACGCAAAGCCGTCTGTGCCGGGCATCATGATGTCCGAAACGATCAGGTCATAGAGCTGGCAATACATGGCGTCATAGGCCGCCTGCGCGCTGAGGCAGCCCTTGGCTTCATAGCCGCTGTCGTTGAGATAAGTACAGGCCGCCTGGTTCAGTTTTGGGTCGTCATCCACCACCAATATCCGAATCATAAATCGTCTCCCCCATTTTTTCGTTTTCTCTGCGCTCCAATCTCCCGATGCGCCAGAGCATAAATACCCCCAGCAGCGCCGCACAGGTCCCGCTGAACAGCCCCATGAGCGCATTTACGGCGGGGTTATGCCCTCCGCCATCCGCAAAGGCGAGAATGGCCGACTGCGTCAGGACCAGGGAAATCAGGGATGCCGCCAGATTGATGGTTTTGATGGCGTGGAGCAGCGGCGTGCGGTTCTTCCGGTTGGCGAGCATTCCATATAAATTGATGCCGATTTCAGCAAAGGTGAAGGTGGCGATGGCCAGCGCCACATACATGTGATACGAGACCTCCCTGGGGTGAAAAAAGCTCCACATGGAGTAGAAGATATACAGCACGCTGGCGGCAATCAGGATCCTGCCGGACCGGCGATAGTAAGCATATTGCTGCCTGACATCCTGCGTCCGAATCACCCCGGCCAGCGCGCAGTAACGCGCCAACACCATTCCCAGGGTGTAGAGTCCATTGACGCAGACAAAGACCGACAAGGAGAGGAGTCCGGAGATGATCTTGCCCATCCCCAGCAGAATATGGCCCACGCCGGACAGGCCCGTCAAGTGGAGCGTCCGGCTGGCGGAGGCGCTGTAGGAGCCATGAATCTCACGGCTGCTGGATTTTAAAAATTCAACGCCTCGTTTCAGAGGATGTCGGTTCATCATACCACCTTCCGGACGGCCTCTTACGGAAATGTGGTCTTACCATAACACATGATTGTTTGAGTTTTGTTAAAAAAGCCCCCATTTCCGAAAATTTTTTCCGCACTCCCGGGGAGGCAAGCCCGCCGGCGGCCACGCTCAGCTGTAGGTGGTTGGGCCGGCACAGAGGGAAACCCCGGCATGCAGGACTGTCTGCGGCTCCACGGCATCCCGAACGGTCTGAACCGGGCCGTAAATGAAGAAGAACACATGGCAGGGGCAAGTCCCGTCTATTCCATGCATTTTCTGCATAATAAACGTTTATCTATGTTGATTTTTCACCGCCGTCATGGTACGCTTAAAACGAAAGGAGCGAGATCCCGTGGAAATACGCGTACTGAACTATTTCCTGCTGGTTGCTCGGGAGGAGAACATCACCAGAGCGGCCAGTCTCCTGCATCTGACTCAGCCCACCCTGTCCAGGCAGCTGATGCAGCTGGAGGAGGAGTTGGGTGTGAAGTTGTTTCACCGGAGTAAGCACCACATTATCTTAACGGAAGACGGGATGCTGCTCCGGCGGCGGGCCGAGGAGATCGTGGCCCTGGCCGACAAAACAAAGGACGATCTGCGGCACCGGGAGGAGCAGCTTTCGGGCACCGTCGCAGTGGGAAGCGGAGAATTGCACAGCTCCCATTTTCTGGCCCAGCTGCTCACCTCTTTTCAGAAAGAAAATCCCCTTGTCCGTTTTGCCATCTACAGCGGGAACTCCGACAACATTAAAGAGCGCATTGAGCGCGGGCTGCTGGATGTGGGGCTTTTGCAGGAGCCTGTGGACATTTCAAAATACCGTTTTGTGCGTTTGCCCAGCCGGGAACAGTGGGGCGTGCTGATCCGGGAGGACGCAGAACTGGCGTCTAAGGAACGCGTCAGCCCGGCGGATCTGGCGTCCATTCCCCTGATCCTGCCGGAACGGGAAATTGTGCAGAATGAGCTGCTCAACTGGTTTGGCCCTTATGCAGAGCGTCTGCGGGTCACAGCGACCGGCAATCTGCTCTACAATCTGGCCTCTCTGGCCCGGGACGGCGGCGGCGGGGTGCTCACCCTGAATCTGGACTGTTCCTACGAAGGACTCCGGTTCATTCCTCTTGCTCCCGCCATGGAGTCCAACACGGTGCTGGTGTGGAAAAAGACGCAGACTTTCTCCGCGGCGGCGGCGGCGCTGATCGCGTTCGCCAAAAAATACATTTCCGGCATAGAATAAGATTGAAGATAAGCATTAGACATTTCTATATCCCGCGGCTACAATAAAGGTGTTCCGAACGGAACACCTTTATTTGCAGATCGGCGGAACCGGAAGGGGCGATGGCATGACGATCCGCAAGGCCAGTGGGCACTCTCACATTCCCCTGGAGCTTTTGCAGGAATCCACGCGCAGCGGCCCGCTCCCTAAAACGACGCCCATTCCATAATTTTAAGGAGGAATTATCATGAAAATTCAGGACAAGGCAACGTTTGATGAGCAGAATGTTTTTGGCCAGGGGGCGGCCAACACCGCCTTTGCCCAGTATTTTATCGGCAGCTCCTATCTCAATCCCCTGACCAGGCCCGGCGAGAGCGCGGTGGGCCTGGCCAACGTCACCTTTGAGCCGGGCTGCCGCAACAACTGGCACATCCACCATGCCAAGAGCGGCGGCGGCCAGATCCTCATCTGCACCGCCGGCGAGGGCTGGTATCAGGAGGCGGGCAAGGACGCCGTCAGCCTGACCCCCGGCACCGTCATCGTCATCCCCCCGGAGGTGAAGCACTGGCACGGGGCCAAGGCCGACAGCTGGTTCAGCCACATCGCCGTAGAGGTGCCCGGCGAGGAGACCGGCAACGAGTGGCTGGAGCCGGTGGACGACGGGGCCTATTCCAAGCTGTAACGAGACGGAGTTCCAGACGCGCCGGTCCCCCATCGGGATTCCGGCTGCGTCCGGATTCCTAAGGAGGGTAACCCAATGAAACTGACGATCGGAGAGACGGTTTTGACCGCTGCGCTGGCGGACAACTCCTCCGCAAAAGCGCTGGAGGAGAACTTGCAGAGCGGCCCCATCACCATTCGGATGGAGGACTACGCCCGGATGGAAAAGGTGGGGGCGCTCCCGTTCCGCCTCCCCACCAACGACCAGTCCATCACCACACAGGCCGGAGACCTGATCCTCTATCTGGGCAATTCCTTCGTGATCTATTACGCTCCCAACTCCTGGCGGTTTACCCGGCTGGGGCACATCGAAGGGGTCACGGCCCAGGACTTGAAGAAAATCTTGGGGCAGGGCGATGTCACGATCACCCTGTCGTTGGAATGACGCGCATACGGAAAGGAGATCGCCGCGATCATGATGAGAAACTATCGGGAAACCGATCCGGAATTCGCCGAGCGGTTTGAACACTTCGCCTTCGACGAGGTGGTGAATGAGCCCGGCCAGCAGCTGGACGAGATTACCCGCCATACGGCCATTCTGGCCGCCCTGCTGGGCTGCCAGGGCGCAGAGGCTTTCCGCCGGGAGCTGCCCCGGGCTCTGGATGCCGGGGTAACCCCGGTGATGGCCAAGGAGATCGTCTATCAGGCCGTGGACTACCTGGGGATCGGCCGGGTACTGCCCTTCCTGGATATCACCAACGCGGTGCTGACGGAGCGGGGCGTGGCCCTGCCCCTGGAAGGACAGGCCGCCACTACCATGGCCGACCGCCTGGAGAAGGGCGCCCAGGCCCAGGCAGACATTTTCGGCCCCCAGATGCTGGAGGCGTGGAAGGCCGGGCACATCAACCGCTGGCTGGCGGCCAACTGTTTTGGCGACTACTACACCCGCACGGGGCTCACCCTGGCCCAGCGGGAGATGATTACCTTCTGCTTCCTGGCGGCCCAGGGCGGCTGTGAGCCCCAGCTGACCAGCCACGCCAAGGGCAACATGAACCT
>DWYC01000046.1 GCA_019118925.1 Candidatus Flavonifractor intestinipullorum | reverse complement strand
CCCCCCCACGCCGGGCACCTGGAAACGGGCGCAATTCCCTGCCCCAATACGGCGCAAATTTCCAACACACCTATCACATCCATATTGCCACATATCGGCCCAAGTCTCGGCTTGAAACAGCCAATTCAACGTTCCTATTTCTTCAGTATTACGAAAGCGGTGACAACATGAAGCATATGGTAAAAAAGTGGATGGCTCTCATGCTGGCTGTCCTGATCCTCTTCCCCGCTGTCCCGGCCAAAGCGTGGGTGGCGGATAACGGGGACGGAACCTTCTCCAATCCGCTGATGTTCGGCGACTATCCCGACAACGACATCATTCGGGTGGGGGACACCTATTATATGTCCTCCACCAGCATGCATCTCTTCCCCGCGTGCCCCGTTATGAGTTCCAAGGATCTGGTCAACTGGACGTACGAGAGCTATGCGCTCTCGGAAGAGGACGCGCTGCGCCTGGCCAATAACGACGACGGCCTGACGCTGCAAAACGGGAGAAATGTGTACGACAAGGGCCCCTGGGCCACCAGCCTGCGGTACAGCGAGCGGCTGGAGAAGTTCTACCTGCTGGTCAACATGCAGGACGGCGTGGATTCGGAGTACGCCATTCTGTGCGTGGCCGACGACGCGGCCGGCCCCTGGACGGCCTACCGCCTGGACAACCCCACCGGTCAGATCAAGGGCCTGTACGATCCGGGCCTCCTCTTTGACAAGGACCCGGTGACCGGCGAGGAAAACGGCGACATCTGGGTCGTCCACGGACAGGGGCAGCTCTATGTCTCCCGCCTGAACGTCGTGGACGAGGAGACCGGAGAGCTGGCCATCGACCCCGAGGAGCGCAATATTCCCATCTACAACTACACCGGCGGTGCGTTCAACGAGGGCGCCCACGCCTATAAGTTCGGCGACACCTATTACATCATCAGCACCCCCACCTGGAGCGGCACTTCCACCAAAAAATCCATTGCCATCCAGACCAAGGATCTGCTCAACGGCCCCTACGAAGTCAAAGACATCATGCGCAGCTACATGAACTTTGGCGAAAACGGCATCCACCAGGGCGGCATCGTGGACGTTCCCCAGGAGGACGGCACGTCCCAGTGGTGGTCGGTGATCTTCCAGGACCGCAACAAGCTGGGCCGTGTGCCCACGCTCCAGCCCGTCTATTGGGAGCAGGATGAGGACGGCTTGTGGTGGCCCATGATGGGCGTGGAGGGCCAGAACGGCGACCAGGCCGTGGTCACCATGGAAAAGCCCAACACCGGTGTGGATATGGAGCCCACTCCCCCCGCCGACTCGGACGAGTTTGACAGCACGGAGCTGGGCCTTCACTGGCAGTGGAACCATGTCTCCGACCCCACGAAGTGGAGCCTGACGGAGAACCCGGGCTATATGCGCCTGTATACGGCCAGCGTGACGGAGAATCTCTCCACCGCGCAGAACACCCTGCGGCAGCGGGTGGTGGGTCCGGAGAGCAGCGCCACCATCAAGCTGGAGCTGAGCGGTATGCAGGACGGCGACGTGGCCGGCCTGTCCGTGATTCAGCAGGATTATAACTACATCGCCGTTACGACGGATGGGACGGACAAGCGCGTCTTCATCAACGACAGCGGCGAGGAGCAGATCTCGGCCGCCCTGCCCGACGGCACCACGGAGATCTGGTTCCGGGCCTCCATGCCGCGCTTCGAGTACCGTGTGGAGTACTTCTACAGCCTGGACGGGCAGAACTTTACTCAGCTGGGCGGCAAGTATGACATGCACTACGGCAACTATGTGGGCATGGGCTTCGGCGCGTTCAACTTTGCCACCAAGGAGCTGGGCGGCTATGTGGACATGGACTACTTCCGCATGGACATGCCCGACGACCACGGCAATTACAACACCCTCAACGAGAAAATCGAGGCCGAGCGCTACGACGTCCAGAGCTACGACGCCTCTCTGGGCGAGCCCAGCCGGAACTACAACCCCCTGACCCAGTGGACGGCCGATTACGTCTACACGGATACGCTCAACAAGAGCGGAAGCGCCTATGACCTGGCGCTGAGCAACCTGCGGGACGGCAACTGGGTGGAGTTCAACCGGGTCGACTTCCAGGACGGCGCGGACTGGCTGAACCTCCGCCTGTCCGGCACGGCGAAGGGCGGTCAGATTGAGGTCCGCCTCAACGACAAGGACGGCGAACTTCTGGCCGTGGCCGATGTCCCCAACACCGGCGATCTGGAGCAGTTCCAGAACGTGATTGTCCCGCTGGAGGGGGGCTCTCCCACCGGCGTGCAGAAGATCTGCCTGGTCTACCGGGGTGCGGCCCAGGCCTGCCAGATCAACTGGTTCATGTTCGGCACCGGCGCGCAGCCCGTAGCCCCGGCCGTCCCCACGGGACTGGAGGCCCAGGGCCTGGAGGGAACGCAGATCTCCTTCTCCTGGGACCAGGTTCCCGGCGTGGAATATGACCTGCAGATCGGAGATCGCATCATCAGCAACGTGGACAGCCCCTATGTGGAGACCGGCCTGCCCGAGGGCGCCGTGTACAAAGTCAGCGTCCGGGCGAAGAACGCCGGCGGCTACAGCGACTGGAGCGAGGGCGTAAAGGCCGCCACCGCGGGCAACCCCTACCGCATTCCCCAGAGCAGCATGTCCATCCCCGCCTTCTCCAGCCAGGAGGCCGGAGGCGAGGGCCCGGTCAGCGGCTACATCTCGGCCATTCTGGACGGCGACCCCAATACCTTCTGGCATACGGCCTGGAGCTCGGGGAACGCCCAGCCTCCGCACTGGTTCATCCTCGATTTGGGCGGGACCTATGAGATCAACCGCGTGGACCTGACGCCCCGCCAGGGCAGCGGCAGCCTGCCCAACGGCCTGTTCCGGAAGGTGACCCTCTCTTACAGCGCCACCGGCATGGAGGACGAGGACTTTACGGTCTGTGTGGACCAGCAGGAGCTGCCCGAGGGCACGGCGCTTCAGACACTGGAGTTTGAGCCCGTTACCGCCCGCTATTTGAAGGTCTATGTGGACGAGGGGCACAACGACTTCGCCTCCCTGGCGGAGATCGAGGTCTTCCGCACCCAGGCGGACGACACGCCCCCCAGCGCGCCCCAGAATCTGACGGCCCAGGTGAGCTGGGCGGAGGAGCCCTCCATCCGGCTGGAGTGGGAGTCTGCCGCCGACCCGGAGTCCAGCGTGGCCAACTACTCCATCTACCGGGACGGCCGCTTCCTGGATGTGGTCACCGGAACCCAGTATACGGACACCGGCGTGGAGGCCCAGGGAACCTACCGCTATGAAGTGGTGGCCACCAACGGCGCAGGCCTGGACGGCGAGGCCGCCGCTCTGGAGGTCTCCGTGACCGAGGCGCCCAAGACCTTCCGCATCCCGCAGGAGCAGATGACCGCCACGGCCTCCAGCGAGGAGACGCTGGATGAGGCCGGCACCAATCACGGCTTCGCCTCCAACGCCATCGACGGCGACTCCACCACGTTCTGGTGTACGCAGTGGAGCAGCAAGAACCCGGACGGCAAGCACCCCGGCCCCCACTGGCTCCAGATTGACCTGGGGCAGGTGTATACTCTGGATCACGCGGACTTCCTGCAGCGCGATCTGAGCAATCCCCACGGCCAGGTGACGAAGTACACCCTCTCCTACAGCGTGGACGGGGAGACCTTCATCCCCGTGGTGGAGAACGGGACCTGGAGCCTGGAGGACCAGAGCAACACGGTGGCTCTGGGCGGCATTGAGGCCCGCTATCTGAAGCTGGACTGCCTAGAGGGCCAGGGGTCCTATGTCCCGGCCGCCATGGCGGAAGTGAATGTGTACGCGCTGGAGAATGAGGAGCCCGCGGGCAAGGACCTGAGCGTGGCGGTGAGCGGCGCGGATATGGTGAAGCAGGACCAGCGGGTGCCCTACACCTTCTCCTTCTCCGGCGAGAAGGAGAACCTGGGCAATGTGACCGTGGTCTTCAACGTCAAGGGCGACCAGGAAGGGCTCTTCACCGGCGGCGCCTTCGAGGCCGCGGAGGGCTTCTCCAAGTACGTCCTGGACGAGGAGGAGCAGGCCGACGGCTCCCGCCGGGTGAAAGTGGTCCTGGCCTACGGCATGGACGAGCTGACCGCCCTGGAGGAGGCCGCCCTGACCGGTGAGCTGACGGACCTATTCACCTACGTGATCCGCTCCTTCGCTGAACAGGAGGGCAACATTGAGGTCACCGTGGAGCAGGCGATCTTCACCTACGCGGGGGACAACGACCTCTACTATGCCGATGTGACGGGCGCTACGGCCAGCACCAGCGTGTCGGCCAAGGACCCCTACGACATCGACGGGGACGGTGACTTCGACCAGGCGGACATCACCGCGGCGCAGGGCTACTACCGTGCAGCCGAGGGCGACGAGAACTGGGACGAGGCCCGGAAGGCGGACGTGAACCGGGACGGCGTGGTGGACCTCACCGACCTGGTGGAGCTCGCCACCGCCTGGCTGGATACGCTGTAACGGCATCCATTTCGTATAATACACCACAAGCAGCAACCGGCGCGGGGCCGCTCAGGCGGTCCCGCGCCGGTATTATTTCAAGCCCCTCGCGCGTTCCGCACGAGATTGGGCCCTTTATTCCATTGAAAGAGTTACCACCGAGTCGCAGCAGCGGTAATCGGTATCGATATTGTGGGCGATCAGGCGCACTTTAAAATAGCGCGGATTGCACATGGCGCCGGCAGGTCCGCCGGAGACATCCAAATCCTCGGGCACCACAAATTGAATGCATTTTACCTCCACGTCGCGGCAGGAGGGCTCATGGTGTGCGGGAATGGTCATGGCCTTCATCCCGCGCTGATATTCCGTTCCATGTGCGTCCACCTCGGTCAGAATGACTGCCAGGGCCACCCGCTTGCCGGGGCAGACGTGTTTTATGGTCGTGTTCAACTGGAGGATGCGGCCCTGGGATTCCAGATACGTGTCCCCCAGGTCCACCGCAACCGTCGGCGCAGGGAAGGATACGGTGTTCCCCTCCGTGTCGGAATAGGTGATGGACTCATTGACCGGTTTCGTGCCGGAGGTCTGAGCCACGTGGCGGATGAAAAATTCCAGAACCGCGCTCTCACTGGCCGTCACGCCCAATTGCGGAATGGACCACCGCAGCGATTGCGTGCCCAGCATCGCCGCCGATCCCTTGGTGGGCGGCATAATGCTGGTAATCACGAAATCCGGCATGACGGTCTCGTTGATGACAATGTCTGTGGCGCCGGGCTTGGAAATATTGGCCGCCAGCTGGGCGAACAGGGCCTCCAGATCCGCCGCATCCGGCGTAATGGCCACATGGGACGCGTCCGGATCGGTGGCCCACTCATTCAGGGTATCGACGTCTACCCCGTCCGAGCCCACCAGTCCGATGCAGTAGATGATGATCCCCTGCGCACGGGCCGCAGCGGCGACCGGGGCGGGCGGAGCGCCCGCGGTGGTGTTGCCGTCGGTGAACATCACCATCACCCGGGCGTTGCTGGAGGCCGGGTCAAAGAGCTCCGCAGCCTTGGTAAACGCATCTGCGTGGTTGGTGCTTCCGCCGGCGGTCAGGCTATCTACGGCGTCCTTCAGCGTGTCGACCGACGTGATGAGGGGCGCATTGACCGTGGCCGTGTCGGCAAAGCTGACGATCCCGATCCGGCTGCCCGAGCCGATCTGTCCATTCTTTACGCCGTCGGTGGCCTCCTCAATGATGTCGATGAAGGTCTTGGCGCCGGCCTTCATACTGGCCAGCGGCGGTCAGGGCCAGCGTCACGCGCAGCGTCCCATCACAGCCGCTCCGGTCCATGCTGATCACTTTATTCGAATTTGTAACACCCATCTGTGTTACCTCCTCCGGGGAATTGCTCCCCAGCACAGCCTATGCCATCCCTCCTTTCTTTGACACAGCGCCTTCGCGCCCATCCGTTATTCACTCGCCGCGCACCGGCGGCGCTCTCTTGCCTATTCTCCGGAGAGGAGGATGCGGTCGTTGTCCAGCGCCCGCCCGGCGCCCGCCTTGAAGCGCTGGAGCAGGTCGTCCACCGTCAGGCCCGCCCGCTCCGCTCCGCCCACATCCAGCACAATGCGCCCGGAGTCCATCATCAGCGTCCGGTTCCCCAGCTCCAGGGCCTGATGCATATTGTGGGTGATCATCAGGCAGGTGATGTGTCCCCCCTCCACGATCTCCCGGGTGAGGGAGAGGACCTTGTCGGCGGTGGCGGGGTCCAGGGCGGCGGTGTGCTCGTCCAGCAGGAGCAGCTTGGGGGGCACCATGGTGGCCATAAGCAGCGTGAGGGCCTGCCGCTGGCCGCCCGAGAGGAGGCCCACCGGCTGGCGCATCCGGTCCTCCAGGCCCATGTCCAGCAGAGCCAGCCGCTCCCGGAAGCGGGCGCGGTCCCCCCGGCTCATATGGGAGAACCAGCCGCCGCTGCCTGCGGCCAGGGCGAGGTTCTCCTCAATGGTCATGTGGGGGGCGCTCCCCCGCATGGGGTCCTGAAAGAGGCGGCCGATCCGGCGGCTGCGCTTGTGGGCGGGCAGATAGGTCATGTCCTGACCGTCCAGGGTGATATAACCCTCGTCCACATAAAAATCCCCGGCAATGGCGTTGAAAAGGGTGGACTTGCCCGCGCCGTTGGAGCCCACAATGGTCACGAAATCCCCCTCCTCCAGCGAGAGGGACAGGCCGCTCAGGGCCTTTTTCTCGTTGACGGTGCCGGGATTGAACGTCTTGGAGATGTGCTCCAATACCAGCATAGCCATCACATCTTCCCCTTTCTGGCCAACGCCGAGCGGGCGCGGAACTTCTGCATCTGGAAGAGAACCCAGCGGCGCACCGCCGGCGCGGCGATGGCCACCCCCACGATGACGGCGGAGACCAGCTTCATATAGTCGGCCGGCACGTTGGCCCGCAGGGCGGCGGCGTAGATAAAGCGGTAGATGATGCTCCCCGCCAGCACCCCCAGCACCCGGCGGACCATGGAGCCCTTGCCGATGAGGGTCTCCCCGATGACCAGGGCCGCCAGAGCCAGCACCACCATGCCGGTTCCGCTGTTCACATCGGCAAAGGTGTTGTACTGGGCCACCATGGCCCCCGAGAGGCCGGTCATGGCGTTGGCCACGCACAGGCCCACGGTGATGGTAAAGGTGGGGTTGATGGAGGACGCGCGCACCATATCCGCGTTGTCGCCGGTGGCCCGGATGGACAGGCCCAGCCGGGTGCCCAGGAAGAGCACCAGCAGCGCGCACACCGCCAGCACCAGCAGCGCCGTCACCGCCAGCTCATACCAGCTCCCGGCAAAGCCGGCGTCCCGGGCCAGGGTGTAGATGGAGTCCACCTGGAAGAGGGAGAGGTTGCTGGTGCCCATGACCATCAGGTTGATGCTGTACAGGCCGATGTTGGTGACGATGCCCGCCAGAATGGAGGGCACCCCCAGCCGGGTCTGGAGAAAGGCCGTGATAAAGCCCGCGGCGGCGGCGGCCAGCATGGCCGCCGGAAGGGCCAAGATGGGGTGCCCGGCCACGCAGCACACCGCCGAGACCGCGCACCCCAGGACGAAGGCCCCGTCGGTGGTCATGTCGGCGATGTTCAAAATGGAAAAGCTCAAAAAGAGGGCCAGGGCGATGGGGGCGTAGAGAAATCCCGCCTCCAGCGCGGACTGGACAATGGTCATCACGGCAGCTCGCTCCTTTCCGGCCGGAGCCCCGCCCTAGGGCGGGGCTCCGGAATCCGATGCATGGTTTGGATTACTCCTGGGTGGTCTGGACCTCCACCAGACTGGAGCCCATATCCTCCAGCATGGAGTAGTCCAGGCCCAGCGCAGCGGCGGTGTCGGTATTGACGGTAATGATGTCGCCGGCTACGGTGATAAATGCAGGGACCTCCCCCGTCTCCAGCACCTCCACGGCCAGGTCGGCGGTCTGGGCGCCCAGATCGGTGTAGTTCACGCCGCAGGTGGCGAAGGCTCCGTTGCGGACGAAGGAGTCGGCCCCGGCGTAGTGGGGGATGCCCGCCTCGGCCAGGGTGGGGGCGATGGCCAGTTCGGCGTTCATGACCACGTTGTCGGTGGGGGTAAAGACCGCGTCCACCTGGTCCAGCATGGAGTTGACGGCGGCCACAATCTCGTCGGTGGTGTTGCCCGTCTTATCCAGGTAGGCGATGCCCTTTTCATCCAAATAGGCTTTGGCGGCCTCGATGGCGGGGCCGCTGTTGACCTCGCTGGTGGAGTAGAGCAGGCCCACCGTCTCCACCTCCGGGTTCTCGGCCAGCATCATGTCCAGCAGGAACTCTACATCCAGCGCGTCGCTGGTGCCCGTCACGTAGGAGATGCCCGTCAGGCCCGCCGCCTCCGGATAGCTGACGGTGCCGTAGATGACGGGGGTCTCGCTCTCCTGGGCGGCGGCGACCATCTGCTGGGCGGCGGTGGTGCCGATGGGGATGATGGCGTCGTAGCCGTCGGCGATGATCTGGGCCCCGATCTGAGAGAGGGTGGAGGGGTCGTTGTTGCCGTTAAAGTCCTTATATGCAATCGTTATGCCCAATTCGTCGGCCTTGGCGTCCAGCTCGGCGGTGATGGCGTCCCGGATCTCGTTCATAGACGCGTGGTCCAGCTGCCGCACCACGGCGATCTGATAGCCCTCGCCGCTGCCGCTCTCTGTGGACGCGCTCCCCTGGGAAGGGGCGTCCGAGGGCGCTGAGGCGGTTCCGCCGCCGCAGGCGGTCAGGGCCAGGGTCATTCCGGCGGCCAGGGTCAGGGACAGGGCGTGCTTCACAGTCTGCTTTTTCATGATGATTCCTCCATTTGAAGATAAGTTGGTCTGGGTGGGCGATGGAGGGGCCGGTGCCGGCGGCCAGGGTGCAGAGGGTACAAAAAAACGCTTCTGTCCCCTTTCTGGGACAAAAGCGTCAAGCCTCTGCGATACCACCCAAATTGACGTCCTCCGGACGTCCGCTCGCTTCGCGTACCATCATACGCGCCCGATGGATAACGGGTGGGAGCCCGTCGGCATCTACTAGGTTTCCCGTTCAAGCCGCCCTCGGAAGACCATTCGCCCGCCGCCTCTGACTCCGCTTCCACCCTCCGGAGCTCGCTTGGCATCCGCCGCACGGGGTACTTTCCTTCCTCACTGGTTTGGGATCTTCAACTGTTAAGGGCAGTATACTCCACCCGCCCCCCTTTGTCAAGCCCCATTTTGTGTCGGAGGCCGCCCCTCCCCTGCGGGAGGGGCGGCCCGTTGTTCTACCGTTCCAGGCGGCTCATCCGCACCGCCAGCAGCAGGGCGCTCTCCCGGGTGAGGGCCTCCTGAGGCAGGAACGCCCCCGAGGGGTCCCCGACGGCCACGCCAAACCCGGCCAGCAGGGCCACCGCCTCTCTGGCCCAGGGAGAGACCGACGTCCAGTCGGAAAATTCCGGTGCGCTCCCCTCCGCCGCGCCGCCCCGCGCGGTCCAGACCTGCGCCAGCATCACGGCCGCCTGCTCCCGGGTGAGGGGCTCATCGGGCGCGAACCGGCCGCCGCCCACCCCCTGGACGATGCCCAGGGTCCAGGCCTGGACCACCGCCGGGTCGTCCGTGTCGGTGAAGGGGCTCTCCCCCGCCGCGGGGACCTCCCCGCCCAGCGCCCCATAGAGGGCTACCGCCGCCGCTGCGAACTCCCCCCGGGTCATGGTCTGCCGGAAGTCGGCCCCGTTCAGACTCTCGGGGATGAGCCCCGCCTGAAACGCCGCCGTCAGCTCCTCCACCGCCCAGGGCGAAGCCGCCGCCCAGGGGCCGTACACCAGCTCCAGCGCCGTGCTCAGTCCCTGATACTCCACCTCCAGCTCTCCGCCCCCCTGGGTGAAGGTATACATCCCCGCCGTCAGGGGCAGCACACAGGTCCCGTGGCGGGAACAGGTCACGCTCACCGTCAGATCCAGGTCCTCCACCGTCTGGGCGCTGCCCAGTACGGCGGTCTCCGCATCCAGGCGCAGGTCGGAGTAACTGCACGCGTCCCCCACGAACATCTGCTCCCACACCTGGCCGTAGGTCCGGTTGCCCTCGGCGGCGCCCACCCCCAGGTGGTTGAAGTCCTCATCCAGGATGTTGGAGCGGTGGCCGGGGCTGGCCATCCAGGCGGCCATAACGGCTTCCGGAGTCTGGTATCCGGCGGCGATATTCTCCCCGGCGGCCCAGCTGGCCAGGCCCAGGGGCCCCAGCACCGTGAAGCAGTCTGAGCCGTCGGGGCGGGTGTGGTCGCTGCGGTACTCCGTCACCAGGTCGGCCGCCCGGATGTGGGAGGCCTCCTGGAGCCCCGCGCAGGCCGAGAGAGGCGAGAGCCCCTCCGAGATGCGGGCCTCGTTTACCAGGCGCAGCACCTCCCACTCCGCTTCACTCAGGCCGATGTCCTCCCGGCCGGCCGCCTGCGCGCCCGGGGCCAGCAGTCCCAGAGTCAGTCCGGCGGCCAGCGCCAGCGCGCTCCCCTGTCTCCATCTCATGGCATATCCTCCTTTGTCCGGCCGCGCAGGGCGGCCTGTCCCTGTCCTGATGGTGTGAGCATACTCCCTCCCGCGGGGCTAAGTCCCTCGAAGGGGGGCGGCGCTCACGACGCGCCGCCGTTTACCTTCTCCGCTCCCACGCGTTTGGGCCGGAGAAAGGAGAATTTGGTCTCCGAGCACACCACCGCCACAAAAATCAGGGCGAAGCCCGCCAGCAGGCGCGGGGTGACCGGGTCGCCGTAAAAGAGCACCGAGCAGAGCACGCCGAACACCGACTCCAGGGACAAAATCACCGCCGCCGAGGCCGGGTCGGACCAGACCTGTCCCACGTTCTGGAACAGGAGGGCCACCGTAGTGGCCATGACCACCAGATAGGCCATCTGGATGAGCAGGTCGGCGCTCAGAAGGGTGGCCGCCGGGGGGAAATCCTGGAACAGCAGCCCGCACACCCAGGCGTAGACCGCCGCCCAGAAAAACTGAAAGATGGTCAAGAGGTAGATGTCCTTTCCCGGGGAGACCTTGGCCACCGCCACGATGTGGGCGGCGTAGAACACCGCGCAGATGAGGGTGAGCACATCGCCCCGGTTGACGCTCAGCGCGTCGTTGAGGGAGACCAGCCCCACCCCCGTCACGCACAGCACCGCCGCCAAAATGTTGTACCGGTCGGGGCGCCGGTGGGCGAAGAGCCAGTAGAGGAAGGGGACGATGACACAGTAGACCGCCGTCAAAAAGGCGTTTTTGGACGGGGTGGTCTCGGCCAGGCCGAAGGTCTGGATGGAGTAGGCCAGGAACAGGAAGCCCCCGATGATCGCCCCCCGCCAGAGATAATCCCGGGTAACCATCCGCCACTTTCGGAAAAATACCAGGCTCAGCAGGGCCGCGCCCCCGGTAAAGCGGATGGCCAGCAGGTAAAAGGTGGGAATCACATCGACCGCCCCCTTCATGATAAAGAAGGAGGAGCCCCAGATAAAGGCCGCGGCGAAGAGCATGGGCTTGGCCAGGCGGCGCATAACGGCTGCACTCATGGATTGTCGAAACTCCTTTTGCGTGGTATAATGACCCTCACTTCAAACGACGGGAGGCGCCATATGCTGCTTTTTGATTTGGACGGAACTCTGATCGACTCCAACGGAGTCTGGGTGGAAGTAGACCGGACTTTTCTGGCCCGGCGCGGTCTGGAGGCCACCCCGGAATACGCCCACACGGTGGGCCACTCCATCTTTCCGGTGGCCGCCCAGTTCACCCGGGATTACTACGGCCTCCCCGATTCCGCGCAGGACATTATGGACGAGTGGCTCTCCCTGGCCGGGGACGCCTACTCCACCCGAGTGCCCCTGAAACCCGGGGCCCGGGCGTTTCTCCTGCGCTGCCAGGCGGCGGGGGAACCGATGGTTCTCGCCACCGCCTGTGTGCCCCAGCTCTGCCGCGCCGCCCTGGAACGGCACGATCTGACGGAATGGTTCTCCGACGTCTTCTCCGCCCAGGAACTCGGTCTGGAGAAGCGGGACCCCCGCTACTTTCAGACCGTGCTGGAGCGGCTGGACGTCTCCGCCGGGGCGTGTACCCTCTTCGAGGACTCCCCCGGGGCCTGCCGCACCGCCCGGGCGGCGGGCATCCGGGTTGTGGGCGTGTACGACCCCTTTTACGCCGAATTTGAGGGGGAGCTGCGGCAAATCTGCCACCGCTATATCCACAGCTTTGAAGAGCTGCTCTGATTGTTTTACGCCTTGGTCATGTGCTGGGCGGCGGCCTTGAGCATGAGCTTTTTGGTGCCCTTCTGTTCGAAGGCGATCTCCACCAGCGCGTCGCCCCCCATGGGGGTCAGGCCCGTGATCAGCCCCCGGCCAAAGGCCCGGTGGACCACGGTGTCCCCCTTCTGGAACTGGGGCGGCGCGGCGGGACGGGGGGCCCCGCCCGCCGTCTCCGGCGTGCGCTCCTCCCCGCGGCCCAGGGAGTACCCCCGGTCATAGACCCGCTTGGGCCGGGCCCGGCGCTGGGGCGGCTGCCAGCCCTCCCCGGCGGAGTCGCCCTCCTCCCGTCCGGTGTGGAAGGTGCGCCCGCTCTTCTCCACAAATTGTTCGGGAATTTCCCCCAAAAAGCGGGAGGGCCGGTTGGCGTTGGTGCGCCCGAAGAGCATCCGCTGGGAGGCGCAGGTGAGGTAGAGCTTCTCCTTGGCCCGGGTCATGGCCACGTAGCACAGCCGGCGCTCCTCCTCCATCTCCTCCGCGTCGCCGATGGCCCGGATGCCGGGGAAGATGCCCTCCTCCATGCCCACCACAAAGACGGCGGGGAACTCCAGGCCCTTGGCCGAGTGCATGGTCATCATCACCACGCAGTCCTCCCCGTCGTCCCGGGCGTCCAGGTCGGTATACAGGGCGATCTCGTCCAGAAAGCCCGCCAGACTGGGCTCATCCTCGGCGTTTTCCAGATAGTTCTGGATGGAGGAGGCCAGCTCCCGCACGTTCTCCAGGCGGGTGCGGTCCTCTACGGTGTGCTTCTGTTCCAGCATGGCGGCGTAGCCGGTGCGGCTGACCAGCTCCTCATAGAAGTCCGGCAGCTCCATCTCCCCGGCCTGGCGGCGCAGGTCCTCCATCATCTCCGCAAAGGGCTCCAGCTTGGCCGCCGCCTTCTGGAGGGCGGCGTGTTCCCGGGCATGGCTGACCACCTCCCAGAGGGAGCAGCCCTTCTCCCGGGCCAGCTCCTGGGCGGTCTCCACCGTCTTTTGCCCGATGCCCCGGGGCGGGTTGTTGATGATGCGCTGAAGCCGCAGGTCGTCCCCCGGGTTGTTCACCGCGCACAGATAGGCCACCATGTCCTTTACCTCCGCCCGGTCGAAGAAGCGGATGCCCCCGATGATGCGGTAGGGGATGGCGTTGCGCTTGAAGGCCTGCTCGATCTGGTTGGACTGGGCGTTCATCCGGTAGAGAACGGCGTGGTCCTTCCAGTTCAGGCCCGCCGAGATGTCCCCTAGAATCTGGGCGGCCACATACTGGGCCTCGTCGTGTTCGTTCATGGCGGTGTAGCAGCGCACCTTGTCCCCGTCGCCGTGGTCGGTCCACAGCTCCTTGCCCTTGCGGCCCTGGTTGTTGCGGATGACCGCGTTGGAGGCCTCCAGGATATTTCGGCTGGAGCGGTAGTTCTGCTCCAGCCGGATGACCCGGGCGTCCTTGTACTGCTGCTCGAAGGAGAGGATATTCTCAATCGTGGCCCCGCGGAAGCGGTAGATGGACTGGTCGTCGTCGCCCACCACGCACAGGTTTTCCCGCCCTCCGGCCAGCGTGGAGGCCAGGAGATACTGGAGATGGTTGGTATCCTGGTACTCATCGATGAGTACATAGCGGAATTTTTTCTGATAATATTCCCTGACGTCATCGAATTCCAGCAGCAGGCGCACGGTATGGAGGATGATGTCGTCAAAATCCAGGGCGTTGGCCTCCCGCAGGCGGCGCTCGTACTCCCCATAGATCTGGGCGATTTTGCTCAGGCGCAGGTCGCCCGAGCGCTCGCACTCCTTCTGGTAGTCCCTGGCCAGCTTCATGGCGTCCTTGGCCCGGGAGATGTAGCCCAGCACCGTCTTGGGCGGAAAGGTCTTGTCGTCCAGGTTCCGCTCCTTTAAAATGTCCTTGATCACCCGCTCGGAGTCGGCGGTATCGTAGATGGTAAAGGAGCTCTGATAGCCCAGGCGGTCGATGTCCCGGCGCAGAATGCGCACGCAGGCCGAGTGAAAGGTGGAGGCCCACACGTCGTTGGCGGCGGGCCCCAGCATCTTTTCCAGGCGGGCTTTCAGCTCTCCGGCGGCCTTGTTGGTAAAGGTGATGGCGATGATGGACCAGGGGACCGCCGGGTCCATCCGGCACAGCCGTTCCGTCCGGGCCCGGATCTCCGGGTCCGGGGAGGGCGTGCGGACATACTCCTCCAGAAAGTCCAAATCCTCCCCGGTGACCCAGGCGGGGACCTCGCCGCAGTCGGAGCCCCGGCCGTAGCGGATCAGATTGGCGATGCGGTGGATGAGCACGGTGGTCTTGCCGCTGCCCGCCCCGGCCAGCAGCAGCAGGGGGCCCTCGGTGGCCAGGACCGCTTTGCGCTGCTCCGGGTTGAGCCCCTGGAACTCCAGGGCGATGGCCGCTCTTCTGGCCTTGCAGAAGCGCAGCTCTTCTTCTTGATTCAGCATGGAGTCGATTCCTCTTTCTCGTCTTGTTCGGCGGTTTGTAGTATGTTATTTTACCATATTCGCCCGCGCCGGCGCAACCGTCCCGCTCTGGCCATTTTGCCGGTTTCGGGCCGCCCCCTCTCCCTCTTTCTTGGATGGCTCTCCCGGCGCAGGAAAGCGCCCCGCCGGAACCAATTCCGGCGGGGCGCTCCACGGCTATTCCCGCTCCAAAGCCCGGCGCAGGCGCTCCATGGCCCGGCGCTCCATGCGGGAGATCTGCACCTGGGAGACCCCCATCACCCGTGCGGTGCGGTCCTGCGTAAAGCCCCGGTAGTAGCGCAGCAGCACCACCTGCCGCTCCCGGTCGGGGAGGGCGCTCACCGCCCTCCGGAGGGTCTCCCGCTCCAGCACGTCCTCCTCAAAGCTCTCCTGCCCCAGCAGGCTCTCCAGGGTCAGGCCGTCCCCCGTCTCCATCTGGAGGGAGGCCACGGGCTGGTTGGCCTCCTCGGCGGTGGCGATGTCCTCGGGCGAGAGGCCCGTCTCCCCCGCCAGCTCCGAGAGGGTGGGTTCCCGCCCCAGCTGGGCGGAGAGCTTCTCCCGGGCCTGACGGATGGCCCCGCCCCGCTCTTTGATGCCCCGGCTCACTTTTACCGCCCCGTCGTCCCGGAGGAAGCGGCGGATCTCTCCGGCGATCTTGGGCACGGCATAAGTGGAAAACTGGCAGCCGAAGGCCGGATCAAACCCCCGCACCGCCTTCAAAAACCCCAGACAGCCCAGCTGGTAGAGGTCGTCGGGCTCCACGCCGCGGCCGTAGTAGCGGCGCACGATGCCCCAGATGAGCCCCGCGTTCTCCTCCAAGATCCGGGCGCAGGCCTCGTTGTTTCCGTTCCGGGCCTCCTCCAGCAGGTCCGGCGTGTCGGCTACGCTCATACCGGCGCGGTCACGCGGCTGGAGAGCTTGCGCCGCATCACCACCGTGGTCCCCTTGCCCGGGCGGGAGCGCACTTTCACCTGGTCCATAAAGCTCTCCATGATGGTAAAGCCCATGCCCGAGCGCTCCTCGCTGCCGGTGGTGAAGAGAGGGGTGCGGGCCCGCTCCACGTCCTCGATGCCCACACCGGCATCTTTGACCACAATTTCCACCGTGCGGTCCTCAAACAGACGCAGGCGCATCTGTACCGGCCCCAGGCACTGCGGGTAGGCGTGGACAATGCAGTTGGTCACCGCCTCGCTGACGGCGGTCTTGATGTCGTTGATCTCCTCCAGCGTGGGGTCCAGCTGGGCCGCAAAACAGGCCGCCGCCGTGCGGGCAAAGCCCTCGTTGGCCGAGCGGCTGAGAAAGCGCAGGAGGACCTCGTTTCCAGGCTGCTGCTTCATATGTATCTCCCTCCCGGGGCGGGCCGGGCCCGCCCCTGTTTCATTCTTCCAGGGTCAGAAACCGCTCCAGTCCGGCGGCCCGGAGCACTTTCCCCGCCTGGGCCGGGACCCGGGTCAGGCGCAGTTCGCCCCCCAGCTCCCCCACCCGCCGCCAGGCCCGCAGGACCACCGCGATGCCCGAGCTGTCCATAAAGGTCACCTCCGACAGGTCCAGGGTCAGGCTCCGGGGCGCGGTGCTGTCGATGAGCTGGTCCAGCTCTTCCATCAGCGCCCGGGCCCGGTGGTGGTCCACCTCGCCGGAGAGGGCCGCCTGCAGCGTGCGCCCTTCCCCCGTACAGCGTATGGACATGGCTTGTCCCTCCTTTGTGTTCACCGGCGGACAAAAAAACCGCCTCATACCAGAATCTGGTATGAGGCGATTATACCCTCTTCCCGCCGCGCAGTCCGTCGAAGAACGGCTCAGCGCAGGCCATAATCCGAGATCTTGTTAAACAGCTGCCGGGCGCTGATGCCCAAACGCCGGGAGGCCTCGGTGACGTTGTGTCCCGTCTGCTCCAGCACCCAGCGCAGGTACTCCGATTCGCTCTGGCGCTTAAACTCCTTCCAGCTTAAAATGGAGTTGAAGCGGGGCTTCTCCTTCCCCTCCTCTTCCGGGCTCAGATCGTAGAGGATGGGCAGGCCCTGCTCATTGATAACGCCGTTCTCCGAGAGAACCACCATCCGGTCCACAATGTTTTTCATCTCCCGCAGGTTGCCCGGATAACTGTAGCGCATGAGGAAATCCCAGACCTTGGGCACAATGGAGACAATCTCCCGGCGGAACTCCCGCTGGGCCCGGTCCAGAAAATAGCGCACCAGGTCTTCAATGTCCTCCTGCCGCTCCCGCAGAGCCGGAATACGGATGACGATGGTGCTGATGCGGTAGAGAAAGTCCTCCCGCATCCGCCCGGCCCGGATCTCGGTATAGGGGTCCTTGTTGGTGGCCGAGATCAGGCGGAACTCCACCTGCTGGGACTGATTGGCCCCGATGCGCTCAATCTGCTTGGTCTCAATGGCCCGCAGAAGCTTGACCTGTGTGCTCAGGCTCACGTCCCCGATCTCGTCGATAAAAAGCGTGCCGTTGTTGGCCTGCTCAAAGCGGCCCTCCCGGGAGCGGGTGGCCCCGGTGAACGCCCCCTGCTCATGGCCGAAGAGCTCCGACTCCAGCAGGGTGTCCGGGTAGGCGCTGCAGTTGACGACCACAAAGGGCTTGTCCCACCGGTCGCTGCACGCATGGATGTAGCGGGCCGCCACATCCTTTCCGGTGCCCGACTCCCCCAGGATCATCACGTTCACATTGGAGTCGGCCACATTTTCACAGTTCCGGATGGCGTCCCGGAATACCTTCGATTTGGAGCTAAGACAGTAGGACTGCTGCATTTCTTCTTTTGTAGGCATTTTCGACATACTACCCCTGATTTCTCCGATAGATTTTACACATCTTATCTATATCATATCAGAATTTTCCTTCATATGCAAGAAAAATTTTTCTTGCAGAGATATTTTTTGCGCGGCTGGTCCATATCTTTCCAAATATTTAAATCGCGGTTACAAAAGCTGATTCCATAGATAATCATGATGACCTTCCCGTATCTTTATTTAAAATTTTTTCTCCCGGCTCCTCGCTTTTTGGCACAGCTTTTGCACTTATAATAGGGCAGAACGCCGTCAGAGAGGAGCGCCAACCGCCATGGGCTATTACATTGTAGTGACGAACAACGTGCTGTGCAGGGACCGCTATCAGGACACCTGCCGGGTGGAATATCAGGAGGACTGGACCTACCTGGATGTTCTTCTCCGGGCCCGGGACCTGGTCCACACGGGCGCGCAGTTGATCACGCATCCCATGGCCGGGAGCCTGAAACCCAATCAGACGCCCTACCGCTCGGTGGTGCTGGGGACGGGTACGATGGAGGATAAAGAACCTCTGGAGGACGTCATGCTGATGGAGAACAGCATTGATTCCTGTCAGAAATTCCTCCGGGGCCGGCCCCTTCCCAACTGGCCGGAGGACATCAAAAAGGATTTCCGGACGCTTGACCTCTCCTTTATTGACGGCGCGATGGCACGGGCGCCCCGGCGCCCAGGAATTACGGAATGAAAGTGAGGAATGACAATGAGACTAGAACTTGGCAAGATCCACATCAAAGATGTGCAGTTCGGGCCCGAGACGAAGGTCGAGGCCGGCGTTCTCTATGTCAACGAGGACGAGATCCGCAAGCTGGTCCTGGAGGACGAGCGTATCGTGAGCTGCCGTGTGGAGCTGGCTCATCCCGGCGAGTCCTGCCGGATCACCCCTGTTAAGGATGTTCTGGAGCCCCGCGTCAAGGTCTCCGGCGGCGGCGAGATTTTCCCCGGCGCCCTGAATAAGGTGGGCCAGGTGGGCAGCGGCCGCACTCATTGCCTGGACGGCGCGTGCGTGGTCACCGTCGGTAAGATCGTCGGTTTCCAGGAGGGCGTCATCGACATGTCCGGCCCCGCCGCCGAGTACTGCCCCTTCTCCAAGACCCAGAACGTCTGCGTGGTCATCGAGCCCAAGGACGGCCTGGAGACCCATGACTACGAGCAGGCCGGCCGTATGGTGGGCCTGAAGGTCGCCAACTACATCGGCAAGGCCGGCAAGGACGTGGAGCCCGACGAGGTCGTGGTCTATGAGACCAAGCCTCTGCTGGAGCAGATCCAGGAGTATCCCGACCTGCCCAAGGTGGGCTACCTGCACATGCTGCAGTCCCAGGGTCTGCTGCACGACACCTTCTACTATGGTGTGGACGCGAAGACCTTTATCCCCACCCTCATGTACCCCACCGAGATCATGGACGGCGCCATTGTCTCCGGTAACTGCGTGGCCCCCTGCGACAAGGTGACCACCTATCACCACTTCCACAACCCCGTGATCGAGGACCTCTACAAGCACCACGGCAAGGACCTGAACTTCGTGGGCGTCATCCTGACCAACGAGAACGTGTTCCTGGCCGATAAGGAGCGCTGCTCCGACATGGTGGCCAAGCTGGCCAAGTACATCGGCCTGGACGGCATCCTCATCACCGAGGAGGGCTACGGCAACCCCGATACCGACCTGATGATGAACTGCCGCAAGGTGCAGCAGGCCGGCGTGGATGTGGTCCTCATCACCGACGAGTTCCCCGGCCGCGACGGTAAGTCCCTGTCCCTGGCCGACGCCTGCGAAGAGGCCAACGCTCTGGCTTCCTGCGGCAACGGCAACGTGGTCATTCACTTCCCGCCCATGGACCGCCTGATCGGCATGACCGACTACATCGAGATGCAGATCGGTGGCTGGGCCGGCTGTAAGAACGACGACGGCAGCTTCGACGCCGAGATCCAGATCATCATCGCGTCCACCATCGCCAACGGCTTCAACACGCTGGCCGCCCGCGGCATTTAACTTAGAGGAGGTGTGCCTGAATGGATAAGATTCGTGTCGTTCACTATATCAACCAGTTCTTCGCCGGCATCGGCGGCGAGGAGAAAGCCGATATCCCCCCCGAGATCCGCCCCGGCACCGTAGGCCCCGGCTCTGCGCTGCAGGCCGGTCTGGGCGATGAGTACGAGGTCGTTGCCACCGCCATCTGCGGCGACAGCCACTTCGGCGCCCACATGGACGAGGATACCGAGACTCTGCTGAACATGATCGCCGAGTACAAGCCTCAGCTCTTCGTGGCCGGCCCCGCGTTCAACGCCGGCCGTTACGGCGTGGCCTGCGGCAACATCGCCAAGTCCGTGGAGGAGAAGTTCAACATCCCCGTCATCACCGGTATGTATCAGGAGAACCCCGGCGTGGACATGTTCCGCAAGGACCTGTTCATCATCAAGACCGGCGACTCCGCCGCCGACATGCGCAAGTCCATGCCCAAGATGGCCGCTCTGGCCAAGAAGCTCTATGAGTGCGGCGGCAAGGTCGAGGGCATCGGCAGCCCCGAAGAGGAAGGCTACCATGAGCGCGGCATCCGCGTCAACTACTTCGCCGACACCCGCGGCTCCGAGCGCGGCATCCAGATGCTCCTGAAGAAGATGGCCAAGCAGCCCTTCCAGACCGAGTATCCCATGCCCGTCTTTGACCGTGTGCCTCCCGCTGCTCCGGTCACCGATATGAAGCACGCCAAGATCGCTGTGGTTACCTCCGGCGGTATCGTGCCTCAGGGCAACCCCGACCACATCGAGTCCTCCTCCGCCACCAAGTGGGGCAAGTACTCCATCGAGGGTATGGACCACATGGACAAGAAGGACTTCATGACCATCCACGGCGGTTACGACCGCGCTTTCGTCACCGAGGATCCCGACCTGGTCGTGCCTCTGGACGTGCTGCGCGAGCTGGAGAAGGAAGGCGAGTTCGGCGAGCTGGCCAACTACTTCATCACCACCACCGGTACCGGTACTTCCACCGGCAACGCCAAGCGCTTCGGCGAGGAGTTTGTTCCCAAGCTGCTGGAGGATAACATCACTGCGGTTATCCTCACCTCCACGTGAGGCACCTGCACTCGTTGCGGTGCAACGATGGTAAAAGAAATTGAGCGCGCCGGCATCCCCGTGGTGCATATGTGTACTGTGGTTCCCATCTCCAAGACGATCGGCGCCAACCGCATCATCCCCGCCATCGGTATCCCCTATCCTCTGGGCGATCCCCATCTGGGCGAGGAGGGCAGCTACAAGCTGCGTATGAAGCTGGTCAAGCGGGCTCTGAAGGCGCTTCAGACCCCCGTGGACGGTCAGACCGTCTTTGAGACCGACGACTTCTAATTCTAAGGCGACTTCGGACTTGTGTCCGAGCGTATAACTTGTGTTGCGGGGGCGCGCGAAGCCAGAAACTCCGCGCGCCCCCCGTCTTTTGGGATGAAAGGGGTCTTATTATGGAAAAGCCAATCGTCAAACCCGGTCGTGTCGTAACCTACGCGGGCGCCTTCATGGCGTTCCTCATCGGCTCCGGCTTCGCTACCGGCCAGGAGGTACTGCAGTACTTCGCGGCCTACGGCCTGGGCGGCGGACTGATGGTATCGCTGCTGTGTGTGATCGGCTTCATCTTCGTGGGCGGCTGCTTCATCGCCGCCGGCAAGCGTGAGAACTTCGAAAAGGGCAGCGATATCTACCGCTACTACTGCGGCAAGTACATCGGCACCTTCTACGACTACTTCTCCATTATCTTCATCTTCTGCTCCTTTATCGTCATGATGGGCGGCTCCGGTTCCACCATCCATCAGTACTTCAATCTGCCCAACTGGACGGGCAGCGTCGGCATGATGGTTCTGGTTTGCGTCGTCACCCTGCTGGGCCTGAACGGCCTCATCGAGGTCATCGGCAAGATGGGTCCCGCTATCGCCATCATCGCCATCTTCCTGGGCGTGTACTCCTTCCTCTCCAACCCCGGCGGCGTGATCACCGGCTCTGAGGCGGTTGTCTCCGGCCAGCTGGAGGTTGTAAAGGTCGGCGTGAACCCCGTCACCTCCGCCGGCTCCTACCTGGGCTTCTGCATGCTGTGGCTGGCCGCGTTCCTGGCCGCCATGGGCCCCGGCACCAACAGCACCCGCGAGGGTATCGCCGGCACCACCGCCGGCGCCATCGGCTTCGTGCTGGGCTGCGCCTCCATGATGCTGGGCGAGCTGGCCTATATGCCCGAGCTCTATAACTCCGACATTCCCGCCCTCATCCTGGCCGGCAAGATTGGCGGCTGGCTGAGCTTCGTGTTCACGATTATCATCTTCTGCGGCATCTTCACCACCGCTGTGCCCCTGCTGTGGCAGGTGTCCTCCCGCTTCACCAAGGAGGGCAGCATGCAGTTCAAGATCACCACGGTGGTCTGCGCTGTGGTGGGTACCGTCATCGCGCTGTTTGTGCCCTTCCAGACCCTGGTCAACGTGATTTACGGCATCAACGGCTATGTGGGTATCATCCTGCTGGTCTTTATCATTGCCAAGGAAGTTATGCGTAAGATGGGTAAGGCCAAATAAACCTGCCTCCTCTCTTTCTCTTCCGATTGCGCGGAGCGCCGCCCGGTTCCGGGCCGGCGCTTCGCGCATCTCTGTTTTGCCGGAGTCCATGGATTTCCCCCCTTTTCGAACCAATTCGGCGGCATTTTCGACTATTTTGTCGAACATTGTCGACAAGTAAGTATCCATTATTTGGAAAATTTATATTGCAATTGCTGTCTGATTATGGTAAATTGTAAGAGACCCGATCAATCGCTCTGGCCAGGCGCGTGGGATAGATTTTCGAATGGGAAGAAGGAATCGACATGGACAACAAGAAGCGCATTCTGCTTGCAGACAGCAGCGAAGAATTTCGCCAGTTGCTCTCCGAAGCCATTTCCTGTGAGAGCGATCTGGAGGTCGTGGGCGAGACCGGCGACGGCGAGGAGGTCCTGTCCCTGGTGCGGGAGCTGGCGCCCGATCTGATCGCCATGGATCTGGTTCTCTCCGGCCGGGACGGTCTGGAAGTCCTGCATGCCCTGAACGAACTGGACCTGCGTCCCCGGGTGCTGGTGCTTTCCGGCTTTGCCCGGGGCAACGTGGCCGAGATGGCCGCGGCCGAGGGCGCCGATTACTATCTCATGAAGCCCTGCCGGATCTCCACGGTGGTGGAGCGGCTGCGGCAGATGGGGAGCCTCTATCCTCCCGGCGAGGAGAGCGGCAGCCGCTCTCAGAGTCTGGAGAGCGTGGTGACCTCCATCATCCATGAGATCGGCGTGCCCGCCCACATCAAGGGCTATCAGTACCTCCGGGAGGCCATCATCATCGCGGTCAACGACATGGATGTGATCAACGCCGTCACCAAAGTTCTCTATCCCGAGGTGGCCAAACACTTCGGGACCACCGCCAGCCGGGTGGAGCGGGCCATCCGCCACGCCATTGAGGTGGCCTGGGACCGGGGCGACCTGGAGACGCTGCAAAAATACTTCGGCTATACCGTCTCCAACGCCAAGGGCAAGCCCACCAACAGCGAGTTCATCGCCATGATTGCCGACCGCCTCCAGCTCCAGCGCAAAGAGCAGTGAACGGCCCCTTTCATCCGGCCCCGGCGGGGCCGGATTTTTTTCTTGTCTCCCGTCTTTTTCCGCGGTACAATTATTTTATTGGAGGGCTCTTTTTCCCGTTCTTTCAGGGTGTTTTCAGGTTCCTCCCGTATACTGTTCCCACAAAACGCCGTACTTACGGCACAAAGGAGGACACAACGCCATGCGTATTCTGATTGTCGAGGACGAAGTTCATCTGGCCGAGACGCTGGGCCAGATCATGCAGGAGCAGCACTATCAGACCGACGTGGTCAACGACGGGGCCGACGGATTGGACTACGCCCTGTCCGGACAGTATGATCTGGTGCTGCTGGATGTCATGCTGCCCAAGCTGGACGGCTTTGAGGTGGCCCGCCGCCTGCGCTCGGCCCATATCTCCACCCCCATTCTCATGCTCACCGCCCGGGATGAGACCGGCGACAAAATTGCGGGCCTGGACTGCGGCGCCGACGACTATATGACCAAGCCCTTCGACTCCGGGGAGCTGCTGGCCCGGGTGCGGGCCCTGACCCGGCGGCAGGGGGAGGTCCTCTCCCAGAGCCTGACGGTCTACGACCTGGTGCTCAACCTGTCCACCCGCTGTCTGAGCTGCGCGGGCAAGTCGGTGCGCCTGGGCTTTAAGGAATTCGACGTGCTCCGCCTGCTCATGGCCGCCCCCAAGTCGGTCATCCCCAAGGAGGACATCATCACCAAGGTCTGGGGCATCGACTCCGACGCCGAGGACAACAACGTGGAGGTATACATCTCCTTCCTGCGCAAGAAGCTGAATTTCCTCGGCTCCCGGGTGTCCATCGGCACGGTGCGGAAGGTGGGCTATCACCTGGAGTACCCCCTGAGCTGAGGAGGAAGGGCTATGATCCGCAAACTGCGGCGCAAGTTTATCTTCATCAACATGCTGCTGGTCAGTGCGGTGCTGCTGGCGGTGTTCGTGGTCCTGCTGGCCTCCACCACCCGGAGCCTGCGGGAGCAGAGCCTGAGCGCCATGCGCCTGGCCCTGCGGTGGGAGGACGACGAGTTCCCCATTCGGATTGAGATCGACCTTCCGCCCCCCGAGGGCCGCCCGGAGGGGGAGGACATGCGCCATGGCGACCGGCATCTGGCCATGATCCCCGCCTTTGCCGTCACGGTGGACCAGGAGAGCGGCGAGATCCTCTCCTCCGCCATGGGAGGCAATGTGAGCATCAGCGACACCGCTCTGGAGCAGGCGGTCTCCCAGGTGCTCGCCTCCGGTGAGCGGGAGGGGATTATCTCCAGCCCCCGCCTGCGCTTCCTCACCGAGGAGGATGACGAGGGCCAGCTCCACATCGCCTTTGCCGACCGGGGCTGGGAGCGGGAGTCTCTGATCTCCCTCATCGGCACCTCCCTTCTCATGGGGGCCGGGGCGCTGGTGTGCTTTTTCCTGGTGAGCCTCTTTCTCTCCAATATGGCCCTGCGCCCGGTGGAGCGGGCCTGGGAGCAGCAGCGGCAGTTTGTGGCCGACGCCTCCCACGAGCTCAAGACCCCCATTACCGTCATCCTGGCCAACGCGGGCATTCTCCTCTCCCACCCGGAGGAGACGGTGGTACAGCAGGAGAAGTGGATCGGCTTCATCCAGGAGGAGGCCGCCCGGATGCGCTCATTGGTAGAAGATATGCTCTTCCTGGCCAAGAACGACGCCGCCCGGCAGCCCACCCAGTTTACCCGCCTGTCCATGAGCGAGCTGACCACCGGCTGCCTGCTCCTCTTCGAGCCGGTGGCCTTTGAGGCCGGGGTGTCGCTGGACAGCGACATCACCCCCGACCTCACCCTCTCGGGGGACGAGGAGCAGCTTCGCCGGCTGGTGATGATTCTGCTGGACAACGCGGTCAAATACGCCGGCGAGCAGGGGACCGTCTTTCTCTCCCTCACCCCGCTCTCCGACCGGGTGCGCCTGGCGGTGACCAACAGCGGCGACCCCATCCCCGCCGAGCATCTGCCCCACCTCTTCGAGCGCTTCTACCGTGCGGACAGCTCCCGCTCCCGGGAGCGGGGGGGCTACGGTCTGGGCCTGGCCATCGCCCAGACCATTGTCCACACCCACGGCGGAAAGCTCACCGTCACCAGCACCGCCCAGCAGGGCACCTGCTTCACCGCCCTGCTGCCCGTCAGCCACCGGCGGGGGAGCGGGCTCCTGCGCCGTCTCCACCGTTCCCATTGACCGTTCCAGCGCGCCTCGGGCCGCAAGGCCCCGGGCGCGCTTTTGGGTTTTTTGCCCAATCTCCCTTGCGCCCGGCCCCGTTTCGTTTTATCATGATAGCAGAACCATTCCACCGGAGGAGGGAGACGCCATGCGCATCGCCGACCTGCACATCCATTCCAAATACTCCCGGGCCACCAGCCGGGACTGCGTGCCCGAGGCGCTGGATTTCTGGGCCCGGCGGAAGGGCATCGACCTGGTGGGGACGGGGGACTTTACCCACCCGGCCTGGCGGGCCGAGCTGAGCGAATGTCTGGAGGAGGCGGAGGACGGCCTCTATGTCCTCAAGTCCGGCCATGTCCGCCCCGGCGCGCCCGGCGGGGGAGCCGTCCCCCGTTTTGTGGTCTCCGGGGAGATCAGCTCCATTTATAAGAAAAACGGCCGGGTGCGCAAGGTCCACAGCCTCATCCTCCTCCCCTCGCTGGAGGCCGCGGAGGTCCTCTCCCACCGGCTGGAGGCCATCGGCAATATCCACTCCGACGGCCGGCCCATTCTGGGCCTGGACTGCCGGGACCTGCTGGAGATCACCCTGGAGGCCGCCCCCGGGGCCATTTTCATCCCCGCCCACATCTGGACTCCCCACTTCTCCCTCTTCGGGGCGTTTTCCGGCTTTGACACCATTGAGGAGTGCTTTGAGGACCTCACGCCCCACATCCACGCCCTGGAGACCGGCCTCTCCTCCGACCCGCCCATGAACTACCGGGTATCCGCGCTGGACCGGTTCCACCTGGTCTCCCACTCCGACGCCCACTCCCCCGCCAAGCTGGGCCGGGAGGCCGACCTGCTGGACATTGAGCTCTCCTATTCCGCCCTGGAGAAGGCCCTGCGCACCGGCCGGGGGCTGAAAGGGACCATCGAGTTCTACCCCGAGGAGGGCAAATACCACTACGACGGCCACCGCAACTGTCATCAGTGCCTCTCCCCCGCGGAGGCGGAGGCCCTCCAGGGCGTGTGTCCCGTGTGCGGCAAGCGCCTGACCACCGGCGTGCTCCACCGGGTGGAGCAGCTTGCCGACCGTCCCGAGGGCTACCTCCGTCCCCGGGCCCCCAAGTGGGAGCGCCTGATTCCCCTGCCCGAGGTGCTCTCGGCCACTCTGGGGGGCGGCCCCGACTCCAAGCGCAACCAGAGCCGCTACGCCGAGCTTCTGGACAAGCTGGGCCCGGAGTTTTTCATCCTGCGGGAGTGCCCGCTGGAGGACCTCGCCCGCGCGGCGGGCCCCTGCGTGGCCGAGGGTGTGCGCCGCCTGCGCGCCGGAGAGGTCCAGTGGGAGCCGGGCTATGACGGGTCCTACGGCGTGTGCACCCTGCTCACCGAGGGCGAGCGGGAGGCCCTCCAGGGACAGGTGAGTCTCTTCCAGTGCGATGCGCCCCGCCCCAAGCGCCGGAAGTTATCCACAAAAGCGGCTCCCCCGGTGGAAAACCCGGAGGAGACCGCCCCCGCCGCCCCGGCGGAGCTCAACCCGGAACAGACCGCCGCCGCCCGGTCGCCCGAGCGGACGGTAGCCGTCATCGCCGGCCCGGGCGCCGGCAAGACCAAGACCCTCGTCTCCCGTATCCTGTGGCTGCTGGAGCAGGGGGAGCGCCCCTCGGAGATTGCGGCGGTGACCTTCACCAACAAGGCCGCCGGGGAGCTGCGGGAGCGCCTGGAGGCCGCCCTGGGGGACAGGCGCGCCATGCGGGGGATGACCATCGGCACGTTCCACGCCATCTGTCTGGAGCTGCTCTCCAAGGAGCCGGGCTGTCCCCGGCTGCTGGGGGACTGGGAGGCCCTGGAGCTGGCGGGGCAGGTACTGCGGGCCCTGGGGATACAGGACTCCCCCGCCAGGCTGCTCCAAGCCGTCTCCCGGCGAAAGACCGGCGGCGGGGACCAGGGCGAGCTGGAGGGGGCCTGCGACTTCTACGACCGGCGGCTCTCGGAGCGGGGGCTGATGGACTTTGACGACCTTCTCCTGCGCACCCTGGCGGCCTGGGAGGGAAAAAGCCGCTCCGACGCCCGGAAGTTCCGCCACCTGCTGGTGGATGAATTTCAGGATTGCAGCCCCGCTCAATACCGTCTGGTCCGCGCCTGGAACCGGCTGGGCCGGAGCCTGTTTGTCATCGGGGACCCGGACCAGTCCATCTACGGCTTCCGCGGCTCGGACGCGGCCTGCTTTCACCGCCTGAGCCAGGATGTCCCCGACGTGCATACCGTAACCCTCACCCGCAACTACCGCTCCACGCCGGAGATTCTGGGCTGCGCCCTCTCGGTGATCGAGGGGGACGGCTCCCCCGCCCGGGACCTGCGGCCCGTCCGGCCCTCGGGGGCGCGGGTGCGCCTGATCCGCGCCGGGCAGGAGCGGGAGGAGGCCGCCTTTGTGGCCCGGGAGATCGGCCGTCTGGTGGGGGGCGTGGACATGCTCGCCGCCCAGGCCCTGGGCGAGGGGCGGAAGCTGCGGGCCTTCTCCGACGTCGCCGTGTGCTGCCGCACCCGGCGGCAGCTCCTCCCTCTGGAGCAGGCGCTGCGCCGTTCGGACATCCCCTGCGTGGTGGCCGGGCGGGACAGCTTTCTCCGGGACGATATGGTACGGGGAGCCCTGTGCTTTTTCCGCTCCCTCCTTGACCCGGAGGACACTCTGGCCCTGGAGGGGGCGCTGCGCCTGGTCTGGCGCTGCCCTGCGGACCTGGCCCGGGCCGTGGCGGACACCTGGGCCCACACCCCCGGCTCCGCCGGAGCGCGGGTGAAGGAGATCGCCCGCTCCTACGCGGGGGTGGGCGTCCTGAGTCCCTGGCTGGAGCTGGCGGGCTTTTTCGGCGAGCAGGCCGGCTGGGAGCCCCCCTGGCGGCTGCTGGAGCGCTGGGCCGCTGGGGCGGGCTGTACCGCTTCCCAGCCTCTGGAGGACCTGCGCAACACCGCGGTATTCTACCGCACCATGCCTGAGCTCCTGGAGGGCCTGACTCTGGGAGGCGAGGGCGACCTGTGGCGGCGCAGCGGCAGCTATACCTCCGGCGCGGTGAGCCTGATGACCTTTCACGCCGCCAAGGGCCTGGAGTTCCCGGTGGTCTTTCTCTGCGGCGTGCGGAAAGGGGTGGTCCCCCTGGAGTCGGAGCGGCGGGACATCGACCTGGCGGAGGAGCGGCGGCTGCTCTATGTGGGGATGACCCGGGCGCAGGAGGAGCTCATCCTGCTCGCGCCCGGGGAGCCCTCTCCCTTTTTGGAACACCTGCCCTCCCCGCTCTCTCTGTGCCAGCCGGCCTCGCTGGGACGGGAAAAACAGGAGGACGGTCAGATGAGCCTCTTTTAATGCCCTCCGGCCGTAAAATGCCGCCCGCTCCTGGTTTGGAGCGGGCGGCGGTTTTTTTCTTATGTCGTTTAGCGGCGGCGGCGTCCGGAGTAGCGCCGTCCTCCACTGTATCCGCCGCTCCGGCGGCCCCCGCCGTAGCGGCTGCGGCTCCGGCCCAGGATGAGGCGCCGGAGGATGAGGAATACGATGAGCACAGCCAGCACGGCCAGTACGATCTTCACCCACAGCTGGTCAAAGAACCTCTGGATGCGGTCCAGGCGGTAGAGGAGCTCGGAGCGCTCCACACTGGCGGTGGCCACCAGGTCCAGCGTGCCGTACTCCTGTCCGTCGTAGGTCAGGGTGACGGTGCCCAGCTTCTCTCCGGCCTCCACGGGGGCCTCCACCTCCGCGGGCAGGTCCACCTTGCGCTCAAAGTTCTCCATCACAATGTCGTTGGGGAGGGTGGCCTCCAGCGCGCCGGAGGGCTGAACCGTCACATAGTCGGCCCCGCTGGAGAGGGTAACCGCCACCTCGGGGAAATCCCGGTCGGTCTCGTCCAGGATGGTCTGCCGGGAGAAGTCGTTAAATCCCATCTCCAAAAGGCGGGTGCTCTCTGAGAACTGGAGGCGGTTGGTGCTGCCGTCGGCGTTCTTGGGGTTCTCCGCCCCCAGCACCACGGCGATCAGGTGCCGGTCCCCCTTGGTGGCCGAGGAGGCCAGGCAGTAGCCCGCCTCGGGGGTGGAGCCGGTCTTGATGCCGGTGGCGTACTGGTACCAGTATCCGGTGATGCGCCAGGTGGAGACCAGGGCGTTGGTCTCATGGAGGGAGCGGGCCTCGCTCATGTTGGTGGCGGGGACCTCGTGCCCCACGGAGGAGACGATGGTGCGGAAAGTGGGGTTCTGCATGGCCTCGTGGCACATGAGGTAGATGTCATAGGCGGTGGTATAGTGATTTTCGTCGTGGTAGCCGTGGGTGTTGGCGAAGTGGGTGTCCTCCATGCCCAGCTCGGCAGCCCGCTGGTTCATCCGCTCCACAAAGGTGGCCACATCCCCGCACAGGTACTGGGCCAGGGCGTTGCACGCCTCGTTGGCGGAGGCGGTCAGGGCACAGTACAGCAGGTCCTCCAGACTCAGCTGCTCCCCCTCCTTCAGGCCCACGCCGGAGCCCCCCTCGCCGATGCCCAGGTTGACCTCGTCCCCCACCGTCACGATGTCGGTGAGGGCGGCCTCTCCCCGGTCCACCGCCTCCAGAACCAGCAGCGTGGTCATAACCTTGGTGATGGAGGCGGGGTAGTTCTTCTCGTGGGCGTTCTGCTCGTAGAGAACCTCGCCGTAGTCGTCGTCCACCAGGATGGCGGCCTTGGCCTGGATGTACATGGACTCCACAGTGGAGGATGTCCCGGCGCCGTCTCCCTCGGCGGCCAGGGCGGCGGGGGTTGCAAGCTGGGTGACCAGCAGGGAGAAGAACAGCAGCGCGGACAGCAGCGTTTTTTTCATAGGAAACTCCTCACAGGTGTGATATAATAAAACTGCTTCCCGCCCCGCGGACTGGAGCCGTCGGGACGGGCGATACGATATTATGTAGACATTATTATAACAGAGCCCACCGGCAGGCGCAACGGAAAAGGGGGAAAAAAGATGAAGATTTCCCGTCTGGAAGGGGCGGCGCTGATTTTAACCGCCCTGTTTCTGGCCTTCACTGCGGGATGGATGCTCCGGGGGAGCGGCGACGCCCCCGCCATCCGGGTGGAGACCCAGTACACCCCGTCTCTCTCCCAGCGCACCGCATCCGCCCCCACGCCCGCTCCGTCCGCTGCGCCTTCTCCGTCCGCCGCGCCCACCGCTGCGCCCGCGCCGGACAAGGTGGCCCCCGGCGAGCGGATCAACCTGAACACCGCCACGGTGGAAGAGCTTCAGCGCCTGCCCGGCATCGGAGAGAGCCGCGCCAGGGCCATTGTGGCCGACCGGGAGGAGAACGGTCCCTTCCGCATCCCGGAGGATCTGACCCGGGTGGCCGGCATTGGCGAGGGGATTTTGCAGGGCCTTTTGGACTATGTGACCGTGGAATGACCGCAGGAGGAATCCATTTTGAAGATTTTAGTGGTAGACGACGAAAAGGTGCTGGTCAAAGGCATCAAATTCAACCTGGAGAGCGAGGGGTATCAGGTGGAGGCCGCCTACGACGGCGAGGCCGCCGTGGAGCTGGCCCGGACGGGCTCCTTCGATCTCATCATCCTGGACCTGATGATGCCCAAAATCGACGGGCTCCAGGCCTGTATGCGCATCCGGGAGTTCTCCAACGTGCCCGTCATCATGCTCACCGCCCGCAGCGAGGACACCGATAAAATCATCGGATTCGAGTGCGGCGCCGACGACTATATCACCAAGCCCTTCAACATTCTGGAGCTCAAGGCCCGGGTGCGGGCCCTCCTGCGCCGCTCGGGCATGGCCGCCCAGAGCCAGCGGGAAAAGCGCGGCCGCCTGACCATGGGCCACATCGCGCTGGACCCGGACGAGCGCTCGGCCTGGAAGGACGGCACGCCGGTGGACCTGACCGCCAAGGAGTTCGACCTCATGGAGCTGCTCATGCGCAACCCCGGCCGGGTGTTCAGCCGGGAAAACCTCCTCAACGTGGTGTGGGGCTACGAGTACGCCGGGGACTACCGGACGGTGGACGTCCACGTGCGCCGCCTGCGGGAAAAGCTGGAGCTGGACCCGGCCCATCCCATGTACATTCTCACCAAGTGGGGCGTGGGCTACTATCTGAAAAACGCCTGATCTCATCTTCTCCGGAAAGGAGGCCTCCGCCCATGGCCCAGCGGCCGCGGAAGGGTCCGCGGGTGCCCTTCGGGCACTCCCTTCAGACGAAATTTATGCTCAGCTACGGCGCCATTATCCTGGCGCTGGTGCTGTTTTTGAATACCTACCCCATTTTGATCTCCCAGAATATGGTGTTTCAGTCCAAGCAGGACTCCCTCTGGCGTCAGGCGGACATCATCACCTCCACCCTGGCCGGGCGGGAGTCCCTCACGGCCGAGGGCGTAGAGGCCACGTTGAGCCTGCTCTCGGTGACCGGCGTGGACCGGCTGATGGTCACCGGACCGGACGGTCTGGTGCTCTACGACACCAGCGAGGTGGACAATGCCCGGGGAAAATACGCCCTGCTCTGGGAGGTGGTCTCCGCCCTGGAGGGCAATGACGTGTTCCAGTCGGAGTACCGGGACCGGGCGTTCCGCAGCCGGGCCGCCGCCCCCATTGTCTACCGGGGGATGACGCTGGGGGCGGTCTACCTCTACGAGTATGACGGGGAGCAGGCCGAACTGCTCCTGGATTTTCAGACCAATCTGCTGCGCATTTCCGCGGTGGTGTGCGTGGCGGCGCTGCTCTTCAGCGTGGCCCTCTCCAAGGCCATCACCCGCCGGGTGGGCATCCTTCTGCGGGGCATCCGCACCGTGCGGGAGGGCGAGTACAGCTACCGGGTGAGCATGTCCGGCGCCGACGAGCTCTCCCGCCTGGCCGACGAGTTCAATGAGCTCACCGGCCGCCTCCAGACCACCGAGGAGGTCCGCCGCCGCTTTGTCTCCGACGCCTCCCATGAGCTGAAAACTCCCCTGGCCTCCATCCGCCTGCTGACCGACTCCATCCTGCAAAACGACGGCATGGACACGGACACCGTCCGGGACTTCGTCTCCGACATCGGCAGCGAGGCCGAGCGCCTGACCCGCATCACCGAAAAGCTCCTCACCCTCACCCGGATGGACGCCGCGCCTCCCCGGGCCCTCACCCCCGTGGACCTGCGTCAGGTGATCCTTCGGGTGGAGCACATGCTCCTCCCCCTGGCCCAGCAGGAGAAGATTGCCTTCCGCCTGGATCTGGCGGAGGGGTGCCAGGTCTGCTCCACCGAGGACGACCTCTATCAGATCGCGTTCAACCTGATGGAGAACGCCGTCAAGTACAATCTGCCCGGCGGGGAGGTCCTGGTGAGCCTGTTCCGCCGCCGGGGCCGCACCGCAGTGGAGGGGGACTGGGTGATCCTCCGGGTGGAGGATACCGGCGTGGGCATTCCGGAGGAGGATCTGCCCAAGATTTTCGACCGGTTCTACCGGGTGGATAAGGCCCGCTCCCGGGCGGCGGGGGGCACCGGCCTGGGGCTCTCCATTGTGCGGGACGCGGTGCGGCAGAGCGGGGGGCAGATCGAGGTCCGCCGCCGCGCCGGGGAGGGCACCTGCTTTGAGGTCACATTTCCCCGCTGGAAGGAGGACACGCCATGAAAAAGCGCCTTTTCCCCCTCCTGCTGGCCGCCTCGCTCCTGTGCTCCTGCCAGGGCCCGGCCGGGCCCTCCTCTTCCCTTGAGCCGGAGGAGGGGAGTTATCTGCTCTACTTTGTCTCGGAGGAGAACCAGAACGGCGCCGCTCTGGGCGCCCAACTCTGCACGCCGGCCGGGGGCGCAGACCCGGTGGATGCCCTGCTGGAAGCCCTTCTGGCCGGGCCCACCCAACGGGGGCTCTCCAGCCCCTTTCCCGCGGGAGTCGAGCTGCGCCGTGCCCTTCTGGACGAGGAAGGGGTGCTCCATCTGGATTTTTCCGAGCAGTACGACGCCCTCTCGGGCATTCAGCTCACGCTGGCCAACTACTGCCTGACCCTCACCCTCACCCAGGCCGAGGGCGTGGAGTCCCTCTCCATCACGGTGGAGGGCGCCGAAAACGCCTATCTCCAGAGCAGCTCGCTCACCGCCGGGCAGGTGATTCTCTCCGGCGCGGAGGAGGATGTCGTCACGCGCACCGCCGCCCTCTGGTTCCCCCGCAGCGGAGGAGACGGTCTGGGGGTGGAGTACCGCTCGCTCCAGCTCACCGGCGAGTCGTCCCTGAGCCAGGCCCTGCTGGAGGCCCTGTTTGCCGGCCCCACCTACGAGAGTCTCTCCCCCCTCTTCCCCGAGGGGGTGCAGCTGCTGGGCGTGCGTGTGGAGAGCGGGGTGTGCTATGTAAATCTCTCCCAGGCCTTTCTGGAGGGCCTGCCCGCCGGCGGGACGGAGCTGAAGCTGGTGGTTTACGGCGTGGTCAACACCATGGCCGGCAATCTGGACGCGGTGTCCTCGGTCCAGCTCCTGGTGGAGGGCCAGCCCCTCGCCGCCCGGGATGGCCTGGCCCTGAACGCCCCTCTGGAGCCCGACCCCAGCTTGGAAAAGAGTTGACAAGCCCCCCGCTCGGGGAGTAAAGTAGAGCGCAGATGATAATTAGAAAGGACTGACCTCCATGTCACAGCAGCGTCCCGGCACCCAGTGCCTCCACGCGGGCTACCGCCCCGGCAACGGGGAGCCCCGTAACATCCCCATTATCCAGTCCACCACCTTCCGCTATGAGACCAGCGAGGCCATGGGACGGCTCTTCGACCTGGAGGAGAGCGGCTATTTCTACACCCGCCTCCAGAACCCCACCAACGACCACGTGGCCGCCAAGATCTGCGCCCTGGAGGGGGGCAGCGCGGCCATGCTCACCTCCTCGGGGCAGGCGGCCTCCTTCTATTCGGTCTTTAACATCTGCTCCTGCGGGGACCATGTGGTGTCCTCCTCGGCGATTTACGGCGGGACCTACAACCTCTTCGCCGTGACCATGAAGCGCATGGGCATCGACTTCACCTTCGTCTCCCCCGACTGCACGGAGGAGGAGCTCTCCGCCGCCTTCCGGCCCAACACCAAGGCCGTCTTTGGCGAGACCATCGCCAACCCCGCCCTGGCCGTGCTGGACATCGAGCGCTTTGCCCGGGCGGCCCACGCCCACGGGGTGCCTCTGATTGTGGACAACACCTTCGCCACCCCCATCAACTGCCGCCCCTTTGCGTGGGGGGCCGACATCGTCATCCACTCCACCACCAAGTACATGGACGGCCACGCCAATGCGGTGGGCGGGGCCATTGTGGACTCGGGCAAGTTTGACTGGACCGCCCATGCCGACAAGTTCCCCGGCCTCACCACCCCGGATGAGAGCTATCACGGCATCACCTACACCGAGAAATTCGGTCTGGAGGGGGCCTATATCACCAAGGCCACGGCCCAGCTCATGCGGGATCTGGGCTCCATTCCCTCTCCCCAGAACGCCTATTACCTGAACATCGGGCTGGAGACCCTCCACCTGCGGATGCCCCGCCACTGTCAAAACGCCCTCGCCGCCGCCCAGTTCCTCCAGAACCACCCCAAGGTGGCCTGGGTGCGCTATCCCGGCCTGCCCGGGGACCCCTGCCACGCTCTGGCGGAGAAGTACCTGCCCCACGGCAGCTGCGGCGTGGTCTCCTTCGGCGTGAAGGGCGGGCGGAAGGCCGCCGAGACCTTTATGGCCGGGCTGGAGCTGGCCTCCATCGCCACCCACGTGGCCGACGCCAAGACCTGCGTTCTCCACCCCGCCTCCTCCACCCACCGGCAGATGAACGACGCCGAGCTCGCCGCCGCCGGGGTCTCCCCCGACCTCATCCGCCTCTCTCTGGGGATTGAGGACATCGAGGACATCCTCTCCGACCTGGAAACGGCCCTGGAGCGGGTATAAAACCTCCCTGCAAAAATGACAAGCGCGCCCCGGAGCCTTTCGGTTCCGGGGCGCGCAGCTGTTCTCCCCTCCGCCTCCCTTGACATACCTCGGGTTCCTAGGTATAATATACCTAGAGATACAAGGTATTCATTCGTTGAAAGGAGGCTCTCCCATGCGCCCGGACCATCTTCCCGCGGGCAGCGCCAGCCTGCTGGCGCTCTCCCTGCTCGCCTCCGGGGATAAGTACGGCTACGAGATGATCGCCGCCCTGGAGGAGAAGAGCAATCACACCTTTACCCTGAAAGAGGGCACCCTCTACCCCGTCCTCCACACTCTGGAGCGGGCCGGGGCCGTCACCGTCTATCAGCGGGAGGCCCCCACCGGCCGGCAGCGGAAGTACTACCACATTACCCCGAAGGGCCGGCGCCTGCTGGAGGAAAAGCGGGAACAGTGGCACTCCTTCCGCGCGCTGGTCAACGCCGTGGTGGCCGAGGCGGACGGTCTGCCCGCCCCCGTGTAAGGAGGCGTACGAGATGGACCCCTTTATCCGCTACTGCGACGCGGTGTGCCTCCACATCCGCTCCCGCACCGGCCGGGCCGACGCCTATCGGGAGCTGCGGGACCATCTGGAGGACCACAGCGCGGCCCTCGCCGCCCGCGGCGTCCCGGACCGGGAGGCCCGGGTACAGGCGGTGGAGGCCATGGGAGACCCCCATGCGGTGGGGCGGGAGCTGGACCGCCTCTACCCCTACTGTCCCCCCGCCCTTGCCCCTGTGCTGCTGGCCCTGTCCCTCCTGCTGCTGTTGGGGAGCGTCTGGATGCTCTGGGGGGAGGCCGACCTCCAGCCCCGGCTCCGCTTTCAGACGGGGGCGGCGGAGTACGTCCAGGAGGGGACTCTCCTCCGCTCCGGCTCCGCCTCCGGGGGCGGCCGGCTGGGGGTCTACACCCTCCGCGCCCAGGGGAGCGCCGCCCTCTACCAGGAGACCGGCTCAGACGGCACGGCTATCCTCCGGCTCCAGATCCCCATTACCATCGCCCACCCCCAGCTCTGGCTGGACCACCCGGGGGACGCTCTGGAGTGGCCCAGCGCCTACTCCAGTCCCCGGGGAGAGGGCTGGTACGCTCTCCCCGTCCAATTTGAGCCCCAGTGGGCCGGTCCCTTCCGCACCGGGGGCGTGCTGACCTTTGTTCTGGAGGAGGAGCCCGATGGGACCGCCCCCCAGGTGCTGCGGGCCTGGAACGGGCAGCGCGCCGTCTTTTCGGTGGAATGGGAGGGGGAGAGCGCCTCATGAGCCGTTCTCTGCTCTGGCTGCGGGAGTGGGGGAAGACCATCGCCGCCGCCCTGCTGCTCCTGTGCGCCCTGCTCTTTTTCTGGGCGGCCTCGGACTTTGCCATGCCCACGGTGGAGCTGGCCCTCGCCCAGCAGGAAGACGAGTCCATCCTCCCCCGGGGGACCACCGTAGCCCGGGGCGAAACCCATCTGGCGGCGGGGCAGTCCCTGGACCCCGGCCCGTTCACCTGGGTCGTGCGCCGCTATCCCGACGGCTTCCGGGTCTACGCTCTGGAGCGGTTCCTCTTCCTCTGGCGGGAGAGCGACACCCTCCGCCCCTCCCTCCGGGGGCTCCCTCTCACCGGTCCTCTCTCGGCCACGCCGGTGGCCATGGCGCACTACTATGGTTCGGACCGTTCCGGCGGCTTGGGTCTGGGCGAACTGTGCAGCGATATGCTCCTGCTGGCGGTGACCACCGACCCGGCGGTGGCGCGGGTGGAGGCCACCATGGGCTGGAAGCACCCCTCCGAGGGGGACAGTCTCCTCACCGCCGCTATGAGCGAGACCGCCCCGGACAGCGGGGTGTGGACCCTCCAGGGGGTTACCCGGCCCAACGGCACCCTCTTCTGCGCCTGCCGGGCCTACGACGGCCGGGGGGAGCTTCTCTACACCTGGTCCAGCGGGACATGAGGCTTTCCAAATTTATATCTGCATTTTACACAAACAGGGTGGTTTCTCCTCCCCCCATGGTGTACTATGGTTCCAGTACCCAGGTACATTCCGGCTAGAGGAGGGTCCCGCCATGCTGCCTTGTCAGACCGGCTGTGCCGCCTATTGCAGCGGCTGCCACAAATCCTGCCCCCAGTGGCAGGCATTTCAGGAGCGCCAGCGCGTCCTGCGCCAGGCCAAGAAGGAATATCTCCACTACTACAACGACCTCACCTCCACCGTCACCCGGCAGTTCCGGGCCCTGGGGGCCCGCCGTCCCGCCTGGTAATCCAAACCGGTAAAAAAAGAACGCCTCCCTCGGAATCACTCCAGAGGGAGGCGCTTTTTGCCTCAAAGCAGCTGGTAAAACAGCCCGTGCTCCGTGCAGTAGTGCAGCAGCGTTCCGTGGCCCCGGCGTGGAATGCGGACCTGGAGCTCCCACTCCGGATAGGTCCGCACCAGAACCGCCCGGTCCCCCGTCACCCAGGCCACAAAGGAGAGAAAATGTCCCTTCTCCATGGGGTGCCCGGTGGTCAGGAACCACTCGTCCTCCACCGTCTCCACCTGGAGCCGGTGCGCTCCCTCCGCTTTTTGCGGGGTCAGCGCTTCCAGTTTCCGGCCGCAGCAGGATACCGCAGCCTCCCCTGTGGCGGTGACCACGTTTCCGCAGATGGGGCAGGCAAAAAATTGCATCCGTCTCATACTGTCTCCTTTCTCCCGGTTGGGGGAGGCATCCCCGGCGAGCATCCGCGCCAGGTCCACCCCCAGCCGGTCCGAGAGGGCGGTGAGCAGGGACACATCGGGGCAGCCCGCCCCCCGTTCCCACTTGCTGACCGTGCGGTCGCTGATGTGGAGGGCCTCGGCCAGGGCCCGCTGGGTCATTCCCCGCTCCCGGCGGGCGGCCCGAATGAGTGCGCCGATTTTTTCACAGTCCATCTATCTCCGCCTCCTCGCGTTTCAGTATAAGGCATTCCCCGCCCACATGCAATCAACGCTGCGTAGAGTCCTCGGCCTCCCAGGCGTCGCTCTCCCCGGGAACCCAGACATTGTGGTCCACCAGAGAGCGGTATACAACCCCCTCATAGCGCACCCGGTCCCCGGTCTGATAGGCGTCGTGGGCTCCGGTGGGCTGGACCCACTCGGGGACGGCGTCCGGTTCCTCCTCCGTGAGCCCCAGGGGCGTGTAGAGGGCGGGCGTGGCGTCAATGGGCCAGTCGGCCTGGCTGGTGTGGCCCTGCACCACCCGGTAGAGATTTCCCACCCCGTCGGCGATGCGCTCTCCCGCCTGGTACTCCACGCCCGGCTCCCACCGGGGGAAGAGCGCCCCCACCCGGCACGCCGCTTCATCGCTCAGGGCGGCGGCCTGCATCCGGGCCAGGCATTCCATCGCCTGCTGCACCCGGTCGTCCCACTCCATCTCATAGACCAGGAATCCCTGCTGTTTCCGCTCGGTTCTCATAGCTCCTCCTCTTCCTCCACCATCTTTTCCATCTCGCCCCAGGTCAGGCCCAGCTCCTCGATGTCTCCCCAGGTCTCCAGCTGCTCCTCCAGTTCCGCCCAGGTACTGAACCAGTACACATAGGTGATGCCCACATGGGCGGGGAGAATCTCCTCAATGATGGCCTGCATGGTTTCGATGCCGTCCGGGATGCCGGGCACATCGGGAAAGCGCACCTCCACATAGCCCGGTGTGCCCGTCTCGCTGGCCACGGCCTGGAGTCCGCATCCCCGCAGCGTGTCGTTGATGGCCTCCAAAGTAAAGCTGTCCCCGCCGATCCGAAGCAGGGCGGCCAGCGCTTCCCGCCGCTGTTCCAGCGTGGGCGCGGCGGGCCGGCGGCGGAGCAGCGCCTCCACCGCCGAAAGGCCCCAGTCCTCCGCCGTCAGGAGGAGCATCTCCCGCTCCACCTCCTCCAGCACCTGGTCCACGCCGTCCAGGGCGGCGCCCGCGCTCTCCAGCTCCGCGCCGTTGAGGCTGTTCTCCAGCCGGTAGACCCCCATGGGTTCCAGCATGTCTTTCAGGTAGCGGGCGTAGCTCACGTCCCCACCTCCAGCTCATTCACCGTCACACTGCTCAGCGTCGGGAGCGCATCGGCCTCCAGAAACACGTCGGCGGCGGGCGCGGTGAGCGCGCAGTTGCCCACCGCCGCCTGGCCGAAGATCCGGCCGCACAGTTCGGCCCGCAGAACGCTCCGGCCCAGGCGCGTCCCGTCAAACCAGCTCTCTACCGCCGTCTGGGCGGCGTTTTTGGCCTCCTGGAGGGAGTAGCCCTCCGCCGGTGAGACGGAGACGGTCACCTGGACCGCCTGGGTCTGGGGGGCTTTGACCTGCACATCCACGGCGATCTCCCGCCGGGTCTCAAAATAGTCCTCCAGCGCCTGGAGCAGCTCTTCATCCGGGACGCCCTGGGGGGTGGAGACCACCACATCCACCGTCCCCACGCCCCGGGCCCGGGGGAGCACCGACACCGCGGCCACCTCTTCAAAGGACATGGCCTCCTGCTGGTAATAGGCGGCGTTGGCTCCGTTGGGCATCCGCCGGAAGGTCTCCAGAATCCGCGTCCGGAGGGCCTCGTCCTCCTCCCGGTCGGTCCCGCCGGTGAAGGCCCCCGCATTGGTGCAGCTGCTCACCCCCACCGGGGCCACCGCCATGGTGCGGATGGTTCCGGCGGCCACATTGCCTCCGCTCCCGGCCTCTACGGCCCGGGCCCGGACGGTGACGCTCTGACTTCCGGCGGGGATGGTCCCCTCTTCCACCGTCTCAAAGCGCACCAGGGCCGCCGTCATACACACCGTCCCCACCGGGATACTCAGCGCAGCGGCGGCCGCCGCCGTGGTCTGGAAGGTAATGCTCCCCTCGGCCCGGGCGGCGGAGCGCCGTCCCAGTCCCCGGAGCTGGGCGTGCCGGTCCAGATACTCCCCCTGGGCGCTCTGGGGAAAACACTGCCGGGCCACCCATTCGCTCTGGGCGTACAGGGCGTGGACCTGGGCGGCCACCGCGTAGAGCCGTACCGCCAGATCGCTGGTGCCGGAGGGCTCTCCTCCGGTCTCGTTCCGGAAGGTCTCCAGCATCTCCCCGTAAATTTCCGCAATCTCTTTGATGGATACTCCCTCCTTACACCGCGGTCTCTACCGCCAGGGACTCCCCCCGCCACTCCAGTTCCACCCGCAGCGTTCCGTCTCCGCCCTCTCCGGTCAGGCGCACATCCGTGATCGAGAGCCCCTCCTCATCGGACAGGGCCTCGGCCACATACTGCCGGGCCAGGGCCTGGCGCTGGCTGCTTTTTACCCCGGAAAGCCGCCAGAGCTGACTGCCCAGCTCGGGCAGCAGGGGAAAACTCCCCCGGCGCACACACAGCTTCCACAGGACCCGCTCCAAGAGCTCCCGGGCCCCCTCCACCGTCTGTACGCCGCCCCGGCCATCGGGCACATAGTCGCCCTCCCGCAGCATCCGCTCCATCTCACTCCACCTCCCCGGCCAGCACCGCGCCGTTGAAGCGCAGGGCCGTCCCGGTGATGTCCACCACGCCGCCGCTCTTAAGCCGGATGGCGCTGCCCCCGGGGCCGGTGATCCATACCTCGCCCGGTTCCGGGACTCCGGTACACCGGACTCCGGCCAGGCAGGCTTCCTCCCCGGCTTTGAGAACCAATACTTCTTCTCCCGCGGCGGGCCGCCAGGCATAACCCCCCGGGCCGAACACGGCCACATCCCGCCGCTCGCTCCCCGTCCATACGCCCGCCGGGTCGTCGGGCAGGGTGACCCGTCCCACCCGGGCGGTCTCCTCCGGCCGGGGCGGCGTGCGCCCCTGTTTGGACAGCCACATGTTCTCTCCTCCTCACTGGGCCTGCGGACACAGGTCCAGTTCCGTATAATTCCCCTGAGCGCCGCAGCCGCAGACACTCTCCCGCACCCGCCAGAGCCCGGTCAGGCGGGGCCGCTCCAAGCGCAGCTCCACCCGGTCTCCCGGGAACGCCAGCCACGGCGCCGCCGCGCGCAGCTCCAGCCGCCGCAGCTCCTCGGCGGAGCAGGCAATCTGGTATTCTCCCCGGTAGCGCATGGCCTCATAGCCGCTCTTCCGGGGCATGGTGAGCACCTGCCGGCGCATTCCGCCCTGGGCCGCAAAGGTCTCGTTGACCACCGTCTGCTCCCCCTGGTCGTTGGGGTTGCGCAGGAGCACCTGGGAGAGCACGCCGTAGCGCTTGTCCCGCAGCAGGAGGGAGGTCACCGGACAGGTCTGGTCCAGGACAAGATGCCGCCCAGCCGACGCGTCCTCCACAACCAGCCGTCCCAGGCGGTCAAAGCGGGGCTCCACTCCCCCGTAATAGCGGGCGAATTGGTAGACCACGCTCCACTCGCTGCTGCCCGTCGCTATGGAAAAGCCGGAGACGTGGGGCAGGTTCTCCCCGCCCAGGGCGGTGATTCCATAGGGGGTCACATGATCCCGCAGGATATCCGCCCAGGTGGCCACCTGATAGTCGGCCCCTCTCGCCTCGTTGTCCAGCAGGCGGGCGGCCATACCCCGCCCCCGGATGCTCAGGCGGCTTCCGCTTTCATCCCACCGGCTCTCGCACTCGTCCACCAGGCCGGTAAAGACCCGCTCGCTCCCCTCCCGGGCCAAAAAATACACGCCGCCGGTCAGGCGCTCGTCCGCCTGGTCCCCCCAGAGGCATTCCACCTCAAAGCTGTCGGCGGGGGTCCCGGAGGTATAGGAGAAGCGCCACTGTGTCTGGGGCGGCAGCGTCAGCCGCGTTCCCCGGCTATCTTCCAGCCAACACTCCACCCTAGGCCACCCGCACTTTCTCCCCCACCTGAATGAGGTTGGGGTTTTTGATCTGGGGGTTGAGGGCGATGAGCTCATTCAGGCTCCGGTTGTACTGGGCCGCAATGGACCAGAGGCTCTCGCCCTTGACCACCGTGTGCCAGCGTGCGGCGGAGGAGCCGCCGGACGTCTCCGTCCCGGCGGAGCTCTGGGCTGCGGCGCTCTCGCTCAGTCCCTGGGCGTAGCCGTCGTAGCTCTCCCAGAAGGCGAAGGTATACCGCACATAGTCCCGCCGGGGCTCCTGCGCCAGGGAGAGTTCGGCAAAATAGGCGTTGGCGCACTGCCAGACCGGGTGCACCAGCAGTCCCGGCCCCTCCTGGTAGAACACGGAGGCCAGGGCCTGAAACTGGGCATAGGCCTCCTCGCCTACGAACTCACCCTCGCCCCGCAAAATGCGGCGGGTGGGGCCCAGGTCCTGGAGCTGGTAGCGGCCGTAGGGCACCTTGTTCACCGCCATCGTCCGCTGATATTCAATGGCATAGGTTCTGGGGTTGTGGGGCCAGACAAAGGTTTTATAGCGCATGGCGCTCAGTCGCATCTCGTTTTCTCCTTCCCTTGGGGTCAGTAGAGCGGGAAGGGTCCGTCATACCGCCGGGCGTCCCGTTCCACCGCCCGGTCCCAGTCCAGCAGGGCGCTCCCGCCCGCCGGACCGGGGCGCTCCAGGGCGATGGGGGCGCTCCGGCCCGGTGCACCCCCGTAGGCCAGGGCCTCCGCCTGCCGCCGCAGCGTCTGGTAGAGGCGCTCACGGCCGGTATTCCGGGCCGGGGAGGGCGTTTCTCCGCGCTCCCGGCCGCCCTCCGCCCGCCGGTAGCGGCCGCTGCTTTCCTGCTGCCGGATATCCGCCGCACCCCCGTCGGGCCAAATCTGTTCCCGCGCTAACTTCTCCTCCGGCTCCGGCCAGTGGAAGGGCCGCGTCTCCCCCTCCCGGAGGTCCTCTCCCGGCCCCTGCGTCTCCCCTCCCGCCGGACCGGCGGAGGCCGGGCCGGTGTCCGGGCGCTCCTCCTCCGGTCCGCTCCGCCGCCGGGGGAGCGCCGTCTCATCCCAGTTCAGCGCCGGCTCCTCCCGCGGCTCCTCCTGCTCCTCCAGCAGTTCTTCCAATACATCTCTCACGGCCGCACCCCCCGGCTGAGGGCCTTGTAGCGTTCCCGGTCAAAGGCAGCGTTCTCCCCGGCCTCGGCCGCTCCCACAGGGGCTCCGCACACGGGGCAGCGCCCCTCCAGGGCCTCCCGGCGGCAGGCGGGGCACAGGCGCTCCAGCTCCTCTTCCTGGTCCAGCAGCAGATGCAGGGCGCAGCGGAGCACATCCCGCTCTTTCATGCTCCGGGCCCGCTCCTCGTGGGGGAGCACCCCGAAGGCCCGCAGCACCCGCCAGCGCAGCCGCTCGCCGGTGTGCCCGGCCAGCTCCCGTTTCCATTCTTCCACCTGTTCCGGATGCTCGGGAGTGGGATTTTGTGCCCGGTCGAAGGCCGCCCACTGGGCGCTCAGCACTCCGATCTCCCGGGCGGTCATCCCCTCCAGCGCCGCCTGTGCGTGGGAGAAAAGCGGGCCCTCCGGCCCCTCCAGCGCCCGGGCGAGGAGGGCCGCGTTGCTGCACAGCGCCTTCTCCCTCCCGGTCCGGGCCAGAGCTTCTCCCTCCCGCCGGGCCTCCAGGGTCTCCTGGGCGGAGAGCAGGCGGAGAAACCGCCCGTCCCCCAGAGCCATCCGCTCTGCCCCGGCTAGGAGGGCCTCTACCGCCCGGCTCATGGGGCGGTCTCGATGCGCTTGGCGGCCACTACGGTGATTTTCTCCACCACCATGGCCCCCAGCGCGCCCGTCTCGCTGATGCTGCTCCACTGGCAGCCGGAGTAGATAATCTTCCGGTCCGGTTTACAGATGACCAGACTGAAATCCTCCAGGCTGTGAAAATCGATGCCGTCCCGGATGGCCTCGTCGGTGGCGTAGAGCCGGGTGAGCTCGATGACGTGGTTCTGCTGGCCCGGAATGGTCGCCACCGGCTGGTCCTCACCGAAGGCCTCCACACTCTGGCTGGTGCGGGTACTCCGGGCGGAGTAGCTCTGCACCACGGCCACCCGGGTGCCGTCTACCTCCAGGTAGATGTCGCTGCTGGTTGGAAATCCGGTGATCTCCATGGCAATCCCTCCTTACACGGTGATGTGGGCGCTGATCCAGATCTGGTTGAGGCCGTGGGCCACCGTAAAGGAGAACTCCACCACGCACACGGTGGGGTTTTCCCCATCGGCCTGGGCGGTCACATCGCCGTAGCCGGTGATGATCTCCCGGCTGAGCTTGTTCTCCAGCTCCAGCACCACCTGAGAGCGGATGGCCCCCCGGCTCTGCTCGGTGTTCTTGGCCCGGCGGAACCGGCTGCGCAGGGCGTCCCGGATGGTGGGAATCACGTCGTCCACAATCCGGATGGTGGTCAGCTCCCGCCAGGTGGCGTCGGCGGCCTGGCCGGTCTTGGTGCGGGTGGTCACGCCTCTCACCACGGAAATGACGCCGCCCACCTCCTCCACCGGGGTGACGCCGCCCCGGATGAGCACATCGATCTCGCTCTCGCCGTACCGGGCGGTCAGGCCGCTCAGCCCCCGCAGCTCCGCGCCCCCCAGGGGGACGGCGGGGTCGGTCTCCCCGGCGATGGCCCCAGCCACGGCGGCGGCCAGGGTGCCCGCCCCGTCGGAGGCGGCGGGTCCCACCAGCACCATGCGCTCGGCGTTGAGGACCCCCGCCCGGGCGGCAAGCTGGGTGGCATTCTCGGAGGAGGGCCCCTCCACCACGGCGATGCGCTCCCGCCGCTCCTGGGAGGCCGTCTCCACGCTCTGCCGCAGGGCCTGGTGCACCGTGGCGTCGGTGCTGTCGCAGGTCATTACCGCGATGTCCTCCTCCTGCTCCAGCAGCGCGAAGGCGGCGGTATAGCCGCTGCTGCTCTCCACCGGTACGGCCCGCACCTCGGACGCGCCGTTCTGGAACAGGAGGCGCACCAGCTTGGTCAGGGCGTCCTCCGCGCCGAAGGCGCCGGCCGCCTCCTCGTAGCGGCTCAGGCGGAAGAGCGTACCGGCATCCTCCGCCTCGCTGACGGCGGCGATGCCCACCACCGCGCCGGCGCCGCCGCCGTTCACCACCGCCGAGGCGTCGTAGGCGGAGTAGACTCCCGGCCGTTCATGGGTCGTCATACTGCTCAATGCTTCCATTCTCCCTTCAACACAAAATCCAGGAAGAGCTCTCCCTCCTCGGCCGCGGCGCAGAGGAACGCCCGTCCGGCCGCCTCTACGCCGCAGCGGTAGCGCCCTTCTTCCACGTCAAATTCCGTCTCGCCGCAGGTAAGCCGCTCCAGGCGCAGTCCCTCCGGGCCGCCGTTCTGGAGGGCCCCGGCCAGCGCGTCAAAGGCGGCGCGGATGGCCTCCTCCCCCCCTGCGTCGGCCCCGGCATACAGGTCGAGTCCCAGGGTCACCTCCACCCGTTTTCCGTAAAGAGCCTGCCAGGAGGCCGTCTCCGGGTTGTAGCGCTCGCCCAGATAGTCGCAAAAGGCGCTTCCCACCGCCTCGCACCGGCGCAGAGAGACGGCGCACACCGGTGTGCCCGCCCCGTCCCGGGGCTGGGCCGCCCAGGCGGTCACGGCCTTCACGCCGTTCTGATTCAGGTAGTCCGCCACGGCCTCCCGAATCTGATCCAGTCCGGTCATGGCGTATCCTCCGCCTGGGGCCGGAGGATGCCCCACCAGTGCGAGAGGTCCTCTCCCACCTGGATGGGATGGGCGCAGGAGACCCGGTAGCGGCCGCCCCGGCACTCCACATAGTCCCCGGCCGCCAGGGGGAGGCCCGCCTCTCCCAAATAGAGAAAACGGTCTCCCCGGCGCGTGCCGATGGGGGTCGGGCGGACCTGGAGGGCTCCGCTCCCCTGTTCGGCCAGCGGCTGGACGAAGGCCCGGCCCGCCGCGGTCTCTCCCGCCGCGTTGGTGCGCTCCACCGGCTGGCCGTACCGGCGCAGCACGGCTCCAAACAGCTTCCGCTTCATCCCCGCACCCCCCGGAACCGGAATCCCTCGTCCCGCAGCCAGGGGCGCAGGGTTCTCCGGGCCAGCGCCTCCCGTCCGCTCCGCCGGGAGGCGGCGCTGCCGGTCTGAATGGTCACATCTCCGGCGGAGAAACGCTCCACCGGCATCTCCTCCTCCAGACCGGCCAGAGCCAGCCAGGCCGCGGCCAGGGGAAACGCCTCCCCGCAGTCGGCCTCGGTCACGCCGGGGCGGAGCCAATGCTTCAGCTCGGTCTCCGCCGCCCGGCACAACAGCTCCAGCCTCGCCCAGTCCTCCTGGTCCACCCGGCCCAGCGTCTTGGCCAGTTCCAACGTCTCTTCCATTCCCTGCCTCCTTCTTCCGTCGGGCTCCGAATTACTCGCCCTTATCGCCCACCTTCAGCACCCGGGCCGCGTCGGGGAAGAGTTTGGCAAAGCCCGAAATGCTGGTGATGGCAGCCCGCTCCAGCTGGCGGTCGATGAGCTTGTCGTACTCCACCAGCACCTGACCGTTCTGGACGATCTCCAGGGCGTAGCGCCGGTCCAGACCGATCAGAGTCCCCTCATCCAGCGCCGAGCAGCGCAGCAGCTTGGCTCCCAGGGGGGTGTCCAGCGTACCCGTCCCCTGGAAGTTCAGGCCGGTCAGGGGGTTTTGGAGCTCTTCCATCTTGAGCATGGCGCGCATGACGTCGCCGGAGACCAGGAGGGTGTTCATCTCATAGGGATCGAACTGGGCCCAGAAGTCCACCAGCTCGTCATACGTAAGGGTCCCCTCGGTGCCGCCGATGGGGTCGGTGCCCACGGTGTAGACCTGGGCGGGGTTGTCGTTGCCGTCGCCGTTGCAGAGCACGTCGATGGCGTCCTCCAAATGCATCCGGTTGATATGGGCGCCCATCTGCCGCAGGGTCACCGCAAACAGGTCCAGCTTCTGCCGCCGGATGGCCTCATAGGAGGCCACCAGCATCCGCCCCCGCTTGTGCAGGTGGACCAGATTCCCCTGGGATAGGATCATCGTCTGGGGGATGGCGGCTCCCTCGGCCACGTGGCTCATCCCCTGGTCCTCCTGGGGCACGGCGGTGATGGAGCGGTAATCCAGACCATCAAATTCCGTGACGGCGGCGGCCAGGTGGGGCAGGAGGTTGGACTCCTCCATGCCCTGCCGCACGGCCCGGGCCACGAACTCCGGGAAGAGGACCGCCGACTGGGCGGTGGCGAAGAAGCGCTCCACCGGGTCGCTGTTCTCCCCCTTCACCTTGATGTCGAACCGCTTGAGCTGCCGCTGAAAGGCGTCCAGGCCCTCCAGCGGGGTGCCCTTGTAGGTCTCGGAGGGGTCCTCCCGCTCCAGAACCTGGGTAAACGAGCGCCCGGCCTCGTTGTACATGCCTTTTTCCAGGCGCAGATTGTCACAGGGATAGCGCATAGTCATTCTCCTTTCTCTTACAGCAGGATGGTGATGGTCTCGCCGCCGGTCTCGGCCACCAGATAGCTCTTGCCGCTGCTGGACTGTTTGACGCCGCCGGTGCCGTCGGCGGCCAGGTTGACCATCCCGGCGGAAATGCTGCCCGTGGCCTTCACCTGGACAAACCCCCGCACCTGCACTGCGGCGCAGCCGTCGCGCACGGCGCGGGCCACGCCGATGAACGCATCGCTGTCGGCACACACATCCACGACGCCCGTGGCGCCCAGCTTAACGGGGATGCCCTCGGCCACCTTTTCGCCGCCCTGAGCATCCTGGGCGGCGGGGAACGTGGCCATGACCTGGCCAATACCCTCAAACGATACCTGTTTCATACCGGTTCTCCTTTCGTTTCTTTAAATTCGAAATACCTCATCCCGGCCCGCCGTTTCCCGCCGGGCCTCTCCATAGGCGAGCTGTACGCCGGGCGGATAGAGGCCCTCCAGCCGCTCCGCATAGGCGGCCTTCAGTGCCTCCAGCTCGGGCTCTTCCAGCTGTCCGGCAATGCGCTCCAGGGTCCCGGCCTCCAGCGCGGGCTCGGCCAGGCCGCCCAGGCGCACCACCTCCCGGCGCAGTCCCTCCAGGTAGCGGCGGCCCGCCCGGGCCTGTTTCTCCAGGGCCTCCAGCTCCGCCCGGCAGCCCGGTTCCCTCCGGGCCAGCTCCCGCAGGCTTTTGAGCACCCCGGCTTCCCGCTGGGCCGGGACGGCCACGAACGACCACTCATAGGCGTCGGTGGCCTCCTGGAGCTCCGCCCAGCACAGCTTTCCGCCGTATTCCCGGCCCTTTTCATGGGGACAGCGGGTGCGGTCGTGGATGTCCTCGCCGCATATGGAGCACACCGCCCGCTTGACGCTGCATCCCACCGAGACCTCCCGTTTGATGCCTCCCTCAATCTCCTGAATCAGGTCCCGGTTGCCCTCGGTGCGCAACATGTACACCCAGCCTTTCAGGTAGCAGTAGGCGTCCCCGGCAATCGTGCGGAGATGCTCGTCCCGGACCAGTTCCGTGCGGTAGATGCGCCCCACCTGTTCCCGGGCGCTCCACTTGTGGTCAAAGACGCCGCATTTCCCCACAAAGAGCTCTGCCAGCTGCTTCAGGGTCTCCTCCGGGAAGCGCTCCTGCTCCCGGTCCACCTGGTTGTCGCACAGGCGCACGGAGAAGGTGTAGACCTCCTCCGCCGTCAGTTCCCGCCGGCTCTGTTCGTTGATGAGGGCCAGATCCTCCCGGCTCACGCCGCCGCCCCCGTCTACCCCGGCCTCTTTGATTACATTCATGCCCGTTCCCCCTCGTCTGTCTGATGTTCCTGGCGCAGAACCCGGGCCTGCTCGCGGTAGAGCTCCGCCCGGGCCTCCTCCACCAGGTCCTGCAAATTGATGTCGTCCCACTCCACTCTGACGCGGTGGTCGTAGCCGTGTATCCGCAGCCACACCTCGCACACCCGCTCCACCACCGGCTCCAGGGAGCGGCGCAGGGCGGTGATCTCCGTGGTCATCATGTCGGCCTGCTGGGCGCTCATCCGCTCGGTGGACGACCAGCTCAGCCCCAGCAGGAAGGGCGGGATGCCCGTGCGGGCCACCAGCTGTTCCAGAATCTGGCGCACCGGCACCTCGCTGTCCAAAATCTGATTGTCTGCGCCGATGACTTTGATGTCCACATCGCCCACCGCCACAAAATCCCGGACGCTGCCGTCCTTCCCGGCCTCCATGGCGGCGGCCCACTCCCGGGCGATCTGCTCGCTGCGCTCCTGGGCGTACATCCGCTCCAGGTTGTCGTTCCCCGGCTTGCAGACCACGGCAAAGCGCACATTGCCCATTCGCTCCCAGTTCATGCCGATGGCCTGGTAGATTTTTAAGAGAATGTCCGTGAGGAAGGGCATCGAGCGCAGCAGCGATACCCCGTAGGGGCTGCCCACTTCGGGCTGGAACGGGGTGAAGAGGAGCAGGTCCTGCCGGGGCAGGCGCTCCAGCGTCCCGTCGTTCCGGCGCTGGCACAGGGCGAAGTCCAGGGGGGAGTCGCCCTCCCAGATCTCCACCCCGGCGGGGTCGCCGCACAGGAGCGCGGCCACATCGCTCCGCCTGGCGTCCAGGACGATCTCCCCCACCGCCCGGCCGCAGGTCAGCATCGCGTCCACATACCGGTCCAAAAAGGACTGCATCCCCCGCTGTCCCCGTCCAGTGTCCACTGTGCGCAGGAACTCCCGCAGGTCCTCCCGGGCTCTGGGGTCCCGGGCCTCCACATCCACGCCCCCGGCCAGGCGGATGAGCTTTAAAATAGCCGCGTCCACAATGGGGACGGCCTCCCGGATGGCCCGGTAAAGGGCGATCTCTCCCGTCCGCAGGGGGATATAGCGCTCCAGCAGTCCAAAGGGGTGCCGCCCGCCCTCCCGGAGCTGAATGGCCGTCCCCGCTTTTTCGGGAGGCTTTCTGCGATCAAACCAACCCAAATCTTCCATACCTCCTTGTCTGTCCGGCTCCCCGGGCCACCGCCGCCGCGGCCAGTCCGCCGCCCGAGCTCCGGGCGGCCACCGTCACGGCGAAGTAACGGATGTCGTCCATGGCGTGGTCGTGTTCCTTGCGCACCCGGTCTCCGGCGGCCTTGGTATCCCAGCAGTAGAGGGAAAACTCCCGGATGGCGTCCCGGCAGGGCTCACAGATGACGATTTTCCCCTCTTTGAGGAGCTGGGCGGTAATCCGAATCCCCTGGACCACCTCGTTTTCGGCCCGAATTACGTTCCAGCCCGCCCGCCGCAGCGCCTCCATAAAGCTGGCCGCGGAGGGGTCCAGCACGACTTGCCGGATGGGCCGCCCGCCGGCCAGGCGCTCCAGATCCCGGACGTACTCCTGGTCGGTCTTTTGCCGCCCCTCCCGGCGGGAGTCGTAGTAGAACTCCTTCACCCGGTACCACACGCCCGCCCGCCGGCCCCACAGGCCGAAGGAAGCCGGGTTCGCCGTGCCGTAGTCGCAGGAGATGGCCCACTCCTCCATCTCGCCCTGGGGGACGGGACGAACATAGCTCTCGTCAAAGAAGTCATAAACCACTCCCTCGGCCGCCACCCACTCTCCCAGGACAAACCGCCGGTAAAAAAGGCCGCTGTAGCTGCGTCCGTAGCGCTCCCGCACCTGAGGGGAGAGGGCCGGGTTGTCCTCCATGGTAAAGTGCAGATAAAGCGCCCGGCGCTCCTCCCGCTTTTGAATCCACTCACGATAAAACCAGTGTTCCGGCCCTTCTGGATTGCAATTGAACCAAAACCGGCTGCCCGCCACCGAGCATCGGGCCAGGGCCTGCTCCACAAAGGAGCGGGGCATGAGGGCCACCTCGTCCAGGAGTACGCCGGCCAGGGTAATTCCCTGAATGAGGGCGGCGCTGCCCTCATCCCGCCCGCCGAACACGTAAAACGTGTTGCTCCGTCTTCCCCGGGAGATGGTAATGCGTCCCTGGCTTATCCGCTCTTCGCAGTGAAAGCCCAGCTGGGTCAAGAGGGGCAGCAGCTCTCCCAGCAGATTGCGCCGCAGAGCTCCGGCGGTTTTTCCGCACAGGCCGAAGCACCGCCCCGAAAAGCGCCCCATGGCCCAGCACACGAAGGAGAGCCCGCAGCACAGCGTCTTTCCGCTGCGGACCGCCCCGTCGCAGATGATGGCCTCCCGCTCGTGCCAGGGCGAGCGGCCGCACCACCAGGTGAGGACCATGCGCTGCTTGTCCGAGAAGGGTTTAAGTACCATCGCACTCCTCCCATCCCGCGCTCTGTTCCAGGGCCTGATAGAAGGCTTCGGCCCCGCTCGCTCCGTCCTCCCCCTGTCCGGCCAGCCGCTCCAGCAGTTCCATGGCCTTAATCCGGTCCTGGAGCTTGATCTCCACCACGCCGGTGGAGCTGCGCTTGAACTCGGAGAGGAGGGTCAGGTCCAGCCGGCCAAGCTCCGCCCCCTCTGTCTTGTCCAGGAAGGCCAGCTTGACCGCGTCGTTGGGTTTGGCCCGCAGCATTCGCCGCAGCTGCCGCACGATGGCCCTGCGGTCCCGCTGTCCTGTATCCATGCGTTACCACCTCGTTTCACCCCTGCTTCCCAACGCGGCAAAGTTGCACGTTTCCGTGCAACCAGCGGGACTATTTTTGAAAAAAACAAAAAAAGAGCCGCCGGACCATGGTCCGGCGGCCTTCTGCCCGCCCGGTCAGCGCCCCTCCAGCAGCATACCGGCGATACGCCCGGCCTGTGTGTGGACCGCCTCGAAGTCCACATGCGGGTTATAGAGCCGCTCCAGGGCATCGTGCATCCCCTTGGCTTGGGCCAGGTCCTCCACCGCTTCCTCCACCAGGGCGCGGACCACTCTCCGGGCAAAGCGCACCCGGGCCCGGCCGGTCCGCAGGGCGTCCTGGTCGGCCATGGCGTCCAGCCGCAGGCGGCGGTAGGGGCGCTTTCCCTCATAGGGCAGCTCGCTGCTGCTGGTGACAAACGCCAGAGACAGCGCAGGAACGAGCAGGTGGAGTATCCGCTCCGGCGCCAGGGGGTCGGGGCAGACAATCACATCGTATCCGGCGGCCATGGCCCCCGCGGCCAGCGTGGTCAGCAGGGTGTGGGCCAGTCCATAGTGATCCCAGAGCTCATAAACCCGGCTGCACAGGGCCCCCACCGTGTCAAAGAGACACAGTTCCCCCCGGCAGGAGACCGCGTTGAGGAAGCGCTGTACAGCCCGGCCCGGTTCTCCGCCGGTCTTTTTGCACTCCCGGGAGAGGATTCCTTCCGCCCTGCGCCGGAGGCGCGCTTCCACTTCCGGGGTGATCAGGACGGAGCGGAGGTCCGCCCGGATCTCTTCCGCCGCCCGCAGGCAGCGGTATGCCCGGTGGTAGCAGGCCCCATAGCCCTCCATGGCCTCCCGCAGTTCTCCCCGGATGGACTTGAGGGCGGCGGTGTCATAGCAGGCCCCCAGGTTTACGTAGCGCTCCAACACCCCCGGCTCTTTGGGCTCCACCACATGGGGGGCGGTGGCGTCCACGATGGCCGCCCCCAGCTCGGGGACAACGATGGCGTCCAGGGAGTCCGGGTCGCCCGAGCAGAGGATGTACTCCACCGCCCGCCCGCTCTCCTCCACCCGGGCGGCCACCCGGCGCATGAGGGTGGACTTTCCGCAGCCCGGTCCGCCCTTGAGGAGAAAATAGTCCTCCGCCCGGGAGCGGTCGATCAGCTGGTCATAGAGCGAGTAAAAGCCCGCCGGGGAGTTGGCCCCCAGGAAAAAGCGGACCTGTGGTTGTTCCGTCATGAAAGACCCTCCAATCCGATGATATCTACGTTTTACCATATGCCGCCTCCGGTTGGGGGGTGCCCAGGGAAAACTTGTCCGGTCTTTCTTTACGCCGGTGCGGGAACATGGTACAATCAGAAAAAGGCCCCCGTCCGGCGGGCCGTATTCTCCAGAAGAGGAGGTCTTTTTGTGAGGAGAACCCGCTATTCCGCGCTCTTCGCTGCGCTTTTGCTTGTGACGCTGGCCGCCTGCGGCCCTGCCGCGCCGGAACCGACTGCTACTGCCGTCGCCGCGCCCACGCCCACCGCCACGCCGGAGCCCACACCCACGCCCTCCCCCACGCCGGAGCCGCTGGTGGAGCCGGAACTCATTTTCCAGTCCTTTTCCGACACCTTCACCGCCCCGGACGGCACGGTGGTGCTGACGGTGAGTTACACCCTCCCCGATTTCGCCAATCAGGCGTCCTCCGCCGTCCTCACGGCGATTGCGGACTGGTATACCGCCGAGGGAGAAGCCCTTTTGGAAAACGCCTCTCTCCGGGCCCAGGATGCGGTGAGCGACTATGAGGTCTCCCAGGCCGCGGGCTATCCCTTCCAGGCCACCGCAGAGGAGATCACCTCGGAGCTCACCTACCAGAGCGAGGGCGTTCTCAGTTTCCGCCGGGAATTTTACGCCAACGCCGTGGGGGCCGCCCATCCCACCGTGCTGCGGATGGGCGAACAGTTTGACCGTACGGACGGCCATAAGCTCACGTTCAGCGAGTGTTTTACCGACGGCTTAGCCGCCGCCGGCGCGGCCTATGAGGCCCTGCTCCAGTCGGAAGCGGTGGCCGGACTGGTCTCCTCCGGGGCGGTCACCGCCGCGCAGGTGGAGGCCGCCTTCCAGCCCGACCACTTCTATCTCACCGGAGACGGCTTTGTCTTCTGGTTCCAGCCCGGCGAGCTGGCCGGGGTGTCCAACAGCCCCCTGGAAGTCACGGTCCCCTATTCTGCCTTGGAGGAGTATTTGCTGCCATGGATCACAACCGACTAAAGGAACATACCGCCCTCCCCATGACCGTCCAGGGCTATGCCGCCGACGGCGCCGGCGTGGCCCGCTGCGACGGCCAGGTGGTCTTTGTCAAAGGGGCCGTCCGGGGGGAGACCTGCCGGGTCTATCTGGACAAGGTCGGCCGTACCGCCGCCTGGGGCCATGTGGTCGGGGTGGAGGCGCCCTCGCCCGCCCGAACCGAGCCCGATTGTCCCTACTATGCGCACTGCGGCGGGTGCTGCTTCCGCCACATGACCTATGCCGAGGAGCTGGAGGCCAAACGCGCCCGCGTACAGGAGGCTCTGGAGCGCATTGGAGGGGTGGCGCTGCCCCATCTGGAGATCTTGGGTGCGGAACGGGTCCTTCGCTACCGGAACAAGGCCCAGTTCCCCGTGTCCGACGGGCCCAAAATCGGCTTTTATCAGGCCCGGACCCACGCTGTCACCGATGTGGAGGACTGCCTTCTCCAGAGCGAAGCGGCCGCCCGGCTCCGCTCCGCCGCGCGGGCCTGGATGGCCCGCTATCACATTCCCGCCTATCAGGAGCGCAGCGGCAAGGGGCTGGTCCGGCATGTCTATGTCCGCACCAACCGGCGGGGGGAGTCTCTGTTCTGCCTTCTGGTCAACGGGAAGCAGGTCCCCCGGGAGAGTGAACTGGTGGAGGCCCTCCGTGTGGCGGAGCCCGGCCTTACCGGGGTTCTGCTGGGCGTCAACGAGAAGCGCAATAACGTCATTCTGGGGGACTCCTACCGGACGCTCTGGGGAAAGGACTATTTGGACGATCTGCTGTGCGGGCTCACTTTCCGGCTCTCCGTCCCCTCCTTCTACCAGGTCAACCCCGATCAGACCGAGGTTCTCTACCGAAAAGCGGCGGAGTTTGCCGGCCTCACCGGGAGGGAACTTCTGCTGGATCTCTACTGCGGGATCGGGACCATCGGCCTCACCATGGCCGCCCGGGCCAGGCAGGTCATCGGTGCGGAGGTGGTACCCCAGGCGGTGGAGGACGCCCGGCAGAACGCCGCGCGCAACGGGATCTCCAACGCCCGTTTCCTCTGCGGCGACGCGGGAGAGGCCGCCCGCCGCCTGGCCGCCGAGGGCCTGCGGCCCGACGTCATCTGCGTGGACCCGCCCCGAAAGGGCCTGGCCCCCGACGTGGTGGAAACCGCCGCCGCCATGGCCCCGTCCCGTATCGTCTATGTCTCCTGCGACCCGGCCACGCTGGCCCGGGACCTCGCCCGCTTCCGTCCCCTGGGCTATCTGGTCCAGCGGGCCGTCGCCGTGGACCTGTTCCCGCGCACCTCCCATGTGGAGACGGTTGTCCTTTTGTCCAAACTTAACACCAAGCAACATATCGAGGTGGAGTTGAATCTGGACGAGCTGGATCTGACGGCGGCAGAGAGCAAGGCTACCTATGATGAGATCAAAGCGTATGTGCTGGAAAAACACGGCCTGAAGGTGTCTAGCCTGTATATCTCCCAGGTCAAGCGGAAGTGTGGGTTGGACGTGGGACAGAATTATAACCTTTCAAAGAAGGAAGATGCCAAAGTGCCACAGTGCCCGTCGGAAAAGGAAGCGGCAATTATGGAGGCACTAAAGCATTTTCA
>DWYC01000045.1 GCA_019118925.1 Candidatus Flavonifractor intestinipullorum | reverse complement strand
GGCCCCCTGCTGGAGGGGCTGGGGGTCCGCTGCGCCCTCCTCACCGGCTCCACCCCCGCCCGGCAGCGCCGCTCCATCTTGGAGCAGTTGGCTACTGGGGAAATCCAAGTGGTCATCGGCACCCACGCCCTCATCAGCGGCGACGTGACCTACTGCCGCCTGGGGTTGGTGGTCACCGACGAGCAGCACCGCTTCGGGGTGGGCCAGCGCTCGGCTCTCTCCGCCAAGGGGGAGAACCCCCACCTGCTGGTCATGTCCGCCACCCCCATTCCCCGGACCCTGGCCCTTATCATTTACGGGGACCTGGACGTCTCCGTCATTGACGAGCTGCCCCCCGGGCGGCAGAAGGTGGACACCTTTGCCGTGGACAGCTCCTACCGCCAGCGGATCTACGCCTTTATCCGAAAACTCATTCAGGAGGGCCGGCAGGCCTATGTCATCTGCCCCATGGTGGAGGGGAACGACGCCTTTCCCGACGACCGCAAGGCGGTGACCGCCTATGCCAAAGCCCTCCAGGAGCAAGTGTTCCCGGACCTCAAAATCGGCTATGTCCACGGGAAAATGAAGCCCAAAGAGAAGGATGCGGTGATGGCCGCCTTCTCCGGCGGGGAGACGGATATCCTGGTCTCCACCACCGTGGTGGAGGTGGGGGTGGACGTACCCAACGCCGCGGTAATGCTCATTGAGAACGCCGAGCGGTTTGGTCTCAGCCAGCTGCACCAGCTCCGGGGCCGGGTGGGCCGGGGGCAGCACAAGTCCTACTGCATCCTGCTCTCCGACAACCAGAACCCGGAGACCCGGGAGCGGCTGAAGGTTATGACCCGGACCAGCGACGGCTTTCGCATTGCGGAGGAGGACCTGCGCCTGCGGGGGCCGGGGGACTTCTTTGGCCAGCGCCAGCACGGCCTGCCCGCCATGAAGATCGCCGACCTCTCCTGCGACATGGCTCTCCTCCAGGAGGCCCAGCAGGCAGCGGCGGACCTCCTCGCCCGGGACCCCCAGCTCACCGCCTGCCCCCTGACGGCCCGGCGGGTCCGGGAGCTGTTCGACGAAAACCGGGATGCCCTGAACTGATCTCTTCCCCCCTCATCGAAGAAGGCTGGACGGAGCCCGTGGCTCCGTCCAGCCTCTTTTTGTTGCGCCCGTCTATTGGTCTGTTGTCCCGTCAGCTGCCGCCATCCGCTGGAGCAGCGCGGCCAGCTCCTCCCGGGTGACAAACATCTTGTAGCGCCGGTCCCCGTTCTCATCCCCCTGGATCAGCCCGATCTGCTCCGCCCACTGCCGGGCATCCCTGCTCCAGTCAGAGGGGGGCTGCTGCCCCAGCCGGGTCAGATAGGCGCTCATCATCTGCTCAAAGGTCTCCTGGGTCATCTCCTCATCCTCCTCCCACAGCGGCATGTCCGGCGGATAGAGCCCCTTCCGGAGCATGGCGCTGGTATATTGGCCGTGATTGTCCCACTGGATATGGGGCCGGTCCACAAAGCTTTTCCAGTCCCCGCCCCAGGAGAATCCCATCTCCTTGGCAATGGCCGCGGCGTCCTGGAAAAAAGCGGCATCACTGTACTCCTGACCTTTGACGTTCTTGCAGAAGTCAAAAGCCAGTCCAGCGTCCACATGGTGGAACGTCGGAAGCTTTCCGTTGGTGACGATGCTGCCGGGCCGGGTGCGCCCCTGTTCATAGAGCCAGGCCTGGTATTCCGCGTCCCGGACAGTGTTGGTGATCAAAACATTCAGCCCTGCGGATCTGCACCGCGCCAGCCATCGGCGGCAGTTTTCCGCCACATCGCTGCGCAGAAGGTTGACGTCTCTGCTGCTGAGCATCGTGTCTTCTCTCCTTTCCGGCCACAGGCCTGTTTCATTCTATGCGCTGCGTCCCGCCGGAGTTCTTTGCTATACCGCCAGCTCAAACTCATACCAGGTGTACTCCGCTTCATGGATCATGGCCCAGGTGTACCCGGCGGCCTCACACTCGGCCCAGGTGAGGTAGCGGAAATAGAACTCCGTGGCCAGGTGGCAGGGGATGATATCCAGGATAATACCCTCCATCTGGTCAAAGCCCTCGGGCACCCCGGCCACATCGGGGAAGATGACGCGGATGTGCCCCTCCCCCATCTCCAGGGCCTCCGCCTTGATGCCGCAGCCGCTGATGGCGCTGTTGATGTCCTGAAGGGTGAAGCTGTCGCCGCTGATACGCAGCAGTGCCGCAATGGCGGCGCGGCGCAGGGCGGTGCCGTAATTGGCTGGGCGGCGGGCAAACAGATCCTCTCGCAGGGTGAGCCCCTCGTCCTCCGCTGTACTGAGGATGCTCTCCCGTTCTGTCCACGCCAGCTGGTCGCTGACATCGTCCAGCCCAGCGCCCATGGCGTCCAGCTCGCTGCCGCTGAGGCTCTCGGTGCTGAGGTCATAGACCCCCAGCGGTGCCAGGAGGGCCCGCAGGTAGTTTCCGTATGCCGCCATCAGGTCTCCTCCTCTGTCATATCGCTGATGGTAAGGCTCCCCAGCCGGGGCAATGCCGTCACCACCGCCGCCACATCCGCCGCAGGGGCGGTAAAATGGTAATTGGACACGCTCTCCAGGCTGTAGAGCAGGTGGCCCAGCTCCGCCAGGGTGACACCCTTCCCCAGCAGGTCCCCGGTGAAATGGGCCCGGATGGCGGCGTCAGCTTCGTCCTCCGCTTGGTCGTAGGTGTAACCCTCCGCCGCCTGGATGGCTACCGTCACATCCACGGTCTGCTCCTGGGGGGCGCAGACCTCCACGTCCACGGCGATCTCCCGCTTGGCCTGGAGGTCCGCCTCAATGGCCTCCAGGAGCTCCGTCCCAGGAAGGCCCGCCTCTGTGGCAACGTACACATCCACCGTGCCGATACCCCGGGCCCGCCCCACGGCCTTGGCCGCCGCCACACCGGGGAAGTTCATGGCCTCCCGCTCGTAAAAGGCGGCGTTGGCCCCGTTGGGCAGACGCTTGAAGCTGTCCAGTACCCGAATACGCAGGGCCTCGTCGCCCTCCTGGTCCGCCCCGCCCACAAAGGCGGCGGGGTTGGTACAGCTCTTCACCCCCGCCGGGGCCACCGCCATGCGGATGACCGTGCCTGCGGCCACATTGCCGCCGCTTCCCGGCTCCAAAGCCTTTGACAGCACATCCACATACAGCTCCCCCGCCTCCAGCACCGCCGCCTCCACCGTCTGGAAGCGCCGGCCCTCCACGGTCATACACACCGTCTCCGCCGGGATGGACAGATCCTGGGCCACGGCGGTGTCCACCTGGAAGCGGAGATACCCCTCCGCCGCTGTGGCCACGCTGCGCTGGATCCCCCGGGTTTCGGCGTGGTAGTCCAGATAGGTCCCCTGGGCCGTCTGGGGAAATGCCTGACCCATGACCCACTCCGCCTGGAGATACAGGGCCTGGACCTGTGCGGCCACGGCGTAGAGCCGGGCCGAGAGGTCGCAGGACGCACTGGGCAGATACCCGGACTGGCTGGAGAAGGTCTCCAGCAGCTCCCGATAGATTTCGTCAATGGTCTTCAATCCCTTGTTTCCTCCTTCTTACTGCCCTCTCACACAACCACTGTGGCAGTGAGGGCGGCATCCTCCCCCCGGAGCCACACCGTCAGGTCCATCCGTCCGTCCCCCCGCTCCGTGAGCTGCAGGTCCTCTACCTGCAGCCCCTCCGGGGACACCGCCTGGGCGGCGTACTGCCGGGCGGCGGCTAGCCTGGCCTCCGACGGTTCCCGCCCCAGCAGATACAGCTGGCTCCCCAGCTCCGGCAGCATAGGCAGGGCACCCCGCCGGGCGCTCAGGCGGAACAGCACCCGCTGGAGGAGTGCCTCATCCCCGCTCAGGCGCACCACGCCGCCTTTTCCGTCGGGGAGATAGTCCCCATTTTCCAGACGTAACTCCATATGCTCCCCCTCTCATTCTGCCGGCACCAATGTCTCGCAGGTACACGGCTTATATAGTGTGCCGTTGACGTACAGCGTTCCGGTCAGGTCAATGCGGCCATCGGCATGGAGATAAAGGGATGCCTCCCCTGTCTGGATACAAATATCCCCCGCCGCCAAATCCTCCGGTGATTCTCCCTGCTCCACTCCGGCTACACACTGCTCCTCTCCGGTGACGCCGCCTTTGATCACCAGCACCCTATCACCGGCATTCGGGTACCAAAAGTACCCGAACGGGCCATACAGCGGCAGGTTTCTGTCCTCTCCCCGGGTCTCCGCCGCCACGGTCTTCCCGCCGATGGTGGTAATGCCCAGATCCACAGCAGTGCTGTCCTCCCGGGCCCGGGTGCTGTCTGCAATCTTTTGTCCAATCCACATGGTCACCGCTCCTCCATCGTCAGCGTAGTGGTCTCCCCGCCGCTTCCGCCACGGGTGACTGCCTCCACCACATCATAGACCCCATACAGCTTCAGGGGCTCATAGGACAACTCCGCAATATCCCCCGGCGATGCGGAAAAGGCCCCGGAGAGGGTCAGTTCTGTCTGCCGTGCGCCCTCCTGGGACTTTTCGATCTGGTAATTGCCGGTATAGCGCACCGCACCATAGGTACTGCCGCCGGGCATATACAATACTTGTCGCCTCGCCCCGCCCCGGCGGATAAACGCGCTGTTCTCCACGGTCTGCATCACCCGCTGGTTTCTGTCCCGAATGAGAACCTGGCTGATAATTCCATAGCGTTTCTCCCTCCGGATGCAGGAGAGCACCGGGGCCGTGCCGTCGATGACCCGGCGCGCCCCGCTGCCCGCCAGGGGTTCCACCACCAGCTCCCCCGCCGCCGTGAACCAGGGGGTAAACCCTCCCGCCCGGCTGGTAAAGTCCGACAGGGCCTTCCACTGGCTGCTGCCGCTGGTGACCCGGTAGTTCAGCATCTGCATATCCCGCCACTGTTGACAGGAAATCCCCCAGGGTGTGACGTGGGTGCGCAGGATCTCCGCCGTAGTGGCCTGCTGATAAGTAGCTGCCTCCGCCTCGTTGTCCAGCAGCAGCGCCGCCATGCCCCGTCCGGCGAGGCGGAGCAGGAGGCCCTCCCCCGACGCCTCCACCTCGTACTCATCCACTACACCCCGAAGGATCAGTTCGTCGTCCTGGTAGGCGGCAAACCGGTACACATCCGGCAGCACCTCCTGGAGCTCTCCGTCGTACACCGCTGCCACCTCCAGCTCATCTGCCGGGACGCTGCCGGTGCGCCGTACCGTCCAGGTGAGGAGGGTTGGCATCAAATACTGCCGCCCGTCATAGGTGAGCAGCCGTACCGTCATCACGGCAGCACCACCTCCTGCCCCACCACAATGAGATTGGGATTTTTGATAGTCGGGTTCACCGCCAGCAGTTCCTCCAGGGTAGTGCCGTACCGCAGGGCGATGCGCCACAGGGTGTCCCCCTGCACCACGGTGTGGGTCTCCCGTGGCGCAGATACGGCGGAAGTCACCGTGGCGGTGCCGCCGCTGTCCGGCAGGCGCTCCAGCGCCTCGCTGTAGCCGTCGAAGCTCTCCCGGAACTCAAAGCTGTAGGCTACATAGTCCGGCAGCGGCTCCTGCCGCACAGAGAGGGCGGTAAAGTAGGCGTTGGAAATCTGCCAGACCGGGTGGACCAGCAGCCCCGGCCCCCCGCCGTAGAACACGGTGGCCAGCTTTTTGAATTCGTCATAGGCCCCCTCCCCGGCGAACTCCCCCTCCCCCCGGAGGATCCGGCAGGACTGTCCCAGATCCTGCATGCAGTAGCGGCCGAAGGGCACCTTGTGCTCGGCAATCTGCCGCTGGAAGGAGATGGTATAGGTGTGGGGATTGTGGGGCCAGATATAGTCCTTGTAGCGCATAGGCTGCAATTCCATGATTTCACCTCTCAGTATGGGGAAAATCCGCTGTCGTAACGGCGGCCGTCCCGCTCAAAGCGGCGGGACAGCGCCTCCGCATCCTCCCTGGTGTGTTCCACGACAGCGGTTCCCGGAGCACCCGGCTGAGGCGCTGGAGCAGCCGCCCCAGGCTCCTCCGCCGCGGCCACGTGCTCCGTCCGCTGGACATCCGGCAGCTCCGTCACCTCCGCCGGTGCTGGCTCCCGTGTGGGAAGCTCCTCTACCACGGGTACCTGCCGCCGGAACGGTACCGTCTCCGGGTCCGGCGTGGGCAGCGTCCGGTTCTCGAGGGCCGGCGCCGTCTGTTCCACAGCCTGGGCCGGCAGATCTGCCGCCTGCGGGGGGACGCTTCTCTGTTCCGGCAGCTCCGGCTCCGTCCCCTGAGCGGAGAGCTCCCGGAAGCGCTGAAAATCAAAATTCCCGCTGGAGATCTCCTCCGCGCTGGTACCTGCCGCCGTCTCCGGGGAGGGGGCGGCGGTCTCCCGCCGCTCCCCTGTCTCCCCACCGCTGACTGCCGCCACCAGCCGCGCCAGCTGGCCCAGCAGGCCCGCACTCAGCCGGAAGGTGATCTCAATCTGCTGTTCCTGCCGCTCGTCCATCTCAGGCGCTCACTTCCATCCGCTTGCGGGCGATAACGGAAACCTTCTCCGCCACCATGGTCCCCAGTTTCCCCTCCTCGGCAATGGCGTTCCAGTTGCAGCCGCTGTAGATGACCTTCCGGTCGGGCTTGCAGATCACCAGGGAGAAGTCGGAAATGCTGTAGAAGTCGATGCCGTCGCTGATGGCGGTATCGGTGGCGTAGAGCCGGGTCAGTTCCAGCAGATACTGGTTCTGCCCGGCGATGGTGGCCACCGGCTCCTTCTCGCCGAAGGCCTCCACCACCTGGCTGGTCTTGGTGGCTTTGGCGGTGTAACTCTGTACCACCGCCACCTTCTTCCCCTCCAGCTCCAGCCAGATGTCGCTGCTGGTGGGGAATCCAATCGTCTGTGCCATAGGCTCCCTCCTCTTACACCGTGATGTGGGCGGTGAGGTAGATCTGGTTCAGGCCGTGGGAGACGCTGAAACTGAACTCCACCACGCACACCGTGGGGTCGGCGGTGTCCACCTCCGCCGTCACGTCGCCGTAGCTGTCGATGATCTCCTGCGCCACCTTCCGCTCCAGTTCCACGATCACCTGGGAACGGATGGCGCCCCGGGTCTGGGTGGTGTTCTTGGCGCGGGAAAATTTGCTGCGCAGAGCGGTACGCACAGCGGGGATCACATCGTCCACAATGAGGATCGTGGTCAGCTCCCGCCAGGTGCTGTCCGCAGTACCGCCGGTCTTGGTGCGGGTGGTAATGCCCCGGATGGGGCTGACAACACCGCCCACCGCCTCCAGGGGCGTGACGCCGCCCCGAACCAGCAGGTCCACATCGTTGTCGCTGTACTGGACGGCCACGCCCCCCAGCCCCTGGAGGGCGGCGCCGTTAATGGGCACCGCCGGGTCGGCGCTAGAGGCCAGAAGGCCCGCCAGGGCCGCCGCGGCGTAGACGCCGCTGAGACTCTCCCCCGCCGTGTCCAGCACATCCGGTCCCACCAGCACCATGCGCTCGCTGTTCAAGGCCGAGGCGTGGGCAATCAAATCCTCCACATCCTCGTCGTCCCCGCCTACCACGGCGATGCGCTCCCGGCGGGCTCCGCTGGCGGACTCGATACTGGTGCGCAGGGCCTGCTGTACCGTCTCGTCAGCGCTGTCGCAGACCACGATCTGGATATCCTCCTCCAAAGCCAGCAGGTCAAAGGCGTCGGTGTAAGTCGTGCTGCTCTCCACCCGCACCGCCTTCACAGCGGTGGCCCCGTTGAGGAACAGCAGCCGCAGCAGGGGCGTCATGGCCCCCGTCTCCCCAAAGGCGGTGACGCCGGCGGCGTAACTGGTCAGCAGTGTCACCGCGTCGACAGCACCCTTTTCGGACTGGGCGGCAATGCCAACCACCTTGCTGCCCACGCCGCTGCGGACAACGGTGGATGCGTCATAGGAGGAATAGACCCCCGGGCGCTCATGAATCATGGTACTCAATGGCGCAGTTCTCCTTTCAATTTGAAATCCAGCAGCAGTCCCGTCTCCTCCTGAATGGTTGCCACGAAGGCGGCGCTGCAATGGAGGGTGGCCCGCCGGCGGAACAGATCCGCCTCCCGGTCAAAGTCCACCTCTCCCCACTCCATGTCCCCCATCCGGAGCCCCGCCGGCGGCGAGGCGGTGAGGACGTTCTGCACCTGGTCCAGCAGCGTATCGCAGCCGGCAGCCCCCACCGCTCGGGGGGCGTAGGCGTCCAGGAGCAGGGACACGTCCAGTTCCTTGCCGTACCGCTCCTGGTAGGAGGCGGTCTTTTCGTCGTACCACTCCCCCAGGTAGTCGTGAAACCCCACCCGGAGGCTGCCGCCGCCCCCCACGCCCACGGTGAGGACGGGGGCCTCGTAGGTCGCCGCCCAGTCGTCGCTGTAGGCGGCGGCCGCCGGGATATCCGCCGCCTGCAGCACATTCAAGACTGCAGTGCGCACCAGTTCCAACGCGCTCACGTCTTCACCTCCCGGGCTTTCCACAGAATGGCGTGCCAGTACAGGATCGTATCCCCCAGGTACACCGGCGTGGCCTCCTTCACCAGGAAGGACATGCCGCAGCCCTCCACGGTGTCGTACCGCTCCACCGGTGCCGTGCCGATATACAGCCAGCGGCGCTCATCCACGCTGCCCAGAGGGGTATCCTCTCTGGGCTCCTCCTGGCGCTTTGCCAGCACCGGCTGGAGGAAGGCCCGGCACGCCGTGATTGTCTCCCCACGGCGGATGGTCACCGCCTGGCCGTAGGTTCCCAGGGCCGCTTCCAGCTGTTCCCTCATCCCGGCACCTCCCGGAAGGCGAAGGCGCCGCCTCCGCCGCTGTCGCTGTAGGGGGCCATGAGCCTCTCCGCCAGGGCCCGCAGTTCCGCGCCACGGCTGCCGGCAGCGGCGGTGCGGATGGACACCTCCCCGGCGGTAAACTGCTCTGTCTGGCCGCTCCGGCCCGCCAGAAGCCCCGCCGCGGCCAGGTACCCGGCAGCACAGAGGAATGCCTCCCGGCAGTCCGCAGTTGTGACACCGGGGCGGAGGGTCCCGGTGAGTTCCTGCTCCGCCGCTGCGCACAGCAGTTCCAGCAGGTCCGTCTCCCCCTCCGACGGCATGGCAATGGCCGCGGCGATGGTATAAATCTCCTCCGTCATGGGCCTTAAATCGTCAGGACCTTGCTGGCATCCTGATAGAGTTTTGCAAAGCCCGAGATGCTGGTAATGGCCGCCCGCTCCAGTTGCCGGTCAATGAGTTTGTCATACTCCACCAGCACATCGCCGCTGCTGACCATCTCCAGTGCGTAGTGCTTGTCCAAGCCGATGAGTTTTCCGGCGGGGACGGCACTGGTGCGCAGGAGCGTGGCCCCCAGAGGGGTGGTCAAGGTGCCTGTGCCCTGGAAGTTGAGGCCCGTCAGGGGATTCTGGAGTTCGTCCAGTTTCAGCAGTTTCAGCATGGTGTCGCCCCCCACCAGCATGGTGTTCATGGTGTAGGGGTCAAACTGGGCCCAGAAGTCCAGCAGGGCGTCGTAGGACAGGGTGCCGG
>DWYC01000044.1 GCA_019118925.1 Candidatus Flavonifractor intestinipullorum | reverse complement strand
AAGTCGATGATGCGGTACTTCTTCTTGTTGCCGCCGCCGCGGTGGCGGACGGTGATGCGGCCGTAGCTGTTGCGGCCGGCGTTCTTCTTCAGAACTTCGGTCAGGCTGCGCTCGGGCTTGGCCTTCTTGTCAATCCCCTCGAAGGCGGACACGGTCATGTGGCGGCGGGAGGGGGTAGTGGGCTTATAAGTCTTGATCGCCATTTCTCATTACCTCCTTACACCATGCCCTCGAAGAACTCGATGGTCTTGGAGTCCTCGGTGAGGGTGACGATGGCCTTCTTGTAGGAAGGACGGCGGCCGGCGGGGAACCGTCCGGTGCGCTTCTGCTTGCCCTGCATGTTGATGGTATTGACCTTGGCGACCTTCACGCCGAAGATCTCCTCCACGGCCTTGCCGATCTCAATCTTGTTGGCGTCCTTGGCCACCAGGAAGGTGTACTTCCGGTCCTGGGTCAGGGTCATGGATTTCTCCGTGATCACGGGACGCTTGATGATGTCATAAGCGACGGTAGCCATTACGCGAACACCTCCTCGATGACGGCCAGGGCAGCCTTGTCGACGATAAACTTATTGGCGTTGATGATGTCGTACACGCTCAGGATCTTGGCGGTGGTGGTAATCACGCCGGGGATGTTCCGGGCGGACTTCACCACGTTGGTGTTGACGTTCTCGGTGACCAGGACGGCCTTTCCGGCCTCCACCGCGTCGAGGAACGCCTTCATGTTCTTGGTCTTGATCTCGTCCAGGTTCAGGCCGTCCACCACGATGACGTTGCCCTCCGCAGCCTTGGCGGAGAGGACGGACTTGAGAGCCAGACGCTTGACCTTCTTATTCAGAGTGTAGCTGTAGTCCCGGGGCTTGGGGGCGAACACGATGCCGCCGTGGGTCCACTGGGGGGCGCGGGTGGAGCCCTGGCGGGCCCGGCCGGTGCCCTTCTGACGCCAGGGCTTAATGCCGCCGCCGGAGACCTCAGCCCGGGTCAGCGCGGACTGGGTGCCCTGCCGGCAGTTGGCCAGGTGGTTCTTGACCACCGCGTGAACCACGGACTGGTTGGGCTCAATCCCGAAGATCGCGTCGGAGAGCTCCACTTCACCGACCTTAGCGCCGGTCATGTTAACAACAGTTGCCTTAGGCATTTGGTATCTCTCCTTTCTTCTTAGCGGTTACGCGCAGAGGCCTTCTGGGGATTGACGCGGGCGGACGCCTTCTGCGGGTTGTTGCTGATGCCAGCCGCAGCGCCCTTGGCCTTGACGTTGATCACGCTGTTGCGCAGGAATACCACGCCGCCCTTGGGGCCGGGGATAGCGCCGCGCACGGCGATGATGCCCAGCTCGGGGTCGACCTTCACCACGTCCAGATTCAGGACGGTGACCTGCTCATGGCCCATGTGGCCGGCGCCGATCTTGCCCTTGAAGATCCGGGAGGGATCGGTCGCGGGGCCCATGGAACCGGCATGGCGGTGCACGGGGCCGCCGCCGTGGCTGGTGGGAGTCCGGCCGGCGCCGTAGCGCTTGATCACGCCGGCGTAGCCCTTACCCTTGCTGATGCCGGTGACGTCCACGCGGTCGCCCTCGGCGAACACGTCCACCTTCACCTCGTCGCCCACGTTCATGTCGGCGGCGCCGTCGAGCTTAAACTCCTTGAGGACCTTCTTGGGAGAGACGCCCGCCTTCTTCAGGTGGCCCAGCTCGGGCTTGGTGAGCTTCTTCTCCGCCACATCCTCATAGCCCAGCTGGACCGAGGTGTAGCCGTCCTTCTCCTCGGTCTTCTTCTGCACCACGGTGCAGGGGCCCGCCTCGATGACGGTGACCGGGATGACCTTTCCTTCGGCGTCAAAGATCTGCGTCATGCCGACCTTCTTACCGATGATGGCCTTTTCCATGTTTTTTCCTCCTTAATAAAAGGTTATTGGTTGGGCGAGTTACCCATCGGGCTGGTATTGCTCGGCCAACTTGACCCGTCCGCCTCAAAACGCGGCGGACTGCGGTGCTAACTAAGGAATGGGGTTTGGCGCGTTTCGCTCTTACAGCTTGATCTCGATCTCGACGCCGGCGGGGAGCTCCAGGCTCATCAGGGCCTCCACCGTCTTGGCGGAGGGCTTCTGGATGTCGATCAGGCGCTTATGGGTGCGGCGCTCAAACTGCTCCCGGGAGTCCTTATACTTGTGGACGGCCCGCAGGATGGTCACGACCTCTTTCTTGGTGGGCAGGGGGATGGGGCCGGACACGCTGGCGCCGGTGCGCTTGGCGGTCTCCACGATCTTCTCGGCGCTCTGGTCGATGAGCTGGTGATCGTAAGCCTTCAGGCGGATGCGGATCATTTCTTTCTGAGCTGCCATTTGGTGTTTCCTCCTTAACATACGAAGTGACGTTCTGTATTCCGTGCACGCTTCGTACGGTGAGAATCTTCTGTACACGTCTCCGTGCGTGTCGCTTCCCGGCACGAAGAAAACCGGCGCATAAGCAGCCGGTTTCGTCCATGCGCAGGCCCAAGCCGCGTACGGAATCTTCTCAGCCGCCCGATTTGCTCGGACATACTCCGCGGAAGTTACCGGCTTGCGCCGCAATCTCCCGCATCATCGCAGTGTGCGCCCTTTCACAGGCGCTTAACTATTGTACTGGATTTCCCACAAGAAGTCAAGGGCTTCCTGTGGTTTTTTCCGCCCATTTCCGCCGATTCCGCCGGGCGTTTCCCCGGTTTGTTTGTGCAACTCGGCCAGCGCGGGCGCGCAGGTTTAGGGTTCCCGTTTTCGCGCCGGATTAAACGCCGGAGGCGCGGTTCAGGGCGTCCTCCACCAGGGGGACCATGGCCTTGCCGTCGATGCGGGTCTGCGTAAAATGCTCCAGGGCGAACACCGCCTGCCAGATGAGCATTCCCAGGCCGTTGAGGGTGCGCAGCCCCCGTTCCCGGGCCCGGCAGAGGAGCTGTGTCTCCGCCGGAGCGTAGATCACGTCGCACACCGCCGCATGGCTGGGCAGGGCCTCCAGAAACGAGAAGTCGGAGAACTGCCCGCCGGTTCCCTCCATGCCCAAATTCGTGCAGTTGACCAGCAGGTCGCACTGCTCCGCCGCCCGGCGCAGCTCCTCCGGAGAAAAGCCCACCGGAATCATCCGGCCCTTCTCCGCTCCGGCACAGAGCGCGGCGGCTTTCTCCACCGTGCGGTTGGCCACAACCACCTGCCGGGCGCCCCCGGCCTGGCAGAGCTTGGGGGCCACGGCCTTGGCGGCGCCGCCCGCCCCCAGAATCAGGACGTTCTGTCCCCGGGTGGCCACGCCCGCCTGCTCCAGGGCGGCCAGAAAACCCCGGCCGTCGGTGTTATAGCCATAGCATCTCCCCTCCCGGAGACAGACGGTATTCACCGCGCCGTACATCCGGGCGTCCTCGTCCAGCTCATCCATCCTGGGGACCAGGGCCTCTTTATGGGGCATGGTGGCGTTGAAGCCCGCATAGCCGCAGAAGGCCGCGCAGCGCAGCCACGTTTCGGTCTCCCCTCGGGGCACGCTCTGGCACAGGTAGATGTAGTCCAGACCCAGGGCCGCGAGCATGGTGTTCTGAATGAGGGGGGACTTGGAGTGGAGCACCGGGTCTCCGATGACACAGAGCTTCCGGGACGTGTTGTGCAGTTCAATCTTCACGGCGGTTTTCCTCCTTCTGGGGCGGCGGGGGCGCCTCGTACTCCTCCCGGTGGTCGGGCAGCAGCTTGTTGACCAGCATGGCCACGCACACGCCGATCACCGTCTCAATGATCCGGGCGGCGGCGTAGTAATACCGGTCGGCGCCGGTGACGCCGGTAATCAGGATCACACAGGGCACAATGCAGGCCATCACACAGGCCGCAGGCCGCTGAATGAGCAGAGAAATCCACATGCCCGCCACGCACAGCACCCCCAGGATGGGCAGGACCAGCAGACCGTTGTCCAGCCGGTCGCCCAGCAGCAGGGTGGCCACGCCCAGCACGCCGCCGATGGCCACTCCGATGAGGCGGGACACCCCCGACTGAACCGTCTGGCCCAGGGTGCTCTGCATACACACAATGCAGGCGATGCAGGCATAGAGGGGCCCCATCTGGCCCAGCACGCCGTGGTAGGTCTCCGTGTCGTACATCAGCCCAAAGGGCAGAAAAATTCCATAGGCCAGCATGACGGCCACGGCGGTCTTGATGATCCGCATTCCGATGTGGGGGATATTCCGTTGTTTCATCGCTTCTCCTTTTCACACCCGCCGGAGCGGGAACGCCGGGGCGGCCGCCCCGCAAATCCGTCGCGCTATGCTCCCGCCCTGGAGAGGAAATAGCCCATGGCGGCCTGATAGCCGTAGAGGCCCAGCCCGCAGATCTGGCCCACGCAGGCGGGGGCGGTAACGCTCCTGTGGCGGAACTCCTCCCGCTGGTGGATGTTGGAGATGTGGACCTCGATACAGGGGACGCGCACCGCCTTGAGGGCGTCCAGAATGGCCACGCTGTAGTGGGTATAGGCTCCGGGGTTCATGACTATGGCGTCATAGACCCCGTCGGCGGCCTGGATGGCGTCCACAATCGCCCCCTCGTGATTGGACTGGAAGCACTCGGCGGTGGAGCCGTGGGCGGCGGCAAAGTCCTTCACCTGCCGGCACAGGGTCTCGTAGTTGTCCGCGCCGTAGATGCCCGGCTCCCGCCGGCCCAGCAGGTTCAGGTTGGGCCCGTTGATGATGAGAAATTTCATAGAACAACCTCCAAAATCGCCTCTGCCGTGGCCTCCGGAGAGGAAAACTCGGTGATGACATGGTCGGCGCAGGCCCGGTAGACGCCCTCCCGCTGGCGGAAGCGCTCCAGAAAGTCCGCTCTCCCCCCCTGTCCGAGGGGGCGGCCGGCCATGGAGACGGTGTCGTAGATCTCCCCCGGGTCCCGGCACAGGAAAAACACGGCGCCGTTCTCCTTCAGCGGTCCGATGGAGTCGGGGCGCAGGGGCAGACCGCCCCCGCAGGCGATAACCAGCCCCTGCCGCCGGGCCAGCTCCTCCGACACCCGGCGCTCGCACGCCCGGAAATACTCCTCCCCCTTTCGGGCGAACAGCTCCGGGATGGTGCAGCCCTCCTGCGTCTCGATCAGGGCGTCCGTGTCCGCCAGCGTCCGGCCCAGGCGCCGGGCCAGCAGCGCCCCCACCGTGGACTTTCCGCAGCCCATCATGCCGATGAGGACCAGATTTTTCATCCCTCGTACCCCCGGAAGTTGCCCAGCACCCGGAACTGGGCCGCCAGCTGGGAGAGCTCGTGGAGGACGCCGTCCATCCCGGGGGCGGTCAGGTCCCCGGTGAAGTCCAGGAAGAAGAGGTACTCCCATCCCCGGCCCGGGATGGGACGGGACTCGAGCTTCATCAGGTTCAAACCCTGTACGGCGAAGATGGTCAAAATCTCGTGGAGGGAGCCGCTCTGGTGGGGCAGGCGGAAGACGGCGCTGATCTTGTTCCGGCCGGGCCGCAGCTCCATCCGGGGGGAGACCACCACAAAGCGGGTGCAGTTGTCCCGGTTGGAGTTGATCCCCTGGGCCAGGATATTCAGTCCGTAAATCCCGGCCGCCCGGCGGGAGCCGATGGCGGCGGCGGTGGGGTCTCCGCTCCGGGCCACCTGCTTGGCCGAGCCCGCAGTGTCCAACGCGGGCACCCGCTTCCAGGCCCGGTGCCCGTCCAGGAAGGCTTCGCACTGCATAAGCCCCTGCTCATGGGAATAGACCGTGCGGATGTCCTCCTCCTTGACGCCCGGCAGGGCCATGAGGCAGTGCTCTACCTTTACCTGCCACTCGCCCACAATGTAGTACTTGTACTGGGCCAGCAGGTCGTAGACCTGGCGAATGGAGCCGGTGGAGCTGTTCTCCACCGGGAGGACGGCATAGTCGGCCTCCCCCCGCTCCAGGGCGGCAAAGACGTCGGGGAACCAGGCCATCCCCCGGCTCTTCACCTCCGGGCCGAAGAATCCCACGGCGGCCTCCTCGCTGTAGCAGCCCGGCTCTCCCTGGTAGACCACCCGCGGATCGGCCACGGGCTCCCGGGCCCGGTCCATTGCGGCCTTGCAGGCGGCGTAACCCGGGTCCTCACTTCCCTCCCGCACCAGGGCGCGCTGCTGCCGGCGGGAGACGGCCATGATGGTCTCATAGAGCTCGGCCAGGTCCATGCGCCGGGCCGGGTCCTCGGTGAGGGCCATCTTGGCGGCGATGACCCGCCGCTCCCGCTCCGCGTCCAGCACAGGCACGCCGTGCTCCCGCTTCCAGGCCCCCACCGCTCCGGTGACCTCCATGCGCTGCAAAAAGAGCTCCACCAGCGCCCGGTCAATGGCGTCGATTTTGCCGCGGTACTCCTCTAATTCCGTCATCGTGTGATCCCTTCCTTTGTATCTTACCTCGCGCCCGCCCCGGAGCCAATGCCCAGCACTTCACAGGCAGCCAGGGCGGCGGCGGCCTCCACCACCGGCACGGCCCGCAGCACCACGCACGGGTCGTGGCGGCCCTCCACCACCAGCTCGGCCTCCTCCATGCGGGAGAGGCTCACGGTGCGCTGGGGCCTGGAGATGGAGGGGGTGGGCCGAAAGACCACCTCAAACTCCACGGGCATTCCATTGGTGATGCCGCCGTTGACGCCCCCGGTGTGGTTGGTCTCGGTACGGATCTGCCCGTCCACCAGGCAGAAGGGGTCGTTGGCCTCGCTGCCCCGCATGCCGGCGAAGCCGAATCCCGCTCCGAAGGCGATACCCTTCACCGCAGGCACGGCAAAGAGATACTGGGAAAAGATCCCCTCCACATTGCAGCCGAAGTCCGGGGCCCCAAGCCCGGCAGGCAGGCCCTCCACCGTGCAGCGCACGCACCCCCCTACGGAATCCCGGTCGGCCTTGGCCTCCAGAATGGCCCGCTGGGCCTCCTCCGGCGTGGGGTCCAGAATTCCGGCGATGTTGGACACCCGGGCCGAGACCGACACCCCACGCTCCTTTAAAATCAGCTTCGCCACCGCCCCGGCCAGGACCAGCGGCGCGGTGAGCCGCCCGGAGAAGTGTCCGCCCCCCCGGTAATCGTTGTACCCTCCATACCGCACCTGTCCGGTGTAGTCGGCGTGGCCCGGCCGGGGCAGGTCCTGGAGCTTGCGGTAGTCTCTGCTCCGGGTGTCGGTATTGCGGATGACGGCGCACAGGGGGGTTCCGGTGGTCCGGCCCTCAAAGACGCCGGAGAGCACTTCCGGCTCGTCGGCCTCCCTCCGGGCGGTGGAGGTGGCGTTCTGCCCCGGCGCACGGCGCCGGAGCTCGGAGCGGATAAAGTCCCAGTCCAGTTCCACGCCGGAGGGGACGCCCTCCAGCACCACGCCGATGGCGCTGCCGTGGGATTCTCCAAAGACGGTGTATCTCATACTTCCTCCTCCCGGACGATGCGGCCCCCCAGAGTCTCATAGTCCTCCCAGAAATTGGGGTACGACTTCTTCACACACTCGGCCCCGATAACGGTCACCGGTGCGGCGCAGCGGGTGGCGGCAACGGCGGCCATCATGGCGATGCGGTGGTCGTTGTGGGCACTCACACTCACCCCGCCGGGCAGGCCGTCCCGGCCCCGGATGGTCAGCGCGTCGGGCTCCTCCGTCACGTCCGCCCCCAGGGCGCCCAGCACCTCCGTCACGGCGGCCAGGCGATCGCTCTCCTTCAGGCGCAGCCGCCCGGCGTTGACCAGACGGGTCACCCCGTCGATCCGCAGCGCGGCATGGGCCGCCAGCGGGGGCAGCAGGTCGGGACACTGGCTCATATCCAGGACCGCCTCCCCCACCTCCCGCAGGCGGTGGTGGTAGGGCACAATGCGCATGTCCCCCTGGACCGAGGCGGGGTTGAGGCCGGTGACCTCCACGCCGTTGCCCACGCCGGCGGCGGCATACCAGAAGGCCGCCTGAGAGTAGTCGGCCTCAATGGCCAGGTCCCGGTGGCGGTAGGTCTGGTTTCCGGGGACGCGGAAGGTATTTTTCCCATCCCACGCCGCCTGCACGCCGAACTGCTCCAGGGCGTCCAGGGTCATATCCACATAGCCCCGGCTCTCCAGCGGGGTGGTGAGGACGATCTCCGAGTCCCCCTCCAGCAGGGGCAGGGCGTAGAGGAGTCCGGTGACAAACTGGCTGGACACGTCTCCCGGCAGGGCATACCTCCCCGGTCTCAGCACACCCTCCACGGTGAGGACGTCCCCCTCCCGGCTGCAGGCGATCCCTTTCTCCCGGAACAGTTGGAAATAGGGCTCCTGGGGCCGCTCCATGAGCCGTCCGCGGCCGGTAAAGCGCCCCTTCCCCTTCAGGGCCAGGGCCACCGGGATGAGGAAGCGCAGGGTGGAGCCCGACTCCCCACAGTCCATGAGGGCGGGGGCCGGGTCCTCATGCCCGTCTACCAGACCGGCGCCCCGGATGACGCTTCCATCGGCGCTGGCGTCGGCGTCCAGGGTGCGCATACAGCGCAGGGTGGCCTGGATGTCCTCCGAGAGGGCCACGTTGGACAGCCAGCACACCCCGTCGGACAGGGCGGCGGCAATGATGAGCCGGTGGGCCTGGGACTTGCTGGGGGGCGGGGTGATGCTCCCCTCCAGCCGGGCGGGAAAAATGGTCACCTTCATCGCAATTCCTCCAACAGCGCGTCCTTCTCCATGGGATGGCGCACCGCCCGCCCGATCTCCTCCAGGAGGATGACGGAGATGGCATGGCCGCTCCCTTTTTTATCCAGTCCGATGGCGGCGGCGTACTGCTCCGGCGCGCACACAATCCGGGTGGGCAGCCCCAGGGCGGCGAGGACCCGCTCCAGCCGGTCCGCCGTCCCGGCGGAGGTGATCCCCAGCCGCTCGCCCAGCCGGGCGGCAGCGCACATGCCCGCTGAGACCGCGTCGCCGTGGCTCCAGCGGGCGTAGTTCCCCGCCAGCTCATAGGCGTGGCCCAGAGTGTGGCCGAAGTTGAGAAGCATCCGCTCCCCGGTGTCCCGCTCGTCCTGTTCCACTACGTTTCGTTTAATATCGCAGCAAGTATACAAAATGTGTTCCATATCGGCCATCAGCGCCGCCCGGCCGGGCCGCTCCTCCAGGAAATCAAAAAACGCCGCGTCCTTGATGCAGCCGTATTTGACCACCTCGGCCATGCCCTCCATAAAGGTGGACTGGGGCAGGGTGTCCAGCGTCTCCGGGTCCATGAGGACCAGCTTGGGCTGCCAGAAAGCCCCGGCCAGATTTTTTCCCGCCTTCAGGTCCACGGCCACCTTGCCCCCCACGGAGGAGTCCACCTGGGCCAGGAGGGTGGTGGGGATCTGGACAAAGTCCACCCCCCGCAGCACGGTGGCGGCGGCAAAGCCCGCCAGGTCCCCCACCACGCCGCCGCCCAGGGCCGCCACGGCGTCGGTGCGGGTGAGCCCGAAGGCCATCATCTCCTCCCAGAGGGCGGAGAGCTCCTCCACGCACTTGGCGCTCTCCCCTGCGGGGACGGTCCGGACAGCCACCGTAAAGCCGGCCCGCTCCAGACTGCCGCGCACCCGCTCCAGATAGAGCGGGGCCACGTGGGTGTCGGTGACCACAAAGAGCTTTTCCGCCCGGGGGAGCACGCTCCGGCACCGCTCCCCCGCGTGCGCCAGCACGCCCCGCTCCATTTGAATCTCATAGGACCGCCCGGGCAGGTCCACCGTCAAGGTTTTCATGCTTCTTCTCCCTTTCCGCCGGTCAGATGGCCTGCTCCGTCCGCCAGGCCCGCAGGCTGCTTACTTTCTTCATGAGGTTGTCGAAGCGCTCCGGAGTCAGGGACTGCTGTCCGTCGCACTTGGCGTGGGGGGGATCGTTGTGGACCTCGATGATGAGCCCGTCCGCCCCGATGGCGGTGGCCGCCAGGGCCAGGGGCTCCACCATCCAGTACATGCCCGCCGCGTGGGAGGGGTCCACGATGATGGGCAGGTGGCTCATCTGCCGGATGGCGGGAATCGCCGACAGATCCAGGGTGTTGCGGGTATAGGTCTCAAAGGTCCGCACACCCCGCTCGCAGAGGATGACGTTCTCATTTCCGGCGGCCATAATATACTCGGCGGACATGATCCACTCCTCGTAGGTGTTGGCCAGACCCCGCTTGAGGAGGATGGGCCTGCTCATCTTGCCCACCTCCTTGAGCAGGTCGAAGTTCTGCATGTTCCGGGCGCCGATCTGCACCAGGTCCACCTTCTCCTCAAAGAGCTCGGCATACCGGGGGGCCATGATCTCGGAGACGACGGGCAGTCCGGTAGCCTTCTTGGCCTCCAGCAACAGGTCCAGACCGCTCTCGCCCATGCCCTGGAAGGAGTAGGGGGAGGTGCGGGGCTTGAAGGCGCCACCCCGGAGCATCTGGGCGCCGGAGGCTTTTACATCCCGGGCAATCCCGGTGACCTGTTCGGCGCTCTCCACCGAACACGGGCCGGCGATGACGGCGAAGTGTCCGCCGCCCACCTTTACGCCCTGGACATCCACCACGGTGTCCTCCGGGTGGAACTTGCGGTTGGCCTTCTTATAGGGCTCCTGTACCCGCATGACCCGCTCCACGTGGGGGTTGATGGAGATCTTGTCCATATCCACCGCCGTGGTATCTCCCACCAGGCCCAGAATCGTACAGCCCACGCCGTTGGTAATGCCCACCTGGAGGCCCATTGTTTCAAACTTGCGGGCCAGAGCGTCGATGTCTTTTTTCTCCGTGCCGGGTCTCATGACGACTACCATAATGATACAACTTCCTTTCTGATTTGACCAGCGCGTCTCTCTGTTTTTCAGCGGCAGGTTACAAAAAACGCGCCCACTGATGAAATCAGTGAGCGCGTCCAGCCCTTGTCCGGGCCAATCTCCGCGTATCCTCCGCCCTTTTACAGGCGGATGGCTCCCATCTGTTCCATCTCTCGCCGCTCTCGTTTGCCCACGCCAAAAAAGCCGGCGCCCGTAAATCGAGCCCAGCCAAACTGCACGGCAAAGGATGCGCTTGTGTAAGAAATGGAATGCATAACGTACTTCCTTACTCGGATGGATTCGAGTGCATTATAACGCCGCAGGGGCCAAAATGCAAGGGGGAGTTTCATCCGGCGCAAAACGCGGGGCCGCCTCTCTCGGGAGAGGGCGGCCCCGCGGGCTGCATGTGCCGCTTTAATTGCGGATGAGGAGGGTGGCCTGGAACGTCAGGCCGTCGTAGGAGCCGTAGATGGTGACGGGGTCGCCCACTTCGATCTCCCGGAGGCTGAGGCTCGACCCGCTTACGGTGAGCAGCGTGGCGTCGGACACGTCCACCGTCATGGCGGTGGTAGTTCCGGTGCTGTCGGTGCGCTGGACCAGGATTTCTTTCTCATCCCGGTTCACGTAAAGCACCGTGGCGTTGATCTGGTTGGAGGACTGGGAGCTGCGGTCCACCTCAATGGAGAGGATCTGGTCCCCGTCCACCACCATGGAGATCTGGTAGCCCGGCTTCAGGGAGTCGATGGACACCGCCTTGCCATTCTGGGTGACGCTGATCCCCTCGCTGACCAGGTAAGAGGCCGAGCCTCCGCCCGTCAGGTTCACCGCGATGGTCGTCCCCTGGGCGTCTATGGTCACGCTGGTGATGGTGCCGCTGGCGTTGGCGCTCTGGGGCACGGCGTCGATGCGGCTGACCTCCTGATAGCGGACGGTAATTTCTACCTGGTCGCCGTTTTTCAGCCGGTCGATGGAGCTGCGCGCGTCGTCCCGGTATATGTCGGGGGGATCGCTCAGGTCGATCTCATAGCTGGCCGCCGTGCCGTCGTCCCGGGTGAGTTCCAGGAGGGTCGGGATTCCGTAGGTAATGGCGGTAATGGTGCCGCTGTCGGTGGTGGAGCCGGGATAGGCGTCGATGGCGGCCACCTCCGTGCCGTTCAGGCGCAGGGTGACAAAGCTGCCGTTCTCCAGCTTGGAGAGGGCGGTCGTATCCCCGTTATAGCGGATCTCCGCCCGGCTGGCGATGGTATAGGTGACGCTCTTCCCGCTCTCCAGGTCGGTGACGGTGAGCTTGCTGGGGCTCTGGGCGTAGCTGACGCCCTTGATGGAGGCCTGGACATACTGGGTGACGCTGTCCACATTCAGGGAGAGGACCCGGTCGTCCTCATCGTTGGACACCCGCAGGGTCACATAGTCGCCCTCCCGGTTGGAGGAGAGGGTCCCCGCCACGCCGTTGATGGTCACAACCGTGCTGGAAGAGAGGGTATAGCGGGTCTTTACGCCGCTCATGTCGCTGATCTGGATGGTGCCCACGCCGTTGGAGTTGACCGTCACGTCGGCAATGATGCCGCTCTCCTGGCGTGTGCCGCCGGTGAGCACCACCGAGGCCAGGTGGCCCAGGCCGTCCACCCGGCACACCGCGTCGGTATAGCCGCCGTCCTCCTCCAGCAGCTCCAGGCCGCCGGTGCGCTTGCCCACCTGGACCTCGGTAAAGCGGTCCACCCGGAAGGAGCGCACCTGTGTGCCGGTATTGACGGTGAGCACGTCGTTCTCCAGGGCGCTGACCGTGCCCTCCACCGTCTCCACCGCGCCGCTGACCCGGACCTGGGTGACTACGCCGGAGCCGTTCAGGTTGGCCCGGGCATAGGAGCCCACCTTGAGGGCGCTGCCGGAGGAGAGCATGTTGCTCTCATAGATCTCCGCGTTGGCGGGCACCGAGACGGCGTGGGTTCCGGTGAGGGGGCTCTCCAGCGTGAGCTGGGTGACGCCGCCGCTGCTCACATTCACCGCGGTGATGAGGCCGCCCACCCAGTCGTAGCTGGTGTAGTTGGGCAGCTCCACCGTGATGCCCTGGTCCTCCATAAAGGTCAGGGCCCGCCGGAGCAGGGAGGTCATGGAGGCCCGGTTCAGAGGGTCCTGGGGATTGTAGCAGTTGAACTCATCCCCCTTGAGCAGGCCGTAGAGATTGAGCAAATAGATGTAGGGCCGGTACTGGCTGGAGATCTCCTCCTCATCCTCAAAGGTGAGGGTATAGCTGCTCAGGCCCTCGGCCACGGGGGCGAGCTGCATGGCCCGGGCCAGGTAGAGGCTCACGTCCTCCCGGGGGATGGCCTTGAGCAGGGCGTTGTTCCGGCTGAGGGCAGAGAGCTCCTCCACGGTGATAATGCCCGTCTCCAGACACACCGAAAGGTCGGGCGCGGCCCAGGTGAGCATATCCGCGTCGATGATCTCGCTGAGGGTATCGCTCCACGCCTCGGTTACGGCCTCTTTGGTACTGGAGTCCAGGTCGGCCACCCGGGCGCAGAAGAGCAGGGCCTCCACCGCGCTCATATTGGCGTCGGGTTTGAACGTACCGTCGCTGTATCCCGAGACCAGTCCCCGGTTGGCCAAATACTCCACATCGGTCTTGGCCCAGTGGCCGCTCAGATCGGTGAAGGTGACCGCCGAGGCGGGCGCCGTCAGCAGCGTCAGGACGGTGGCCAGCGCCAGTCCCATGGAGAGCAGTCGTTTTCCTTTCATATCACACCTCCAGAGGTCTTTCCCATCCGCCGCAGGCGGAATGCTGTATTCCGTGGATGGTTTACTTTGATTATAGCCGTTCTACCGGTAAATTGCAACAGCTCCACCGATTTTGTGCCCGACCGTTCCGGGCGGAAATCGCCCTCTTTCGAACTTTATCTTGCCCGCTCTCGGCCCGGCATGATACAATGAATCATCCGATGATCCCCGGATTCTCCGCCCATTCCGAAGGAATGGCCGGACCCTCTTTCCACTCTGTCTCCAACGGAGGTATCTATGAACGTGCGCTCGCTTGTCCCATCCAACCGGCCGGCGGCATTTCTGGCCCTCTTTTGTCTGCTCTCCCTGGTATTCAGCGCCATCCACGCCGCCTATCTGGTCCATCTGATGAAGGACGACGCACGGGAGCGCCTTCTCGCCTGCTCGGCCAAGGAGACCGCTCTGGTTCAGACCACTTTTGACGACCGTTTCGCCCAGCTGGAGCTGTTGGCGGCCTCCTGCAGCGGCCTGCCCGACCGGGAGGCGCGGCTCTCCCGCCTCTCGGACCTGTTCGGCGGCCGGGAGGAGGCCGCCTGTTTCGGGCTGGCGGAAAACGATGGCCGGGTCTATTTTCTGGACAGCCGGCAGGATGTTCTCACCGGAGAATTGCGGGACGCCGTGGAAAGCGGCGTCCCGCGGGCGCTCACGAGCGCCCGTCTCTCGCCCGACGCGCTCTATGAGCTGGTCTATCTGGTACCGCTCTCCCGGGACGACCCCGCCGCCGGTGCTCTTCTCTACCGCGATGCCGACCCCTTTTGGGAACATCTGGCCCCTAATTCCTCTGAAAACCCCATTCTGGTCCGGGAGGACGGACAGATTCTGCTCCCCGGCCGGTCGGGGGAGGTACAGCTCTCCCTGTTTCAGCTTGCCGGGGACAGCGCGGCGGAAGCCCGGGAGCAGCTTTCCGCCGACCTGGCCGCCCGGCGGACGGGCACGCTTTCGTTCCGCTTCCGCGGTTCCCATCTGGCCCTGGCCGCCGCCCCGCTGGAGACGGAAGGCTGGTTTCTGGTCTCCTTTCTGGACCTGGATGCCAACCGCTCTTCCCTGCTCCAGGCTCTGGTGCTGAGTCTGGCCATCGACCTGGTGCTGCTTCTGGTTTTCCTCTCCCTGTTTCTCCTCTACCGCCGCGGCCAGCGGCAGACGCTCCGGCATCTGGAGCACGCCGCCTTTGTGGACCCGGTGACCGGCGGGGACAACCAGACCCGTTTCTCCCTCCGCGCTCAGGAGCTCCTCCGCACCCGCCCTCCAGGAACCTATGCCCTGGTCTCCTGCGATATTCAGGCCTTCTCCCTCATCAACCGCTCCTTTGGGGAGGCGGCGGGCAACCGGGTGCTCTGCCACCTGCACGCCTGTTTGAAGCAGAAGCTGCGCTCCGGCGAGCTGGCCGCCCGGGTTGCTCAGGATCAGTTCATCCTCCTGCTCTTCCAGTCCGCCGAAGAGGACATGCGCGCCCGGATGGAGGAGACCGCCCGCTATTTTAACGCCTTCAACCGCAACCTGCGCAATCCCTACTACCTGCCCCTGGCCTTCGGCATCTGTCCTGCCGGCGATCCGTCCCTTCTCCTCTCCGATCTGTGCGACCGGGCCAACCTGGCCCGCAAGCGCGCCAAGCGCCTGCCCGGCGGGACCCTGTGCTCCTGCGCGTTTTATCAGCCGGCCGACCGGCAGCGGCTGCTTTTGGATCTGGACATCTCCAACCGCATGGAGTCCGCCCTGGAGCGGGGCGAGTTCCAGCTCTACCTCCAGCCGAAAGTATCCCTGTCCACCCGGAGCGTGGTGGGGGCGGAGGCTCTGGTCCGCTGGCGGGACCCCCAGGGTGGCTTTGTGGAGCCCGACGTGTTCATCCCCGTGCTGGAGCGCAACGGATTTATCACCCAGCTGGACCTCTACATGTTTGAGCAGAGCTGCCTTTGTCTGCGCCGGTGGATGGATTGCGGCGTTCCGCCCCTCCCCATTTCGGTCAACTTCTCCCGGGTGAATCTGGGACGGGACATTCTCTCCCGCTTCCGGCAGCTCCAGGAAAAATGGTCGGTGCCGCCGGAGCTGCTGGAGTTTGAGTTTACCGAGACATTGGTGGCGGAAAACCCCCAGTTCTTCGCCGAGCTGGTCCAGGAGATTCACCGCTGCGGATTTCACTGCTCCATCGACGACTTCGGCAGCGGCTATTCCTCGCTGCATATGCTCCAGCAGGTGCCCGCCGACACCCTGAAATTGGACAAATCCCTTTTCGACGGCCTTCTCAATGCGGACCTGCGTCCCAGGAGCGAACTGGTGGTGCGCTCCGTGCTGGAGATGGCCCGGCAGTTGGGAATGACTACCGTGGCCGAGGGGATCTCCGAGGAGGCCCAGCTCTCCGCGCTGGAGCGTCTCCCCTGCGACATGGTGCAGGGCTACTACTTCTCCCGCCCCCTTCCGGCGGAAGAATTCTACAATGCCTTCCTTCATCCTCCGGAATCCGGCTCCTGAACAGGTATGTGGGCGGCGGG
>DWYC01000043.1 GCA_019118925.1 Candidatus Flavonifractor intestinipullorum | reverse complement strand
GAATGGAGATCGCGCTGTCCAGCGGGACGATATTTACATAGCTGTTCCCCCGGCCCAGGGTGATGGGCGTACCGGAGGCGTCGGTATAGACCAGTTGGGCGCTCCGGCCGGCCTTGCTCCAGCGGATGGGGATGACCTGTCCGCCGCAGGCGAAGTAGCCCTCTCCGCCGCTGGAGAGGTCCACGGTGATGTGGCCCAGGCTGTCGCCGGTGCCCCGGCAGGCGGTCTTGAGGATGAGAACATTGGTAACGCACACCTGCTCGCCGGTGTTGCCGTCCACATAGGGGGCGCCGTACTCCTCCACCCGGTAGCGCCCCTGCTCCGGGTCATAGGTGAACACCCCGGTCTTGACGTTGGAGAAGGGCACGGTGATGGTGTTGGCCGCCGTCCCGCCGGCGGGCGTGCCGTCGTCGGTGAAAGCCATCTCATAGGTATAGCCCTCCTTGTGGTCCATCCGGAAGGAGTAGGAGGCAAACTGTGTCTCGATGGTCTCGCCCGTGGTGATGACGCTGTGCTCATAGCCCAGGTTCCGCCGCCGCTCCGCGTCCCGCCACATCAGGTTGCTCCCGGGGCTGGAGCCGCAGTAGGGGCCGTTGACCCCGTCCAGGGCGGTGACGCCCCAGGCGCGGATTTTGTCATAGGCGTCGGTGCTGCCCCCGGCGTGAATAAAGACGGCGTCATGCCCCAGAGCCAGCTCCAGATAGTAGGGCCGGGCGGAGCGGATGGAGCCGATGGCGCCCGTTTCGCTGGGGTCCTGCCACACGCCCAGCATCCGGGTGATGCCCCCCTCGGTGATGCACTCGTAGAGAATATCCGCCTGGGCCACCCCCAGCTGGGGCAGCGCGCCTTTCAGGTTATTGAGCATCACCGCCACCGGACGGCGGTTGACATACGCCTCGTCCAGCGGTTCTCCGGTGAGAGGATTGCGGGGGCCGGTGTACTCCGGCGTAGGCGTGGGCGTGGGAACGGGCGTAGGCGTGGCCGCCGCGGGAAGGGAGTGCTCCGGCTGGGGCGAGAGGTAGGCCGCCGGCGCCCCGCCGCAGGCGGAGAGAAGCAGCGAAAGAGAAAGTGCCAGGGGGAAGAGCTTATGCAGTCGCATGGGAAGGCCTCGCTTTCCAGAAAGTGGGACGCGGTTCCTCCAATGGCTTGGAGAATTGTTCCATCTTATGATACGGCACGGCGCGAAATCTGTCAAGAAGCGCCAAAAAAGGGCCCGTCCTCCGAAAGCGGCGAAAAGCGCTTGTCTCCACGGGGGGAGCTCCTGTATAATGAAACACGCGGCCGGACTCCGGCCAGACTCCAGACTGAGGTATCTTTATGAAAAAAACTTGTTTGGCGGGCCTCTTGGCGGGCCTGCTCCTGCTCTCCTCCTGCGGCGCCTCCGGCGGGGTGGAGGAGGATGGGACGCTCCATGTGTTAGCCACAACTTACCCGGTATATCTCTTCACCACGGCGGTGACCGACGGAGTGGAGAACGTGGAGGTGGACCTTCTGGTGAACCAACAGACCTCCTGCCTCCATGACTACACCCTGACGGTCAACGACATGAAGGCCATTGAGGCCGCCGACGTGATCGTGATAAACGGCGGGGGGCTGGAGGACTTTATGGACGACGCCCTGGCGGCCTCCGACGCACCGGTCATCGACTGCTCGGAAGGGATGGAGCTCCTCCCCGCCCTGGGGCACGAGGGCCACGACCACGACACCGAGTACGACCCGCATATCTGGATGGACCCCGGCTATGCCCAGAACATGATGGCCGCCATTGCCCTGAAGCTGGGTGAGCTGGTCTACGGGGACGACTGGGCCGAGCACGGGGAGTTCCACACCAACCAGCTGGCCGCCAAGGACGTGCTGGAGCAGGCCCGGCAGCGGTGGGCCGAGCAGACGGCCTCCCTGGCCGGAGCCGAGCTGATCACCTTCCACGACGGCTTCCAGTATTTCGCCCAGGCATTTGACCTCAACATTCTCAAGGCCATCGAGGAGGAGGAGGGCAGCGAGGCCAGCGCCGCCGACATCAAGGAAATGGTCTCTCTGGTGGAAGAGCACGCTCTTCCGGCCATCTTCACCGAGGTCAACGGCTCGGACGCCACGGCCCGGGCCATTGCCCGGGAGACGGGCTGTGAAGTTTATCAGCTTGACATGATCATGAGCGGCGAGGGGACGGGGATCCAACCCTACATCGACGCCATACAGGGGAACATCGACACCATCGTGGAGGCGTTGGGATGAGCGTACACAAGCATGGAAATACCGGCCCGGGCTGTGCCGGGAGCTGCTGTCTGAAGGTAGAGGACCTGGGCGTCCACTTCGGCGGGGAGGAGGTCCTCCACGACGTGTCCTTCCACCTCCACTGCGGGGAGATTGTGGCCCTCATCGGGCCGAACGGCGCGGGGAAGAGCTCCCTCTTCCGCACTGTCCTGGGGCAGATCCCCCACACGGGGACCATTGAGTTTCAGCGGGCGGGGGGCGACCGGACCCGGCCTTTGATCGGCTATGTGCCCCAGTCCCCCACCTTTGACCGGGGGGACCCGGTGAGCGTTCTGGACTTTTTCGCCGCGGCCGTGGACCACTGGCCGGTGTTTCTGCCCATTCCCAAAGCGCTGCGGGAGCGGGTGCGGACGTGCCTGGAGCGCACCCACGCCGGGGGACTTCTGGACCGGCGGATCGGCGCTCTCTCGGGGGGCGAGGTACAGCGGGTGCTCATGGCTCTGGCGCTGGAGCCCCTGCCCCATATCCTGATCCTGGACGAGCCGCTCTCGGGGGTGGACATCGACGGGGAGAAGCAGCTGTTGGACATGCTGGACGAGATCCGGCGGACCTATGACCTGTCCATCCTCTTTTCCACCCACGATTTCGCCACCCTGAGCCGGTACGCGGACAAGGTGATCCTGCTCAAGCACCAGGTCCTCCGGGTCGGCCCCCCCGACGAGGTGTTGGACTCGCCGGAGTTCCGGGACGTGTTCCATCTGGATCTGGGGAGAGGAGGCGCGCGGTGATGGAAGTGTGGAATCTGCTGATGGATCTGCTGCCCTTCGAGTGGGCCGGACACGGCTTTATGCGCGCGGCGCTGCTGGCGGTGCTGGTGATCTCGCCCCTCTTCGGCCTGCTCTCCACCATGGTGGTGGAGAGCCGGATGTCCTTCTTCTCCGACGCTCTGGGCCACTCGGCCTTTACCGGCATCGCCATCGGGACGCTGCTGGGTCTGGTGGAGCCCATGTGGTGCGCGGTGGCCTTTGCGGTGGTGTTCGCCCTCCTCTTTACCTACGTGCGCCGCCACACGCACATGGCCAGCGACACCATCATCGGGGTCTTTTCCTCCACGGCGGTGGCGCTGGGAATTTTCATCGCCACATTGGACGGGGGGAGCTTTACCAAGTTCAACGCCCTGCTCATCGGGGACATCCTCAGCGTGGAGACGGGGAAGATCGGCCTTCTGGCCTGCATTTTGCTGCTGATGGCGGCGCTGTGGATCTATTCCTTCAACCACCTGATGCTCGCGGCGGTGCACCCGGCGCTGGCCGACAGCCGGGGGATCAAGGTCTTCTGGCAGGAGGCTCTGTTCTGCGCCGCGGTGGCGGTGGTGGTCACGGTGTCCATGACCTGGGTGGGCCTGCTGGTCATCAACTCCCTGCTGGTGCTGCCCGGCGCGGCGGGGCGGAACGTGGCCCGGAATCTGCGGCAATATCACCTGTGCGCCATTTTGGGGGCGCTGGTGTGCGGCGTGGCGGGGCTGATGACCTCCTACTATCTGGGCTCCTCCACCGGCGCGTGCATCACCCTCTATCTGGCGGTGTATTTTGCGGTGACGCTGCCCCTGCAAAAGCGCCGGAGTTAGGACATTTGCAAATCCGGTTTCCCTGGTATAGAATAGAGGGCAAGGGAGGGATACGGGATGAAAACCGGTATCGTGCTGGAGGGGGGCGCTCTGCGCACTATCTTTTCCAGCGGCGTGACCGACGGCCTTCTGGCCGCCGGCGTGGATTTTGACTACCTCATCGGCGTATCGGCGGGCATCGCCTACGGCGTGAGCTATATCTCCAAGCAGTTCGGGCGCAATTTGGAGATCCTGACCCGCTATGCCAACGACAGGCGCTACATGGGCGCAGGGAACCTGTTCAAGCCGGGAAACTGGTGCTATTTCGGCCTGAAGTTTACCTATGAGGACATTCCGAACCGTCTGATCCCCTTTGACTACAGGACGTTTGCCGCCTGGCCCGGGACGGCCGAGGCGGTGGTCACCGATGTGGAGAGCGGCCGGGCCGCCTATCTGGAGGTCCCCCGGACGGACGAGGATCACTTCCGGCTCCTCCAGGCCACCTGCGCCATGCCGCTGCTCTTTCCCATCTATGAGATCGGCGGGCACAAGTACCTGGACGGCGGGGCGGCCGACGCCATCCCCTACCGCCGGGCCTTTGAGCAGGGGTGCGACCGGGTGGTGGTGGTCCTGACCCGGGAGCGCAGCTACCGCCGGACCCCTGAGAAGCTCCAGAAGGCCATCGATGTGCGCTACCGGCGCTATCCCAACTTCTGCGCGACCATGCGCAGCCGCTATCAGACCTACAACGCCGCCCGGGAGGAGCTCTTCCGGCTGGAGCGGGAGGGCAAGGTACTCCTCCTCGCGCCGAAGAACACCCAGGGCTTTTCCCGGGTGGAGCGGGACGTGGAGAAAATCCGCGCCCTCTGGCAGGAGGGCTATGACCAGGCCAAAGAGCGCATGGAGGAAATCCGGGCTTTTTTACGCTCGGAATAGGAAGCGGGAACCGTTCCGGCGCTGGGGACGCCGCGGGCTGGCAGGCCGGCCCGCGGCGTTTTTGACGGGCGAGGAATGCCTTAAAATTTGTCTTAGCCATTCATATTCTGGTAACAATTCTGTGATAAAATAAAAAAACCGGAAGTGAAACGTATCGAAAAAACGAGAGACGTATCGGCACCTGTGTGCAGAAAAGGAGGAATTTCCTATGGCAACGAACCCAAACTATGGAGATATTACGCCTGAGATCGAGGCAATGGCAGCGCTGAGCCGGAGCAACAGCTGCATTGACCCGGCGGACTATGTCCGCTACGACGTAAAGCGGGGGCTGCGGGATCTGAACGGAAAGGGCGTTGTGGCCGGCCTGACCGAGATCTCCGATATCATTGCCAAAAAAGTCGTGGATGGGCAGAGCGTACCCTGTGACGGCGAGCTCTACTACCGGGGCGTGAATGTCCAGGACCTGGTAAACGGTGTACTGGCGGAAAAACGCTTTGGCTTTGAGGAGACGGCCTATCTTCTGATGCTGGGCTGTCTGCCCAACGCCAAAGAGCTGGAGGAGTTCCGCCGCCAGCTGGCCTACTACCGCTCCCTGCCCGACAATTTTGTGCGGGACGTGATTCTGAAGGCCCCCAGCCACGACATCATGAACTCGCTGGCCCGGAGCGTTTTGAATCTGGCCTCCTATGATGAGAACGCCGACGACATTTCCCTGCCCAACGTCATGCGCCAGTGCATGCAGCTCCTGGCGGTATTTCCCATGCTGGCGGTCTACGGTTATCAGGCCTATAACTATAAAAGCGGCAGCAGCCTCTACATCCACGCGCCCAATCCGGAGCACTCCACGGCGGAGACCATCCTGGCCCTGCTTCGGCCCGATTCGGCCTACTCCTACTGGGAGGCCCACGTGCTGGACATCTGCCTGATGCTCCACGCGGAGCACGGCGGCGGCAATAACTCCACCTTCACCACCCACGTGGTCACCTCCTCGGGCACCGATACGTACTCCTGCATGGCCGCGGCGCTGGCCTCCCTGAAGGGACCCCGCCACGGCGGCGCCAACATCAAGGTCATCCGCATGTTTGAGGACATGAAGCAGACCGTCAAGGACTGGGAGGACGAGGACGAGGTGCGCCATTACCTCCAGGCCCTTTTGGACAAGAAGGCCTTCGACAAGTCGGGCCTCATTTACGGCATGGGCCACGCAGTCTACTCCCTCTCCGACCCCCGGGCCAATATCCTCCACGACATGGTGGAGAAGCTCTCCCGGGAGAAGGGCCGCACGGAGGAGTATCAGCTCTACTCGCTGGTGGAGCGCCTGGGCCCCGAGATCATCGCCGGCGAGCGGAAGATGTACAAGGGCGTCTCGGCCAACGTGGACTTCTACTCCGGCTTTGTCTACCATATGCTGGACCTGCCTCTGGAGCTGTATACCCCTCTGTTCGCCATGGCCCGCATGGCCGGCTGGGGAGCCCACCGGATGGAGGAGCTCATCAATATGGGCAAGATTATTCGCCCCGCCTATCAGTATGTGGGGCAGCATCAGGCCTATCTGCCGCTGACCGGGCGGTAATTCCGGCGATGAAACACGGGGGGCCGTCCGGCCCCCCGTGTTCTGTGGAGAGGGGGGCGGACGGGTGAAAAGTGCAGTTTTGGGCTACAGCGGCGCGGGGAAATCCACGCTGGCCCGGGCGCTGGGAGAGGCTCTGGGCTGTCCGGTGCTCCACCTGGACCGGGTGAATTTTCTCCCCGGCGGCTGGAGGAGGCCGACCGGATTGTGCTCTTCCAAAGCGGGCGCGGGCGCTGCCTGTACCAGGTCTGGCGGCGCTGGCGGACAAACCGGGGGAGCGTACGGGAGAGCATGGCCCCCGGCTGTCCGGAGAAACTGGACTGGGAGTTTGTCCGCTGGATTCTCTGGGCGGGCCGGAGCCGGGCGGTCCGGACGGACTACGAGGCCATCCGCCGGCGCTGGAGCGGGAAAGCGGCGGTGCTCCGCACCCGGCGGGACGCGGAGGCGTTTCTGGAGGCGGTGCGGCGCCAAACCGGCCAAACTTGGGAAGAAGGCCGGAACCGGCGGACAGACAGGGCTTAAAGCCGTGAATTTTGACGCTTGTCAAGGGCGGCGGGATATGATACTATGAAGCTGTCAATCCCTCCGCCTGCTCCGGCAGAGGGCGGGCGGACCCCAATGCGGTCCCAAATCCAGCCGTGAACAAGGGCGTTCCGGCTCTCCGGAAAGGGGGGCGGAGCGCCTTTTGGCATATCCGGCGGGCGGGGACCCTATATTTAGAAGAGAGAGGAAAGGAACGTTCTCATGGGTTACACCAAGGAAGAGATCATCCGCATCATCCGGGAAGAGGACATTAAATTCGTCCGGATGCAGTTTGCCGACATCTTCGGCCAGCTGAAAAACGTAGCGCTCACCGCCTCCCAGATCGAGAAGGCGGTCAACAACCAGATCATGTTCGACGGCTCCTCGGTGGAGGGCTTTGTCCGCATCGACGAGTCCGACCAGTGCCTCTATCCCGACCTGGACAGCTTCAACATTTTCCCCTGGCGGGCTCAGTTCGGCAAGACCGCCCGCCTCATCTGCGACGTGCACAACACGGACGGCAGCGCGTTTATGGGCGACCCCCGCAACGTGCTCAAGCGGACCATCCAGCGCATGAAAGACATGGGCTATGATACCTTCAATGTGGGCCCTGAGTGCGAGTTCTTCCTCTTCAAGACCGACGAGCACGGCCTGCCCACCACCGAGACCAACGACGAGGCGGGGTATTTCGACCTGGGCCCGCTGGACCACGGAGAGACCACCCGCCGGGAGATCTGCCTGAACCTGGAGGAGATGGGCTTCGAGATCGAGGCCAGCCACCACGAGAACGCCGCCGGACAGCACGAGATCGACTTCAAGTACGCCGACGCCCTGTCCGCGGCCGACAACATCATGACCTTCAAGCTGGCGGTGAAGATTCTGGCCCAGAAGAACGGCCTCCACGCCACCTTTATGCCCAAACCCATTTTCGGCGTGGCCGGTTCGGGAATGCACACCAATATGTCCCTCTTCCGGGACGGGAAGAACGTCTTTTACGATCCCAGCGACCGCCGGGGCCTGTCCAAGGAGGCGTACAGCTTCATCGCCGGCATCCTAGCCCACGTCAAGGGTATCTCGGCCATCACCAACCCCCTGGTCAACTCCTATAAGCGCCTGGTGCCCGGGTACGAGGCCCCCTGCTACCTGGCCTGGTCGGCGTCCAACCGCTCGGCCCTGATTCGGATTCCCGCCGCCCGTGGGCAGTCCACCCGGGTGGAGCTGCGCTCCCCCGACCCGGCCTGCAACCCCTACCTGGCCTTCGCGGTCTGCCTGGCCGCCGGCCTGGACGGCATCGAGCGGGGCCTGACGCCGCCCGACGAGATCGCGGAGAACATCTACGCCATGGACGACGCGGCCCGGGCCGCCCGCGGCATCGAGAGCCTGCCCGACTCCCTCTCCAACGCCATCCGGGCGCTGGAGGCCGATCAGCTGCTCATGGATACCCTGGGCAGCCACGTGTCCAGCTACTATATCCAGGGCAAGCGGGCGGAATGGCGGGAGTACAAGACCCGCGTCAGCTCCTGGGAGCGGGAAAAATATATCATGAACTATTAAGCATCAGGGCGTACCGGCCGGCAAGGAGGGCGGACGGGCGCCGCGGGGAGTGGAGCGCATATGGAGCGGGTAATCGTGGCCTTTGAACAGGAACGGACGATGGAAAAAATCCGGCGTCTGCTGGAGCAGACGGGGACGGCCCGGACGCTGGGCTGCCGCACGGCGGCCGAGGTCAAGGTGCTCATGGCCCAGCAGCGCATTCCCACCGTCATCTGCGGCTACAAACTCCCCGATGCCAGCGCCCGGGAGCTGTTTTACGACCTGCCCGAGGGGCGCACGATGCTTCTCGTCGCCCCCCGGGACTTCCTCCGCCAGGAGGAGGAACCCGGCCTCATCCAGGTGGGGACGCCGCTGTCCCGGGAGAGGCTGCTGGAGGCACTGGAGGCGGCCCTCTCCGCTGCGGGGAAGGACCTGCGCCCCGCCCGCAGCGCGGAGGAGGAGGAGCTGGTCCGCCGGGCCAAGATCTGGCTGATGGAGCGCTATCACCTGGACGAGGGGCAGGCCCACCGCGCCCTGCAAAAGAAGAGCATGGGCAGCGGTCAAAAGCTCGCCGACACGGCCCGCCGGATCCTGGAGCGGGACGGCGGGATTCTCCGTTGAGAAGGAGGTATCCCTTTGCAGTTCACCAAGATGCAGGCTTTGGGAAACGACTACATCTATCTGGACTGCACCAAAGAGGAACCGGACCGTCTGCCGGAGCTGGCGGTCCGGCTCTCCGAGCGGCATTTCGGCGTGGGGGGCGACGGGCTGATCTGCCTGTGTCCCTCCCGGCGGGCGGATTTTCGGATGCGCATGTTCAACGCCGACGGCTCGGAAGGGGAGATGTGCGGCAACGGCCTGCGCTGCCTGGCCAAGTTTGCCTATGACCGGGGGCTGTGGCGGGGCGAAGCGCTGTCCATAGAGACAAACACGGGTGTAAAGGAAATTCACTTGCAGATAGAGGGGGGCACAGTCACCGGGGCAACGGTGGACATGGGCCCCCCTGTTTTTGCAGAAACGTGTACGATTTTTGCGTTTGACAAGGAATATTACTTTATATGTGTTTCGATGGGGAACCCCCATGCGGTGGCCCTCTGTGTGGCGCCGGAAGAGATGGACTTAGCCCGGATTGGCCCCCTCGTGGAGCGCCATCCCCACTTTCCCGGGCGCACCAATGTGGAATTTGCGGCGGTGGAGACGCCGGGGCGCATTCGGGTGCGGGTGTGGGAGCGGGGGAGCGGAGAGACCCTCGCCTGTGGCACGGGGGCCTGCGCGGCGGTGGCCGCGCTGGCGGACCGGGGCCTGTGCCGGCCGGAGGCGGAGGTGGTTCTCCCCGGGGGGAGCCTCCGGGTCCGCTGGGACCGGGCGGGCGGGAGCCTGTATTTGACCGGACCGGCGGCGACCGTCTTTGAGGGGGTGTGGCCCGATGACTGAGATCAACGCCAACTTCCGAAAGCTGCCCGGGGGATACCTCTTCCCGGAGATTGCCCGGCGGGTCCGGGCCTATTCGGCGCAGAATCCCCGGGCCAGGCTGATCCGCCTGGGAATCGGGGATGTGACCCTCCCCCTGGCCCCCTGCGTGACGGCGGCCATGGAGGAAGCCTGCCGGGAGATGGGCCGGAAGGAGACCTTCCGGGGCTACTGCGAGGAGACCAACGGCAGCTACGGTTTTCTCCGCCGGGCCATCCAGGGCGTCTACCGGGATGCCGGAGTGGAGCTGGCCGACGACGAGATTTTTGTCTCCGACGGGGCCAAGAGCGACTGCGCCAACATCGGGGAGCTCTTTGCGCCCCAGGCCGTGGCGGCGGTATGCGACCCGGTCTATCCGGTCTACGTGGACAGCAGCGCCATCGCCGGCCGGGCCGGAACCTATGACCCGGTCACGGGGCGGTGGGACCGGCTGGTCTATCTGCCCTGCACGGCGGAAAACGGTTTTTTTCCAACTCCGCCGGCGGAGCAGGCCGACCTGATCTACCTCTGCTCGCCCAACAATCCCACCGGGACGGCGGCGGACCGGGCGCAGCTCCGGCGCTGGGTAGACTATGCCAACGCCCGGGGCAGCGTGCTCCTCTTCGACGGGGCCTACGAGGCGTTTATCACCCGGCCGGAGATTCCCCACTCCATTTTTGAGATACCGGGCGCCCGGACCTGCGCCATTGAGTTCCGCTCCTTCTCCAAGAGCGCCGGTTTCACCGGCGTGCGCTGCGCCTATACGGTGATTCCCCGGGAGCTGAACCGGGGCGGGATGTCGCTCAACGCCCTGTGGGCCCGCCGCCAGAGCACCAAGTTCAACGGCGTGGCCTATGTGGTGCAGCGGGCCGCCCAGGCCGCCCTGAGCCCCCAGGGTCTTCGGGAGACGGGGGCGGCCATCCAATATTACCGCCGCAACGCCCAGACCCTCCGAGACGGCCTGACAAAGGCCGGACTGACGGTCTGCGGCGGGGTGGACGCCCCCTATCTCTGGGTCAAGACGCCGGACGGGATGGACTCCTGGGGCTTTTTCGACCATCTGCTCCGGCGCGCGGGCGTGGTCTCCACGCCGGGGGCGGGCTTTGGGCCCGGCGGAGAGGGCTATATCCGCCTCACCGCCTTTGGCGAGGCGGAGCAGGCCCGGGAGGCGGTGGAGCGCATCCGGACTGCCCTGGCCTGACCAGCGGGGCGCGCCGCCCGGGCGAAATCCGCCCGGGAGAGCCCGTTTCCATTGACAGCGGCGGCCGGGTGCCGTACACTAAAAGAGAAGAGGCCGGAGGGTTCCGGCTGAAAAAGGAGGGTCAGGGTATGGCACATCAAGTCATTTGTCTCAGCCGCCAATTCGGCAGCGGCGGCCGGGAGATCGGCCGCCGTCTGGCGCAGCGCCTGGGCATTGCCTTCTACGACAGGGAACTCATCGAGCTGGCGGCGGGCCGGGGAGACATCAAGGTCTCCAAGCTGGCGGGGGCGGACGAGCGCCGGGGGAATCCCTGGCTGTTCGAGAGCGTCTATGAGGACGCGGGGACCTCCCACCGGGGGGCGTCCCCCAGCGACACCCTCTACTGGCTCCAGAGCGAGGTCATCCGGGACCGGGCGCGGAAGGAGGACTGCCTTCTGGTGGGCCGGTGCGCGGCCCATGTACTCGCCCGGGCGGGCATTCCCCACCGGAGCATCTACATCTGCGCCCCGCTGGAGGAGCGGATTCGCCGGGTGGGGATGCTGGAGCAGGTGGACGAGCGCACGGCGGCCGCTCTGGTGCGCAAGACCGACCGGGCGCGGGCGGCCTATTACGCCTACTATACCGGCGGCGACTGGGGCGCGCCGGAGAGCTACGACCTGTGCGTCAACAGCGCCCGGGGGGAGATGGAGGCCATCGTGGACCTTCTGGCCGGTTACTGCCAAAAAACCTAGCGGCCCTGCCGGGCCGTCCGCCCAGGCCGCGGAGAAGCATTCGCTTCTCCGCGGCCTTTTTGTCTTTTCCCGCCGGGGGGCGGTTGTGACCTTTTTTGAGGGAAGGACGGCCTATAATGGGGAGTGGCTGCAGGGGCGCGCCGGTGTGGGAAAGGGGGCGGAGAAGGGTGACGGTGGTCTATCTGGACTTGGTGTTCCTGCTCAACGGGGTGGTGGACTATCTGCTTCTCCTCTCGGCGGGACGGCTGGCGGGGGAGTGTCTCCACCGGGGACGGTTGGCCCTGGGGGCGGTTCTGGGGGGGCTCTATGCCGGGGCGGTCTTTCTGCCCGGGATGGGCTTTCTGGTCCTGCCCCCCTGCAAGATCGGAGCGGCGGTGCTGATGCTCCTGTGCGCCTACGGGGGAAGCCGCCATCTCCTGCGGGTGAGCCTGGTGTTCTTCGCCGGGTCGGCGGCCTTCGGCGGGGGCGTATTTGCCCTGAGTCTGCTGGGCGGACGGGGCATCGCGGTTCAAAACGGCGTATTTTACTCGGCGCTGGATCTGCGGCTGATCCTGCTCTCGGCGGCCGTGTGCTACGGGGTGCTCCGACTGGCCTTCGGGCGGGGGGCGGGTCACAGCCCGGGGGAACTCCGCTCCGCCGTGGTCACGCTGGGGGAGCGGAAGGTCTCCCTCACCGCCTTGGTGGACACCGGACACACCCTCACCGACCCGGTCAGCGGCCAGCCGGTGCTGGTGGCCGAGGGCGAGCGTATGACGGGGCTCTTTCCCCCGGGGGAGGCCCCGGGGCGGGCGGCGCTGGCCGATCCGGCGGGGGCGCTGGAGGGACTGAGCGAAACCGCCCTGGGCCGGCGGCTGCGGCTGCTGCCCTATCGGGCGGTGGGGGTGGAGTGCGGCTTTTTGCTGGCGGTGCGCAGCGACAGCGTGCGGGTGGGCCGGGAGGACTATGGGGCGATTCTGGTGGCGCTCTCGCCCACGCCGGTCAGCGACGGCGGAGGTTACAGCGCCCTCATCGGGGCGTGAGACATGGGAAAGGATGATCCGATGAAATTCAGCGTGCGGCTTATGGTGGAACTTCAGCGGCTTTTGACCCGGTTGGGGCTGGCCTGGCCGGGAAAGATCATGTACATCGGCGGCAGCGACGTGCTCCCGGCCCCGCTGGCCCGGGAGGAGGAGGCCCGGCTCATCGAGCGGCTGGAGGCGGGGGATGGGGCGGCCAAGGACGCCCTCATTGAGCACAACCTGCGCCTGGTGGTCTACATCGCCCGGCGGTTTGAAAATACCGGCGTGGGGCTGGAAGATCTGATCTCCATCGGGACGATTGGACTGATCAAGGCGGTGTCCACCTATAAGCCGGAGCGGAATATCAAACTGGCCACCTATGCCTCCCGGTGCATTGAAAATGAGATTCTGATGCACCTGCGGAAAATCTCCAACCTGCGCAGCGAGGTCTCCTTTGACGAGCCGCTGAACACCGACTGGGACGGCAACGAGCTGCTTCTCTCGGACATTCTGGGCACCGAGAGCGACCTGGTGATGAAGCCGCTGGAGGAGGACGTCGACCGGCAGCTCCTCTCCGACGCGGTGGGGCGGCTGGAGTCCCGGGAGCGGGAGATCATCACCATGCGCTTCGGCCTGGACGGCCGGACGGAGCGCACCCAGAAGGAGGTGGCCGATCACCTGGGCATCTCCCAGTCCTACATCTCCCGGCTGGAGAAGCGGATTATTTCCCGCCTCAAGCGGGAGATTTTGAGCATGATGTAAACGGGCGCGGGAGGTCCGCCGAAGGCGGGCCTCCCGCGCCGCATGCGGAGGGCCGGGGAATATTTTTTACCAGAAAAGCCAGCCGTCCCGCGCCTCCCGCTCCTCCAGCACATCCAGAGCGCCGCAGAGGAGCTCGGCGGCCTCGGCCCGGGTGAGCGTTCCGGACAGGGCGCCTCCGGTCTCCAGTACGCCGCAGCTCTCCAGGTTGGCCACCGACTGGGCCGCCCAGGCGGGGGCGAGGGAATCGGACACGGCGGAGACATCGGTGATCTGGAGCATCCGGTTGAGCAGTACGCTGGCCTCGGCCCGGGTGATGGGGTTGTCGGGGAGGAACACCGCCTGGCCGTCTCCGTCCAGGCTCCCCTGGACCACCCCGGCCTTCAGCGCGGAGGCCACATAGGGTTTGGCCCAGCCGGGGATGGAGGTGTCGTCGGCAAAGCCGGTGGCGGTCACGTCCTCCAGCGCCTCAAGGCCGGTGGCGTCCATGAGCATGGCCACGAACTGGCTGCGGGTGACCTCCAGGTCGGGCTGGAAGAAATAGAGCCCACCCATGCACTCGCCCACAAAGATGTCCTCCTCGGCCAGGCGGAGGGCGGCGTTGGCGGCGGCATGGCCCTCCAGATCGGCATAGGTGACTTTGGTAGCGGGTTTTTCGATGGTGATCTCCACCGTGGCGCTGGGAGAGGTGTTGCCCACCGCGTCCACGGCCACATACGTGAAGGTGTCTTTGCCGGTTTTGCCCTCATAGGGGGTGTAGACAAAGGTATCCGACCCGTCCTCCGGCAGCGTCACCGCCCCCCGGGCGGGCTTGCGCAGGAGCTGGTAGGTGATGAGGTCTCCCTCCGGGTCCACAGCGGAGAAACGGGCGGTGAGGGCGGTGTCCCGATAGGTGGTCAGCTCCAGATTCTGGGCTACCGGGGTCTGGTTGGCCTGGGAGAGCAGGTGGAGCTCCACCGTGACCTCTTCTCCCTCCAGCCCGCCGGAAAAGACCGGCGTGAAGGAGAAGGAGGCGCTCTGGACGCTGGGCTGTTGGGCGGCCTGGAAGCACAGGCTCTCCACGGCGTCCAGGGAGACGGTGTCCCCGGCCTGGAGGGGTTGGCCCGCCAGAGTGAGCGTCCCGGCTCCGCCGTCGGGCAGGGCGGTGAGAATCAGGGCGTCCAGAGCGGCGTCCCCCTGGGAGTCCACCCGGAAATCGCCCGGAGAGAAGGATACCGTCCCGCCGGCCAGGGTATTTTTGGCGAACGCGGAGACACAGGCCTCCCCCGCCGCGGCGCGGGCGGGGAGGAAGAGGGAGGCCGCAGACAGGGCCGCAGCCGTAACTGCGGGCAGGATCAGGGCGCGAGAACGCAGCTTCAACGTAAAAACCTCCTTGATTTGGCGGCGCTTCCTCGGAAACGCCGGAACATGGGCGTGCCCATAGTCTTTACCAAATCAGGGAGGTTATACGGGGATTTACAAATTGCTCCGGTCCCGCAGCCAGCTGGGCAGGGAGCGCATCTTCACGCTGGAGACCACCCCCACCGCGGCGTACATGGTGATGAGGGAGGTGCCGCCGTAGCTGATGAAGGGGAGCGTGATGCCCACCACGGGAAAGATATACAGGCACATGGCCACATTGATGCACACCTGGGTCAGGAGCATCCCGGCCACGCCCATCACCAGCAGGGCGGACTGGAGGCTGCACGCCCGCCGGGCCACCCAGATGCACCGCAGGATGATGCCCCCCAGCAGGGCGAGGAGCACCAGACAGCCGATGAGGCCGAACTCCTCCCCGCAGACGGCGAAGATCTCGTCGGTGGAGCGGGCGTTCAGCGCCCAGGTGGAGGAGCTCTGGGTCTGGATACCGTTGAGAAAGCCCAGTCCGGTGAGGCCGCCGCTGCCGATGGCCAGAATGCTGCGGGTCTGCTGCATCCCGCTGCCCCGGGTCTGCTCGGTGAGGGTGGCCTCGTTGCCGGTCAGGTGGTCGATCACCACCAGGAACCGCCGCACAAAGTAGATCTCCTGCAGCTCCGGCCGCAGGACCAGCAGGACCACCACCCCTGCGATGAGCAGGGCGAGCAGAAAAAAGGCCAGCACGAACCAGCGCTTTTTGACCCCCGCGGTCCAGGCCATCACCACGAAAATAAAGAAGTAGATGAGGGACATGCCGAAATCGCCCGTAGCCACCGTGATGAGTCCCACCATGAGCAGCGTGTGTCCCGCGATGGAAAACACCGAGGAGGGCCGGCTGATGCCCCGCTCCTGGAGGCGGGCGCATTGATACGCCAGCAGGAAAATGAAGGTGAGCTTGACCACCTCGGCGGGCTGGATGTCCACCGGGAACCCGGGAATCTGAATCCAGTTCAGGTTGCCGCTGTTGTGGTCGGTGCCCAGACCGGGCACCCGGACCAGCAGATTAAAGACGATATTGAAACCCAGCAGGAATTTCCAGGAGCGCTCGGTAAAGAGCTCGATGTCCACCGAGGACATGGCCATGTACACCAGCACGCCCAGCAGCAGACACACCGACTGGATAATGATGCTGCGGTAGGACTGGGTATAACGGGTGGCGCTGAAGACCAGCACCAGGCCAAAGCCGTTGGCGGCCAGACACAGACCCAAGAGCACAAGGTCGCCCTTGCGCACAAATGCTTTCAGGGAATCGGTAAACCAGGACAGGGAAAGGGCCCCCTTTCACAAAAGAGTGGACGGGGCAAACCCCGCTGGTTTTCATGATACCATGTTTCCCGGCCGGCGTAAACAGTTTTGCGCTTTTCGGGAAGATATGTTATACTGAGTTACCGGCAACGGAACGCAACGATCAAAGGAGCACGAATACATGGAACTCATCTCCAACAGCCCGGCCGAGACCGAGGAGGCGGGGGAGACCCTGGCCCGGCGGCTCACGCCGGGGGCGGTGGTGGCCTTTACCGGCGACCTGGGCGCGGGAAAGACGGCTTTTATCCGGGGCCTGGCCCGGGGCCTGGGGGTGGAGGAGCGGGTGACCAGCCCCACTTTCACCATTGTCAACGAGTATTTGGGCGGGCGGGTCCCCCTCTTCCACTTTGACCTCTACCGCCTGGGCTCGGCGGAGGAGCTCTACGACATCGGCTGGGAGGACTACCTGGCCCGGGGCGGCGTGTGCGCCGTGGAGTGGAGCGAGCATATGGGAGACGCGCTGGAACCGGAGGCCATCCGGGTGGACATCCGCCGGGGGGAGAACGACAGCCAGCGCCGCATTACGATTCAGGAGGGGGGAGAAGGATGAAAATCATTGCCCTGGAGACGTCGGCCACGGCCTGTTCCGTGGCGCTGTGCGAGGATGAGCGGCTCATCGCCTCCGCCTTCCAGAACAACGGCCTGACCCACAGCGTGACTCTCATGCCCATGCTGGAGCAGATGCTTCAGCGCTGCGGGGCCAGGCTGGAGGAGGCGGATGTCATCGCGGTGGCGGCGGGGCCCGGGTCGTTTACGGGGGTGCGCATCGGCGTCTCGGCGGCCAAGGGCCTGGCCTGGGCGCTGGAGAAACCCTGCGCGGAGGTGTCCACCCTGGAGGCCATGGCCTGGAACCTGGCCCACATGGAGGGGGAACTCTGTCCCGTGATGGACGCCCGGCGGCATCAGGTCTACAACGCCCGCTTCCGGGCCAGGGGGGGCGCGCTGGAGCGGCTCACCCACGACCGGGCCATCGCCCTGGAGGAGCTGGCCGGGGAGATAAAAAAGAGCGGGCAAGCACAAATTCTGGTTGGAGACGGCGCGAGTTTGTGTTATACTACCCTCAAGGAACAGGGATTAGAGGTCCGTCTGGCGCCGGAGCATCTGGTGATGCAGAATGCCTGGGGCGTGGCCCGGGGGGCGCTGGAGCTGGCCCGGGCCGGGGCGCTCACCGACGCGGAGGGACTGACCCCCCATTACCACCGCCTCTCCCAGGCGGAGCGGGAGCGCCTGGCCCGCCAGAACGCCTCCGGCCAAGAATGTTAGTGAAAAGGGGAAGATACCATGGATATGGAAAAGGTACACGTTCTGGACCATCCGCTGCTGCAGCATAAGCTCTCCATCCTGCGGGATGAGCGGACCGGCTCCAAGGAGTTCCGGGAGGTCGTCTCGGAGATCGCCACCCTCATGTGCTACGAGGCCACCCGGGACCTGCCCCTGGAGGAGGTGGAGATCAAGACCCCCATCACCACCGGGAAGTTCAAGACGCTGGCGGGCAAGAAATTGGCCATCGTTCCGGTGCTCCGGGCGGGCCTGGGCATGGTGGAGGGGATTTTGCAGCTTCTGCCGGCGGCCAAGGTGGGCCATATCGGCCTGTACCGGGACCCCCAGACCCTGGAGCCGGTGGAGTACTACTGCAAGATGCCCAACGACATCGCCGAGCGGGATATCATCATCCTGGACCCCATGCTGGCCACCGGCGGCTCGGCCTCGGCGGCCATCCAGTTCATCAAGAACTACGACGTCAAACATATCAAGCTCATGAATATCATCGCCGCCCCCGAGGGCATTGAGCGCGTGCGCCGGGACCACCCCGACGTGGAGATCTACGTGGCCTCCGTGGATGAAAAGCTCAACGACCACGGGTACATCGTCCCCGGCCTGGGGGACGCGGGAGACCGCATTTTCGGCACGAAGTAATCGAGCCCGACAGGAAGAAAAGGCCCGGCCCGGTCATTTGACCGGGCCGGGCCTTATTGCAGGGCTTAGAGACCCTTGTGCAGCAGGGGGGAGAGCGGCTTGTAGATGAGGAAGCACAGGGCCGCGTCCACCAGACCCTTAAAGAGGGTGAAGGGGGCGTTAAAGGTGATGAGGCACTCCAGCAGGCCATTGGCCGAGGGGCGGATGGCCTGATACATGCCGATGATGGTGTCAATGGGCATAAAGTTGGAGTAGATGGGATAGGTAATATAGTAGTTCAGGGGGATGGAGAACACGCCCATAATGACCGCGCCCAGAGCCACGCCCAGCAGCGCGCCGCCCCGGGACTTCAGCTTCCGGTAAATGAGGCCCGCCGGGACCACAAAGCTGGCCCCCAGGAGGAAATTGCACAGTTCTCCGGCCCCGGCGGTGGAGGTGACCATCAGATGGATCAGGTTCTTCACCAGACACACCACCAGTCCGTACACCGGCCCCAGAGCGAAGGCCGCCAGCAGGGCGGGGAGCTCCGAGATGTCCATTTGGACAAAGGAGGGCATGAAGGGCACCGAGAAATCCAGGAACATGAGCACAAAGGCGATGGCCGAGAGCATGGCGGTGACGGTCATGGCCCGGACCCGCAGGCGGCGCTGGCTGTGGGGGCGGATGGCGGAAACATTGGGATCAGACATAAAAAACACTCCTTTTTGCAAGTAACACCTGAACGCACATGCGCTTCAGGTGTCAACACAAACAGGAGGTGTGTGCAGCACATCTTCTTTCATCCAGACTTCGCACTTCTCAAAAGAGAACTGCGTCACTGTCGGTCCCGGAGTTTCACACGGGTCTGCGCAAGAAACCAAGCGCTCGCGGACTGTACCGCCGATCGGGATTTTCACCCTGCCCTGAAGACATCTCATTCAGTTGTTCTGCCCTCTATTATACACCGGGCGGCGGGAAAAGCAAGAGGAAATTTGAAAAACATACGTTCGAATTTCGTTGACTTCCGGAGCGGGATATACTACAATGGAGCGGAGGAAAGGAGGGAATGCCCATGGAGCGGGAGCGCACCTGCTGCTTCACCGGCCACCGTCCGGAGAAACTCCCGTGGGGGAGCGATGAGGGAGACCCCCGCTGCACAGCGCTGAAGGAGCGCCTGCGGGACATGCTGGAGGAGGCCTACCAGGCGGGATACCGGCATTTTATCTCGGGTATGGCCCGGGGAACCGACCTCTATTTCTGCGAGGCGGCCCTGGCCCTGCGGGACGAGCGGCCGGGCATCACGGTGGAGGCGGCCATCCCCTGCGAAGAACAGGCCGCCCGCTGGCCGGAGGAGGAGCGCCAGCGGTATTTCAACCTGATCGGCCGCTGCGACCTGGAGACCATGGTGCAGCACCATTACGACCGGGGGTGTATGCTCCGGCGCAACCGGTATATGGTGGACCGGTCGTCCCGGCTGATCGCGGTCTACGACGGAATGCTGGGCGGGACCATGTACACCCTGACCTACGCCATGAAACAGGGCCTGGAGGTCCTGATCCTGGACCCGGAGGGGAATTTGAACTGAGCGCAGGCGAGCCCGTGGGAGACTGCGGGCTTTTTCTTTTCTGCAAATGCAAAAAATCTGTTGACAGAACGGCCGCAGGCTGTTATGCTGAATTCAGAAACATCTGCATTTGCAGAAAAAGGAGTGAACCCTATGAAATCAGCGCTGCATCTGCCGGAATCGGAGCTGGACATCATGCTCGCGGTGTGGGCTGCGCCGGACGGGATCACGGCGCCCGCGCTTTTGGAAACCCTGGAGCGCCCCCTGACGGCCAGCGCCCTGCACAGCTATCTCAAACGCCTGGAGGAGAAGGGCTATCTCCGCTGCGAGAAAACGGGGAAGGTCAACCGCTATACCGCTCTGGTGAGCCGGGCGGCCTATGAGCGGCAGGAGAGCCGCAGCGTTCTGGGGAAGCTCTACGGGGGTTCGCTGCGGCGGTTTACCGCCGCGCTCTACGACGGAGGCGCCCTGTCCTCCGGGGAGGTGGAGGAGCTGCGGGCCTATCTGGATGAACTGGCGGAGAAGGGGGTGGAGTGATGGAGGGGATGTTCTTCCGGGTGCTGACGGTCTCGCTGACCTGCTCGGCGGTGCTGCTGCCCCTGCTGCTCCTGGCGCCCCGGCTTCAAAACCGCTACGCCGCCCGGACGCTCTACGTCCTCTGGCTGCTGCTGGCCCTGCGCCTGGCGGTGCCGGTGGACCTGAGCCTTCCCCGGGCCCCGGTGAAGGTGGCGGCGCCCGACTATGTGGTCTCCCTCCCCGCCGCCCCGGCGGGGGAGGCGGAGGGGAGCGGGGCCCGGGAGCCGGCGATTCGGGACCTGCCTGGGGCGGATTCCCCCGCGGCCCCCGCGGTCCCGGAGGCCCGGGTCCGGACGGTCTCCCTATGGGAGCTGCTCACCCTCGTATGGGCGGGGGGCGCTGTGTGGCTGGTGGTTCTGCGGGGGAGCGGCTATTGGTTTTCCCGGCGGGCGCTGCTCCACTTCTCCCGCCCGGCGGGGGAGGCGCTGCAGGAGGAGGCCCGGAACCTGGCCGCCTCCCTGGGGTGCAGGCGTACGCCGCCGGTGCGCCTGCACGGCGCCCTCCAGACGCCCATGGTGCTGGGACTCTTCCGGCCGGTGGTGCTCCTGCCCAAAGAGATGGGGGAGGAGGAGCGCCAGGTGGCGCTGGCCCACGAGCTGTGTCATGTGAAGCGGCACGACGTGGCCTATAAGACGCTGCTGCTCGTGACCACCACAATTCACTGGTTCAACCCCCTGGTGTGGTGGATGAGCCGGGCCGCCGGCCGGAATCTGGAGCTGTGCTGCGACGACCAGGTGGTCCAGGGCCGGGACGCCGCCTTCCGGCGGCAATATGGGGCGCTGCTGCTGCGCACGGCGGCGGTCAAAGACGGCCCGGCCCTCTCCACCCAGTTTGGCGGCAGCGGGGAGCAGATGCGCCGGAGGCTGAAAAACCTCTTCTCCCGCAAGCGCAACAGCGCGCTCCTGGTGGCCCTGGTGCTGCTGGGCGCGCTGGCGCTGGGGGCCCTGGTGGCCTGGGAGGACGGAACGGCGGGGGAGCCCCTCTCCGCCGGGGAGGCCCTGGGCGCGCTGGAAGAGAGCGTCCGGTATGAGGACGGGACCCTCTCCTTCACCCTCCCCGCCGGGGAGCCCCCGGCAGCGTGGAACATTCTTGTGTCCGGCCGGGCCCGGATGGGGGAGGACGGCTTTAGGAGCGTCCACTACCTGGAGGGGGAGGACTGGCAGCCCGGGGAGACCTACTCGGTGGACCTGAGCGAGGCCGCTTTGGGCCTGGTGGAGCTGAATCTGGACGTCTACTTGGGGGAGGAGGAGCGGGAGATCGACCTGATCCCCTTTGTCCGGGCGGGCTGGCCCGTGTATGAGAACGAGACCTACGGCTTTACCCTCACCCTTCCCCCCAGCTGGGCGGGAAACTACGAGGTCCGGGAGGACAATGAGGGGGGCTACTACTCCCTCTACGATACGGAACTGGAGAACCTGCAGCTGGCCAATTTGACCGTCACCGGCGCGGAGATGGAGTATGCCGCCGACTGGGGCTGGACTCTGCTGGGCCACGGTGAGAGCTGGTACGTGTATCTGAACTACATTCAGGGGGACATCGGGTTGGATGCCCTGGCTCCCTCTGACCCGGTGCGCCTGGGCTGGGAGGCCAGGATGGCCGACCTCCGGGCCATGGGGGGCGGGGCGCTGGCCTTCCGGGGGGACGGGGATTTCCCGGTGGCCCCGGTCTACGTCAACGAGACCTACGGCTTCACCCTCACCCTGCCCCAGAGCTGGGCGGACCGGTATGAGGCGGTGGTGGACCATGCGGCCCAGCGGGGGGTACAGATTGTCGATTTTTATCAAACAGACCGGGGAAACGGGGATGGCCAGCTCTTCACTCTCTGCGTGGAGGAGACGGCGGAGTACGAGGCGCAGTTCGGAGACGAGCGGGTGGACTTCCTGCCCGCCAACAGCCTCTGGCTGGGGGAGGTAGGGGAGTACACGGTCTACCTGTGGTTTGTCTCCGACGTGCGCTTCGACCTGGACGACGAGACCATCGCCTACGAGTACAGCCAGATGCTCCAGGACGCGGAGGAGTTCCTCGCCCCGTCGAAGTTCCACCGGCTGGAGCCGGAGGGCGGGACGGCCTCCTATGTCAACGAGGCCCATGGCTTCACCCTGACCCTGCCGGAGAGCTGGGCCCGGTCCGGCGCGGTGGCGGAGACCGGACCGGACAGCGCCCTCTTCTACGACCCGGCCCTGGGGGAGGAGGCGGGGGCGGTGGCCACCCTGGGGGTATGGACAGCCTTCCCCGCCGCGATCACGGGGGAGCCCTACCTGCTGGAGGGCTCCCGGGAGGGCCGGTATGTCTATCTGGAGTTCCGGGACCCGGGCGGGGTGGATGCCCCGGAGTACCAGACCCTCTATGAGGATCTCCAAGCCCTTCCCGGACAGTATCTGACGGGGGAGACGGAGACGGCCTCCGGCGGGGAGATCCAGACCTGGAAGGATCTGGCCCGGCGGGAGCAGGAGGAACAGGACCGGATTCTGGGGTGGTACCAGGGGGTGCCCCCGGAGAACCCGGTGCTCCGGACCTTTTCGGCGGAGGAGCTGGCGGCGGCGGGCTACTGGCCGGAGGAGGGGGTAGACGCCTATACCTTCTATGAGCTCCCCGGCGCCCCGGGGACCCGGGAGGAATTTGTCACCGCCCTCTATAACCAGTTCGTCCCCGCCATGGCCGACGAGGTCTACAATTTCACCCTCCTGGGCGTCCGGGCCCCCTGCCTGTTCCTGGAGGGGAAGATGTGGCGCCTCGATATGGAAGGCTGGGGCGTCTGGTACAGCTATGACTGGGACAGCTTCACCGTCCTGGAATCCTCAGAGGACCGCCTGGTCTACTCCCTGGAGGGGTACTGCAACTTCAGTAACGTGGGGGACCTGCCAGACCGGAAGACCTGGTACTTTACCCTGGAGCGGGACCCGGAGTTTGGGCTCTGGCGCTATGCGGACTTCCGCAGCGAGAGCGGCCTGGGCCTCTTCTGAGTGGGATGAAGATGAAAAAGGCCCCCGGACCTTGTAAGGTCCGGGGGCCTTGTGCTCCGTATTACAGGGTCAGCAACTCCACGCTGCCGTCCCTGGCCAGGGCTTTCATCTGAGAGAAGGGGTGCTGATAGCTCTCGATGAGGCGGTTGGCGATGGCGTCCTCCAGGTCCTTCTGGATCTGGCGGCGCAGATTCCGCGCGCCGTAGGTCATGGAGTAGGACTTCTCCACCAGGTAGTCCAGCAGGGACTCGTCCCAGGAGAAAGCGATGCCCTTCTCCTTCAGCGTATCCCGCAGCTCGCCCAGCATGATGGCGGCGATGGCCTTGAAGTTCTCCTCGGTGAGCTTGTTGAAGTAGACGATCTCGTCCACGCGGTTGATGAACTCGGGCCGCAGGAAGGATTCCAGGGCCTTCATGGCCCGCTCCCGGCCCTGGTCGTTGGCGGTGCCGCCGAAGCCCACGCTGCCGGCGGACTTGGTGTCGCTGCCCGCGTTGGAGGTCATGACGATGACGGTGTTCTCGAAATTCACGTTTCGGCCCTGGGCGTCGGTGATGTGGCCGTCGTCCAGAATCTGGAGCAGGATATTGAGCACATCGGGGTGGGCCTTCTCGATCTCGTCGAAGAGGATGACGCAGTAGGGCTTGCGCCGGACCTTTTCGGTGAGCTGTCCGGCCTCATCGTAGCCCACATAGCCCGGGGGAGAGCCGATGATGCGGCTGACGGCGAATTTCTCCATAAACTCGGACATATCCAGCCGGATGAGGGACTCGGGGGAGTGGAAGAGGTCCTGGGCCAGGCGCTTGACCAGCTCGGTCTTGCCCACGCCGGTGGAGCCCACAAAGATAAAGGAAA
>DWYC01000042.1 GCA_019118925.1 Candidatus Flavonifractor intestinipullorum | reverse complement strand
CGCCCGCATGCCCGGCAAGACCGGCGAGAACCTGCTGGTTCTGGTGGAGCGCCGCCTGGACAACGTGATCTTCCGTCTGGGCTTCGCCATGACCCGCCGCGAGGCCCGTCAGCTGGCCAGCCACGGCCACTTCACCGTCAACGGCCAGCGGGTGGACATCCCCTCCTACCTGGTCAAGCCCGGCGACGTCATTGAGGTCCGGGAGGCCAGCCGCTCTTCCGTGAAGTTTAAGCGTCTGACCGGTGAGGACGCCCCCACCGTCCTGCTGCCCAAGTGGCTGGAGCGGGAGAAGAACACCCTGAAGGGCACCGTGCTTCAGATGCCGACCCGCGAGGACGTGGATCTGCCCATCGAGGAGCACCTGATCGTCGAGCTGTACTCCAAGTAAGAGAGAGCGTACCCTCGATTATTGGTGAGCTGTAATACCAGGCGGCGGGCGACCCGGCCCGCCGCTGCGAAAAGGAGGGTAACACATGGTAGAAATCGAAAAGCCGCGCATCCAGTGTGAGGAAAACCCCGGAGACGGTTCGTACGGCAAATATGTGGTCGAGCCGCTGGAGCGTGGTTACGGCATTACGTTGGGAAACTCCCTGCGCCGCATCCTGCTCTCTTCGCTGCCTGGCACCGCGGTGACTTCGATCAAGATCGCCGGTGTACAGCACGAGTTCACGACCATTCCCGGCATTAAGGAAGATGTGACCGAAATCGTCCTCAATGTCAAGCATATCATCGCAAAGCTCCACAGCGAGGGAGTAAAGACGGTCTATATTGAGGCCAGCGGCGAGTGTGAAGTCACCGCCGGCGACATCAAGGCCGACGGCGAAGTGGAGGTCCTCAATCCGGAGCTCCACATCGCCACTCTGGGCCCCGACGCCAGCCTCAACATGGAGCTGACCCTGTCCCACGGCCGGGGCTATGTCTCCGCCGACCGGAACAAGCCCGCCCAGACCGTCATCGGTCTCATCCCGGTGGATTCCATCTACACCCCTGTGAAAAAGGTCAACTACACCGTGGAGCCCACCCGCGTGGGAGACCAGACGGACTTTGACAAGCTGACCCTGGAAGTGTGGACCAACGGCACCATCACCGCCCGGGACGCGGTGAGCCTGGGCGCACGGATCCTGTGCGACCATTTCGTCCTCTTCACCGACCTCTCGGAGACCATGGGCTCCAAGTCCACGGTGGTGGAGAAGAGCGAGGCCCAGCGGGACAAGGTGCTGGAGCTGACCATCGAAGAGCTGGACCTGTCCGTCCGCTCCTTCAACTGCCTCAAGCGCGCCAACATCAACACCGTGGAGGATCTGATCTCCAAGACGGAGGACGAGATGATGAAGGTGCGGAATCTGGGCCGCAAGAGCCTGGAAGAGGTCATCAACAAGCTGGCCATGATGGGCCTGTCCCTGGCCAGCGACGACAGCAGCAGCAACAACTGACACGCGCCTGCGGGCGCAGGAGAGAAGCGGTCCGGGGGCATGTAACGTCCCCTCCCGGATACGCCGGAAGGCGATGCCGCGCCCTGTGGGCGCGGCGCTTCTCGGAGAGAGCGATCTCTCAGGACGAATTTACACTGGATTTCGCCGCGCGAAATACCGTTAGGAGTGACTGACATGTCCGGATACCGTAAATTGGGCCGCCGCAGCGATCAGCGCAAGGCCATGCTGCGCGCCATGACCACCTACCTGCTGGAGAACGGCCAGATTAAGACCACCCTGGCCCGGGCCAAGGAAGTGGCCCCCATGGCCGAGAAGATGATCACCCTGGCGAAGAAGGCCAACCTGGCCTCCTACCGTCAGGCCCTGTCCTACCTGACCAAGGAGGACGTGGCCAAGAAGCTCTTCGACGAGATCGGCCCCAAGTACGCCGAGCGCAAGGGCGGCTACACCCGCGTGGTGAAGATCGGCCCCCGCCGCGGCGACGCCGCCGAGATGGCCATCGTTCAGCTGGTGTAAGCACAACGCGGCCTGCTCCGTGCAGTTCAGAAATCCCCTGCCGTCCCGGCAGGGGATTTTTGCCGTTGGGGCGGAAGTGAGCGTGGTAATCGGAGCCGGGGTGTGGTATGCTAAAAACAATACGTTCCCGGGGCCGGGCCCCGGGCCATGGGGTGAGGCAATGAGACAATTGGTCGTGGGCATTCTGGCCCACGTGGATGCGGGCAAGACCACCCTGTCGGAGGCGATGCTCTACCGGAGCGGAGCCCTGCGGAAGCTGGGGCGGGTGGACCACGGGGACGCCTTTCTGGACACGGACCGCCTGGAGCGGGAGCGGGGGATCACCATCTTCTCCAAACAGGCGGTGCTGCCTCTGCGGGAGACCCAGGTGACCCTGCTGGACACGCCGGGCCATGTGGACTTTTCCAGCGAGATGGAGCGCACCCTCCAGGTGCTGGACTGCGCCATACTGGTCATCAGCGGCACCGACGGCGTGCAGAGCCACACCCGCACGCTGTGGAAGCTGCTGGAGCGGCAGGGGCTGCCCACCTTCGTCTTTGTCAATAAGATGGATTTGGCCGGAGCCCGCCGGGAGGAGGTGCTCTCCGCCCTGTCGGGGTTGGGGAGCGGCTTTTTTGACGCCGGGCGGCTGGAGGACCCGGCGGTGCTGGAGGAGCTGGCCCTGTGCGACGAGGCGGTGCTGGAGGGCTATCTGGCCACCGGGGAGGTGCCGGAGGAGGCGCTCTCCGCTCTGATCGGGGCGCGCAAGTGCTTCCCCTGCTGGTTCGGCTCGGCGCTGAAGCTGGAGGGGGTGGATGCGCTCCTGGACGGCCTGGAGCGCTGGGCGCCCCGGAAGCGCTATCCCGCCGCCTTTGGGGCGAAGGTCTACAAAATCGGCCGGGACGCCCAGGGCGGACGGCTGACCTATTTGAAGGTGACCGGCGGGGCGCTGGCGGTAAAGGACATGCTCTCCGGTCAGGACCGGCGGGGGGAGCCCTGGCGGGAGAAGGCCGACCAGATCCGGCTCTACTCGGGAGCCAAGTACCAGACCCTGGACCGGGCGGAGGCGGGGATGGTGTGCGCCGTCACCGGCCTGGACCAGACCTGGCCGGGGGAGGGCCTGGGAGAGGAGCCCGACTCCCCGCCGCCGTCGCTGGAGCCGGTGCTCACCTACCGGGTGGAGCTCCCCGCCGACTGCGACCCCCACACGGCGCTGGCCAAACTCCGGATGCTGGAGGAGGAGGACCCTCAGCTCCACGTATTGTGGCGGGAGTCCCTGCGGGAAATCCATGTCCAGCTCATGGGAGAGGTCCAACTGGAGGTGCTGCGGGAGCTGGTGCAGGAGCGCTTCGGGCTGGAGATCGCCTTTGGGGAGGGGAGCATCCTCTACCGGGAGACCATCGCCGCACCGGTGGAGGGGGTGGGCCACTTCGAGCCCCTGCGCCACTATGCGGAGGTCCACCTGATTCTGGAGCCGGGGGAGCGGGGGAGCGGACTGACCTTCGCCACCGCCTGCCCGGAGGACGAGCTGGACGGCAACTGGCAGCGGCTCATCCTGACCCACCTGATGGAGCGGGAGCACCCGGGGGTGCTCACCGGCGCCCCCATCACCGACATGAAGATCACGTTGGCCGCCGGAAAGGCCCACCTGAAGCACACCGAGGGGGGCGACTTCCGTCAGGCCACCTACCGGGCGGTGCGCCAGGGGCTGATGAAGGCGGAAAATATCCTCCTGGAGCCCTGGTACGACCTGCGCCTGGAGCTGCCCCAGGAGCAGGTGGGCCGGGCCATGGCGGACCTTCAACAGATGGGAGGCGAATGCCAGCTCCAGGAGAGCGGAGGGGACATGGCCCTCCTCACCGGGGCGGCCCCGGTGGCCGCCCTGCGGGACTATCAGACGGAGGTGCGGGCCTACACCCGGGGCCGGGGGCGGCTCTTCTGCGCCCTGCGGGGGTACGAGCCCTGCCGGAATCAGGCGCAGGTGGTGGCCGCCCTGGGCTACGACCCGGAGCGGGATGTGGACAACCCGCCCAACTCGGTCTTCTGCGACCACGGGGCGGGCGTGACGGTCAAATGGGACCGGGTGGAGGCGCACATGCACCTGCCCCCCTGCCTGCGCCCGGCCCGGCCGGAGCCGGAACCGGAGGAGCCCGTCCGCCCGGTGCGGCGGGGAGCCGGACTCTCCCTGGAGCAGGACAAGGAGCTTTTGGCCATCTATGAGCGCACCTATGGCAAAGTGCCGGAGCGGGAGGCCTTCCGGCCCGCCCCCAAGCCCGCCCGCACCAGTTTGGACGAGGGGAAGTACAACCTGAAGGAGCAGAACCTGGGCCCGGAGTACCTGCTGGTGGACGGATACAACATCATTCACGCCTGGGAGGAGCTCAAGGCCCTCTCGCAGACCAGCCTGGATGCCGCCCGGAAAGCCCTCATGGACATCCTGAGCAACTACCAGGGCTTTAAAAAGTGCCGGGTCATTCTGGTCTTTGACGCCTATAAGGTGAAGGGCAATCCGGGCAGTGTGGAGAAGTACCACAACATCCACGTGGTCTACACCAAGGAGGCCGAGACCGCCGACGCCTACATCGAGCGGGTTACCTATGAGATCGGCAAACACCACCGGGTCCGGGTGGCCACCTCCGACGGGGCGGAACAGCTCATCATCCTGGGCCACGGGGCCCTGCGGGTGTCGGCCCGCACCTTCCGGCAGGAGATCGAGCAGGCGGAGGGCCAGATCGCCCAGCTTATCGCCCAGAATAACCGCAAGAGCAAACGGCTGGACCAGCTGCAATACCGGCTCAAGCCGGAATCCTGAACCGGGCCGGGGAGGCTGGATGCCTCCCCGGCCCGGCCGGTTCTCAGGGTTCTTCCGCGCGGTTTAGCGGGCGGATCTGACAGACGGTGAGCACATCCCCCGTCACGGTAAAGCGCACGTCCAGCCCGGCGAAGGAGAGGCCGTACACCCGCTCCGGGTCCCGCTGGTAGGAGGGGCGGGGATCGTGCGCCAGCACACCCAGAAGGGCCTCCCGCCGGTCCTGGGGCACCAGGGCGAGCCAGCGCTCCGGGAGATCCACCTCCAGCAGCCGCTCGGGCAGGCTGGAGGTATAACCGGCGCCGGCCTCCGGGATGCAGTCGCCGTAGGCGAGGTAGGGCTTGATGTCGTAGATGGGGGTGCCGTCCATCAGGTCGGCCCCCGCCACGCGGAGGACCGGCCCGTCGGGGGTGTGGAGGTCGATACCCTCCAGGCGCACCGCCGAGAGACCGATGGGGTTGGGCCGGAAGGGGGAGCGGGTGGCGAATACCCCCATGCGGGCGTTGCCCCCCAGCCGGGGCGGGCGCACCGTGGGGGACCAGCTCTCCCGCACCGCGCCGGAGAACTGCCAGATCAGCCAGATGTGGGAGAAGGACTCCAGCCCCCGCAGGGCGTCGGGATTGCGGTAGGGGGGCTCAAAGACCACCGTGGACTTGAGGGCCTCCACCAGGCCGCTCTGCCGGGGAACGCCGAATTTGGTGGGGAAATCGCTGCGGATGCGGGCGATGACGCGCAGGGTGTGGGTCTCTTCAGGCATGGGGGTATGCTCCTTTCAAATCCCCTTGTACCGGGGGGCGGGATGTGGTAAAGTAGGGGTTGTATCCGCGCCCCCAGGGGCGAGGGGGAGGGATCGGAATGAACGACTTTGACGCGCTGCTCTCCGCCGTGGCCGAGCAGGCCCGGGCGCTGGGGATCCCGGTCTCCGACCGGGTGGACCCCCATGTGCGGGTGAACCGCCGGGCGGTGACCCGCTTCGGCTGCTGCATCCGCCGGGAGGGGGGCTACCTTATCGAGCTCACCGAGCGGCTGCTGGAGGCCCCCGAGGGGGCCTGCCGCCAGACCCTGGCCCATGAGCTGCTGCACACCTGCCCCGGCTGCCGGGACCACGGGGCGCGCTGGAAGAGCTACGCCCAGCGGATGAACCAGGCGTACGGCTACCAGATCCGGCGCACCAGCGCCTGTGAGGAGCTCCACGTCCCCGACGTGAAGCCGGTGCGCCATCTGCTGGTGTGCCAGAGCTGCGGGCGGGAGTTCCCCCGGGCCACGGCCTCCATTCTGGTGCGCCATCCGGAGCGCTACCGCTGCCGCTGCGGCGGGGCGCTGCGCCGTCTTTATTGAGAGTATACCATGAAACAGGCGGGCTGGGAAGCGCCGCCGGGAGGAGGAACCTGCCATGAGCTATGCCGACCGGCTCTTTTTGGAGACCTGCCGGGATATTCTGGACCACGGGACCTGGGACACCGGGCTGGAGGTGCGCCCCCGCTGGGCCGACGGGACGCCCGCCCACACGGTCAAGCGCTTCGGCGTGGTCCATCGCTACGACCTGCGGGAGGAGTTTCCCATCCTGACGGTGCGGCGGCAGTATCTCAAGACGGCGGTGGACGAGCTGCTGTGGATCTGGCAGAAGAAGTCCAACCGGGTCGCCGACCTGCGGGGCCGGATTTGGGACGCCTGGGCCGGGGAGGACGGCACCATCGGCAAAGCCTACGGCTACCAGCTGGGCGTGAAGCACCGCTACCCCGACGGGGAGTTCGACCAGGTGGACCGGGTGCTCCGCGACCTGAAATACAACCCGGCCTCCCGGCGGATGGTCACCAGCCTCTTCAACCACCACGACCTGAGCGAGATGGCCCTGGCCCCCTGCGCCTGGTCGGTGACCTTTAACGTGAGCGGGAACACCCTCAACGCCGTACTCAACCAGCGCAGTCAGGATATGCTCACCGCCAACGGCTGGAATGTGATGCAGTATGCGGTGCTTCTGCACATGTTCGCCCAGGTCTCCGGCTTGGAGGCCGGGGAGCTGGTCCACGTCATCGCCGACGCCCACATCTACGACCGCCACGTGCCCATGGTGGAGGCGCTGCTCCAGCGGGAGCCCTACCCGGCGCCCGCCTTTCACCTGGACCCCACAGTGGACGATTTTTACGCCTTCACTCCGGAGAGCGTCTCTCTGGAGGGCTACCGGGCCCACCCCATGGAGGAGCCCATCCCGGTGGCCATTTAAAAAACGCCCCCTGCCGCAATGGGCGGGGGGCATAAGAAAGTAATATTGCTTCTTGCAGGAACGGCATGGCTTCGGTCATGCCGTTTCCTGTTTCATCAGTTCGTCCACGGGGATAAAGCCCACAAGGTCATAGGAGATGCGGATGCCCTGTCTGCGCTTCCCGCTGCTCTTGTCAGGCGCTTCGATGTAGATGCCTTTGACAAGCTCACGCAAGGCGTAAGGGGTCATTTCCTGCAAATCCTCGTATTTGTGTACCCGCTGGATGAACTGCTCCAAATTTTCAATCTGTCGTTCCTGTACTTCGATTTCCTGCTGCAAGGTCTGGATTTCCACTTTAAGCTGCGCCTGCTC
>DWYC01000041.1 GCA_019118925.1 Candidatus Flavonifractor intestinipullorum | reverse complement strand
CAATAAGCGCCCTTTATGGGGCCCCCGCAAAATCGGAGATTTTGTGGGGAGAGGAGACGCAGTGGAACGAGTGAGTTTTGCCGCTTGCGGCGAAACGAACGATGTGTAACTTGCGTCGACGACGACCGTCCACGGCCCGTTTTCTTTTCGGCAAGACGAAAAGAAAATGGGGGGTGGAAAAACGTTCCCCTATGGCAATGGGGGCGGAACTCGTCCCTCGCGCCGGAGCGCGAAATCTCCCCTGGCAGGGGTGTACTAGAAACGCCCCGCGTCCGGGCACGCGAAATCTCCCCGCCCATGGCAGGGAAAGCCTTGTAAAAAAAGGAGAAACGCCTATGAAGTGGCTGGAACTGCACATTGACACCACCCCCGCCGGTCTGGAGCCGGTCAGCGACCTCCTCCGGGACCAGGGTATCGAGGGCCTGGTCATCGAGGACGAGGGGGATTTCCACAACTTTCTGGAGCAGAACCGCCAGTACTGGGACTACGTGGACGAGGGCCTGGAGCAGTCCATGGCGGGGAAGTGCCGCATCACCTTCTACCTGGAGGACAGCGAGGCGGGGTACCGGACCCTGGCCATGACCCGCATCGCCCTCCAGCCTTTCAAGGAGGCCCACCCGGCGTTCGGCTCCCTGCTCCTCACCATGGAGAATGTGGAGGACGCGGACTGGGAGAACAACTGGAAGGCCTTCTACAAGCCCATGGAGATCGGGGAGCGGCTCATCGTCATCCCCGACTGGGAGGAGGCCGACCCCAACGGCCGGGTGGCCCTGCGCCTGAACCCCGGCCTTATCTTCGGCACCGGCAGCCACGCCACCACCCGCCTGTGTCTCCAGGCTCTGGAGCGGCTGGTAAAGCCGGGGATGCGGGTGCTGGACCTGGGCTGCGGCAGCGGCATTTTGTCCATTGCCGCCCTGCTTTTGGGGGCGGACAGCGCCTTTGGCTGCGACATCGACGACAAGGCCGTGGACGTGGCCTATGAGAACGCGGCCCTCAACGGCATCGGGAAGGACCGCTATACCGTCCGGGCTGGGGACGTGCTCTCGGACAGGAAGCTCCGGGCCGACATGGGCGCGGGGTACGACATCGTGGTGGCCAACATCGTGGCGGACGTCATCATCGCCCTGGCCGCCACTGCCCGGGACCTGATGTCGCCGGACGGGTACTTCCTCTGCTCGGGCATCATCGACGACCGGGCCGCGGAGGTCAAGGGGAAGCTGGTGGAGAACGGCTTCACCATCCTGGAGGAAAATTCCTCTGAGGGATGGTACAGTTACCTCTGCCAGTAAGGATTGAAAACAAGGGAACAGGCCCCGCCGGAACTGATTCCGGCGGGGCAGCGTGTCAAAAAAGCCCTCCTGCAAGGAGTTCCGTCGCCCGCAGGCGGCGGAATAAAATGAAATCCCGTCATTTCCGAGGACATGCGCCTCGGAAATGACACTTCTCACGAAATTTTTGCCGACAATTTTGCAAGAAATCGAGGTGAAAATTTCGTGCAGCCTGACTCGAAAAAGTGGCTCGCCACTTTTTCGACAGTCTCCCCCGACGGAACAAATTCCGTCGGGGGTTTTTATGCCGCCGGGGCGTTTTGGAGGGTCTCCGCCAGGCCCGCCGCCAGCAGCCGGGCGGAGAGCAGGGCCTCGTCCAGGCTGTTGCCCGCCGCCCCCACCTCCACCAGCAGGCTCCCGGTGGTGCAGTGCTGGTTGTACCGGGAGTTGCGCACGGTGATGGGCCGCATGAGGGTGGGATAGTCCGTCAGCAGCGTGTCCTGCACCGCCGCGGCCAGCTTCAGGTTCTCCTGCCAGTTGTCGTTGGGGAGGCCCGAGCCGTCGGTGCCGATGACAAAGGTCATCTGGGCCGCCCGGCCCTCCGCCACCTGGGACACCACCTTGTAGGGGCTGCCCTCGCCGTCATAGATGGCGTCCCGGTGGATGTCCAGCACAATGGAGATGGAGGGGTATTTCTCCAGGTAACTTTCAATGGACGCCAGGGAGCGGTCATAGGCCCCGTTGTACTCCGGGTAGTCGTGGAGGGTCCGGTCGTGGACCACGGAGATGCCGTACTCCCCCAGCACGCTGGCGATCTCGTCCCCCACCCGCACCACGTTGTAGGTGGTGTCCGTGGTGCGGCTCTCGCCGCTCGCCTCATACTCCTCTCCCGGCGGCATGGTGTAGGCCTCGCTGCCGTGGGTGTGGACAATGAGGACCTGGGGCTCGGCCTCGCTGAGCCGGGCGGCAAAGGTGCCGTCGAAGAGGGAGGCGTCAAAGTCGTTGTCCGAGTAGTTGTTGATGTAGGTCCGTCCGGTGACGATGTACCCGACCGTGCCGGTGGGCACCAGGGTCTGGGGGGTGACGCCGTTGTCGGCAAAGGTCAGATCCGTTCCGGTCTCCGCCCCCGTCGGGGCCTCCTCCGGCTCCACCGGCGTCTCCCGAATGGGCTGGTTGGTGTCCGGGGGCTCCTGGGCCTGGTCGTCGCCGTCGGAGCGGGAGTGGAGCTCCAGAATCGCCTCCCGGCTGCTGAGGAGCAGGGGGGACTGGCTGATGACCATGGCGGTGGCGGTGGTGAGCCAGTCGCTCTCCGGGCGGCTGTCCCCCAGCTGGGCGCGCAGCAGCGCCACCGCCAGGCTGCTGCGCTGGCTCAGGGCGTCCAGAGCGCCCCGGAGGGTCTCGCTGCCGGCGGTGGCGAACACCACCCACAGCACGGTCACCGCCAGCGTGACGGCGGCCAGACGCCGGGGGACGCCGGTTCGTTTGGATGGCTTCTTCATTGGTAGGACCTCCTGAAAAACGGGATAGGGGGAGCCCGGCCGCAGCACAGGTCCCTTGCTGCCATCCTATGGCCTGTCCGGCGGAAAAAGAACATTGTGCGGCGGAAAAATCCATGGTAAGATAACAGCAGATGTTTCGGAAACAGGAGGAGTTTTACAATGGGAAAATTTGACGGGGCGCTGCTCATCAGCGATTTTGACGATACGCTGCTGCGCACCAGCGCCGCGGTCTGGTCCGGCCAGGAGCTGCCGGAGATCCCGGCCTACAATCTGGAGCGCATCCGCTATTGGATCGACAACGGCGGCCGGTTCGCTTTGGCTTCAGGCCGGGTTTGGATCTCCTTTGTCCACTTCCTGCCCATGGTGCCCACCAATGCCCCCTGCGGCACCGGCAACGGCGCGGCCATCATTGATCCGGCCACGGGGGACAACCTGTTCCTCCATCCGCTGCCCGACTCCATTGGGGCGGTCCTGGAGGATCTGGAGCGCCTCCATCTCACCTGCGCCTGTGAGCTCTATCGGGCGGACAACGGCTCCGACGTGATCCGCCCCAACGATCTGACCCGCAACCACGCCCATATCAGCCGCTATACCTTCCGGGAGATCACCCGCTTTGAGGAGAGCCGCCCCCCCTTCCTGAAGGCCCTCTTCGAGGGGCAGCCGGAGGAGCTGCAGGCCCTGCAGCAGTATATGGTGGCCCAGCCCTGGTATGCGGACTACGAGGCGTTTTTCTCCTCGGACACCCTGCTGGAGCTCATCGCCCGGGGGGCCAACAAGGGGACAATGGCCGTCAAGCTGGCGGAGCTGTGCGGCGTCAGCCTGGAGCACACCTACTGCATCGGCGACAACGCCAACGACCTGCCCATGCTGGAGCAGGCCAGGATCGCCTTTGCCCCCTCCAATGCTGTCCCCGCCATCCTGGAGAGCGGCGCCGTCATCCTCTGCGACTGCATGGAGGGCGCTGTGGGACAGGCCATCGACTACCTGGACAACCTCTATTGATCAAAAAAGCCACCGGCGCCCCAACTGCTCTTCAGCAGCCGGGGCGCCGGTTACTTTTGTACACTTTTCCCCTCAGACCGGCCCCTCCAGCGTGAATTCCCAGGCGCAGGAGCAGGTCTCATCGGTGACCTCCGGGTAGCAGGAGAGGCACCGGCAGGTGATGCGGTCGTCGATGGTCCGGGCAAAGCCGCCGTACTCAATGAGCCCGACGCTTTTGCAGGGGTGGAGGGGCATGCCCTTGCGCGTCCGGGCGGACTGGACCCGGCAGTCCGCCACCCGGTAGACGAGGGTATTGCCCCGGAGCTCCGGCTCGGCCTGGTTCAGATTGCCGTAGAACCGCAGGGAGAGGGCCTGGGCCAGCCCCTCCAGGCCCGGATGCTCCGGCAGGCCCAGGAAGGCTTTGATGCGCCGGGCCTCAATGACCGTGAACCGCTCCCAGGCGGCCGCGTCGTGGGCCATGGCCTCATCCATTCCGTATTTCCGCTCCACGGACTGAAACCAGACGCCGTCCATAGCCAGCCAGTTTTTGGCGTAGATCCCAATGAGCTCCATGAGCTGCTCCTTGGAAAAACGCTCCAGCACCTCTTGATGGTTCATATCTGTCTCCTTTTTTCTATCGAAAGGCCCCCGTGAGATCTCTCACGGGGGCCTTGTGCGCTGGTAGTAAGAAGCCTCTTACTTGTACAGCTCGGTCTCGTCGGCACAAGCTGCAGATCCCTCGGCTCCGCATATCCTGCGAACCCTCGATCCTTCCGCTGCGCCTCCTCTCCCATACCCACCCGCTTCGCTGGGCTGGGTATGGGGCAGACAGACCCTGCCTTACTTGTACAGCTCGGTCAAACGGGTCAGGTGCTCGTAGCGCTCCTTGGCGGCCTCCTCGTTGCGCTCGAAGAGGACCTTGGCGCGCTCGGGGAACTCCCGGGTCAGACGGGCATAGCGGGCCTCGTTCATCAGGAACTCCTGGTAGCCGCCGGCAGGGGCCTTGCTGTCCAGGGTGAAGGGGTTCTTGCCCTCGGCCTTGGCGGCGGGGTTGAACCGGAACATGTTCCAGTAACCGCAGTCCACAGCCTTCTTCATTTCCTTCTGGCAGTTCATCATGCCGCCCTTGATGGAGTGCATCTCGCAGGGGGCGTAGCCGATGATGAGGGAGGGGCCGTGATAGGCCTCGGCCTCGGTAATGGCCTTGATGGTCTGGGCGGTGTTGGCACCCATGGCCACCTGGGCCACGTAGACGTAGCCGTACTGCATGGCGATCTCGCTGAGGCTCTTCTTCTTCATCTCCTTACCGGCAGCGGCGAACTGGGCCACC
>DWYC01000040.1 GCA_019118925.1 Candidatus Flavonifractor intestinipullorum | reverse complement strand
GGAGGGGGACCGGGAGAGCGGGGAGAGCACCACGGTGCTTCTCTCCCGGGGCTCGGCCGGAGAAGAGACTGTGGCAGTGGAACAGCGTTCCCCCCAATTCCGCGGCGCATTGGTGGTATGCTCGGGAGGAGACGACCCGGCGGTACGCCTGACGCTGACGCAGGCGGTCTCGGCGGTGACCGGACTGGGGGCCGACCGGATCTCAATTTGTAAGGGAATCGAAGGAAAGTGAGGAGTGGTGACATGAAACTCTGGAAACGCAACGCGGTGGTGGCCGCCATCGTACTCTTCGTCTGTGCGGCGGTGTACTTAAACTGGTCTTACAACCAGGAGACGGCGGACGCCGGGAAGGTCCTGGGACAGGCGGCGCTGGTGGGAGCGGAGAGCACCGACCCGCTGCTGACCTCCCCCAGCGCCGGCCCGGAGGAGAGCGCCCCGGCCAGTCCGGCCCCCAGCGGCGGGGAGGCGGAGAACTCCGGCGGCGGGACGGGCTATTTCGACAGCGCCCGGCTCAACCGGCAGGAGGCCCGGGACAGCGCTCTGCGCATCCTCCAGGAGTCGGCCGCCGACGAGAGCGCCGACGAGGCCATGCAGACCCAGCTGACCCAGGCCATTGAGACCATGGCCAGCACCACCGTCTCCGAGGCCCAGATCGAAAACCTGGTCACCGCCAAGGGCTATGCCGACTGTGTGGCGTTCATCAGCGAAAACAGCGCCAGCGTGGTGGTCTCCGCCGTAGAGGGGGGGCTCACCGACGCGGACGTAGCCCGCATCACCGAAATTGTCACCGGAGAGACCGGCCTGCCGGCCAGCCAGATCAAGATCATTGAGGCCGAGCCCTGAGCCTGCCAAAGATTTCTCGCTCCCGCCGAAAAAATCAGTTGGTATTTTGCCTCGGCTGTGGTACAATGAGACAGACCAAACGAATTTTGGCCTGTATGACAAAAGGAGCGTGAAGCGCAATGGCCGATGCAAGAGAGTATATCTCCCGGCCCGACGAGCTGGGAACGGTCCATATTTCCGAGGACGTTCTGGCCGTCATCGCCGCCGCCGCCGCCCTGGAGGTGGAGGGCGTGAGCAGCCTGGCCCCCAATCTGGGCTCCGATCTGGCGGAGCTGCTGGGCAAAAAGAGCCTGTCCAAGGGCGTGCACATCACCGTGGTGGAGGACAGCGTCAGCGTGGAGGTGTCCATCCTCATCCAGTACGGCTTCACCATCCCGGCGGTGGCCGGCGCCGTGCAGGAGGCGGTCTTTAACGCCATCAGCAACACCAGCGGCCTGGACGTGACGTGCGTCAATGTAAACGTGGCCGGGGTGGCCTTCGACCGGGAGGAGAAGAAGGCCTGAGCCTCATTTCCCAAAGGAGGGCGGAGCGGGAGCTCCGCCCTTTTTCCGCTCTCAGGAGGCATAGGACGGGCCGGAACAGGCATACAGTGCCGGTATCCGGGCAAGAAAGGGGGAGCGGACCATGGAAGAGCGGGTGACGGAGCTGCGGTGCAAGGAGATCATCAGCATCCGGGACGGGCGGCGCTACGGCTATGTGGGGGATGTGGAAGTGGACCTGGAGGCGGGGCAGGTGCGGGCGCTGGTGGTGCCGGGGCGCCTGCGGCTGTTCGGCCTGCTGGGCCGGGAAGAGGACCGGATCTTTCCCTGGGAGTCGGTGCGGCGCTTCGGCGCGGACATCATCCTGGTGGAGGACGGCCCGCAATACCGCGCCGCCCTGCGCCGCGCAAAAGGGGGAAATCGAGGAGAACCTGCAAAGAAATCCTTTACGCAGGGCGGGAATGTGGTATAATAGCAGAAGTAGTGCTGGGGCAAATTTCTAAACTATTCAGTATAAAAGCTGAGCGAGCATGGATAGATACAGCTAGGAGATCCAATTTATGTGCGGTATTGTCGGATTTGTTGGAAAGAAAGAGGCCACGCCCATCCTCCTGGAGGGGCTGCGCCGCCTGGAGTACCGGGGATACGACTCGGCGGGTGTGGCGGTGTACGACCCGGAGCGGGGGCTACAGGTGGTCAAGACCAAAGGGAGAATTCAGGTCCTGGCCGACCAGGTGGCCGCCCGGGGCGGCCTGCGGGGCCAGGTGGGACTGGGGCACACCCGCTGGGCCACCCACGGCGCGCCCTCGGACGTGAACTCCCACCCCCATGTCAGCGAGAACGGCCGCATCGCGGTGGTCCACAACGGCATCATTGAAAATTATGCGGAAATCAAGGAGTTTCTCCAGTCCACGGGCGTCCACTTCGCCTCGGAGACCGATACCGAGGTGGTGGCCCAGCTGCTGGAGTACTATTACCATGGAAATATCCTGGACGCGGTGACCAAGGTGATCCACCGTATCCAGGGGGCCTACGCTCTGGGCATTGTGTGCGCCGACTGCCCGGACCGGCTCATCGCCGCCCGGAAGGACAGCCCCCTTATCCTGGGCTTTGGGGAGGGCTTCCACGTGCTGGCCAGCGATGTGACGGCGGTTATCGAGCACACCCGGGAGGTGTGCTACCTGGACGACGGGGAGATCGCCGAGCTCACCGCCGACCACTGCTGGGTGTACGACGCCTACCTGCGCCCGGTGGAGAAGGAGCGCCGCCACGTGGACTGGGAGATCTCGGCCGCCGAGAAGGGCGGCTATGAGCACTTTATGCTCAAGGAGATCATGGAGCAGCCCAAGGCGGTGCGGGACACCATCTCCCCCCGCATTCAGGACGGGCGGGTGGTGCTGGACGGGGTGGAGCTCACCCCGGAGTACCTGAAGAATCTGGATAAGATCTATATCATCGCCTGCGGCTCCTCCTATCACGTGGGCATGGCCGCCAAATACACCCTGGAGCGGATGCTCCGCAAGCCGGTGGAAGTGGCCCTGGCCTCGGAGTTCCGCTACTGCGACCCCATTGTGACCCCCCACACCCTGGCCCTGGTCATCAGCCAGTCGGGGGAGACCATCGACACCCTGGCCGGCCTGCGGGAGGCCAGGCGGCTGGGGGCCCGGGTGCTCTCCATTGTCAATGTGGTGGGCTCCACCATCGCCCGGGAGAGCGACAACGTGCTCTACACCTGGGCCGGGCCGGAGATCGCCGTGGCCACCACCAAGGCCTACTCCACCCAGCTGGCGGTGGTGGACCTGATCGCTCTGTACTGCGCCGGACAGATGGGGACGGTCTCCCGGGCGGAGTACGACGCCCTTCTCGCCGCCCTCCAGGCCATCCCGGAGCAGCTGGAGACGGTGCTGGAGCGGCGGGAGGAGATCCAGTATCTGGCCTCCATCTACTTCAACCACCCCTCGGTGTTCTTTATCGGGCGGAATATGGACTACGCCGTGGGGCTGGAGGGCTCTTTGAAGCTCAAGGAGATCTCCTACCTCCACTCGGAGGCCTACGCCGCCGGGGAGCTCAAGCACGGCACCATCTCTCTCATCGAACCGGGGACGCTGGTGGTGGCCGTGGCGGGCTGCGGCCACGTGTTCGAAAAGACCATGAGCAACGTGGTGGAGGTGAAGAGCCGGGGGGCCGACGTGCTGGGCGTGACGGTGGACTCCCGGCGGGAGGCCATGGGGCGCACGGTGGACCATGTGCTCACCGTACCCGACACCGAGACGGCGCTGCTGCCCTCTCTGGAGGTGGTGCCCATGCAGCTTTTCGCCTACTACGTAGCCCTGATGCACGGCTGCGACATCGACAAACCCCGTAACCTGGCCAAGTCGGTTACGGTGGAGTGAGGGCCGAAGGCGGTCCGATGCCGAGACAGCGGTGGGGCGCGCGCCCGCATTCCGGTGGAGTTCACCGGGGCGGGGGCGCGTTCCTCATCCCAAAGAGGCCGCGCGGCGGCGGGAAGGAAGGAAACAATTGAAAAAATTAGGCGCGCTGTTCCTGACGACAGCCCTGCTTCTGACCGGATGTACCCCGGTAGGCGGAGAGACGGATACGGAGGAGGCGGTGGTGGTCCGCTACGGGATTTCCAACGCCTGGGACTCTCTGATGCCCTACAACAGCCCCTCGGGCAGCAACTATTCCCGTATGATTTACGATAAGCTCTATGACCGCCTGGCCTTTGTCCACGCCGACGGGAGCCTGAGCCCCCGGGGCGCCGAGTCCTGGGAGAGCGCCGACGATGGGTATTCGGTGCGCTTCCATTTGGACGAGAACGCGGCGTTCCACGACGGAGAGCCCGTCACCGCCCGGCACTGGGCGGACACCATCCTCCGCATGACCGACCCGGACTGCCCCACCCTGGGCCGCTCCGCCTTCGCGGTGCTGGCC
>DWYC01000039.1 GCA_019118925.1 Candidatus Flavonifractor intestinipullorum | reverse complement strand
CAGTAGAAGATGGGGATGGGCACGCCCCACACCCGCTGGCGGGAGATGCACCAGTCGGAGCGCTCGGAGATCATGGAGATCATGCGCTCCTTGCCCCAGCCGGGGTGCCACTGGATGCCCTCGCAGGCGTCCACAGCGGTCTGCTTGATGGCGTCCACGGAGCAGAACCACTGCTCGGTGGCCCGGTAGATGATGGGGTGCTTGCAGCGCCAGCAGTGGGGATAGGAGTGGGTGATCTGCTCCTTGGCCACCAGGAAGCCCTCGTTCTCCAGGTCGGCCACCACCAGGTCGTTGCCCTTGGCGTAGTATTGGCCGTTGTAGCGCTCGTCGGTCATGACGCCCTTGGCGTTTACCGGCACGGGGGTGCCGATGTTTGTGAGGCCCGCCTTGTCGTACTGCCGGCAGATCTGGAAGTCCTCCGCGCCGAAGCCGGGAGCGGTGTGGACGCAGCCGGAGCCGGCGTCCAGGGTGACGTGCTCGCCGTTGAGGATGACGCTCTCCCGGTCGAAGAGGGGGTGCTTGGCGGTCATGAGCTCAAATTCGCTGCCCTTGAGGGTGGCAAGCACCCGGCAGGCGGCATAGTCGATGTGGGCGGCCTTGCAGACGCTCTCGGCCAGGTCCTGGGCCAGGACATACACGTCCCCGCCGGGCACCTGGAGGAGGACGTAGTCAAAGTCGGCGTTCAGGCAGATGGCGTAGTTGCCCGGGATGGTCCAGGGGGTGGTGGTCCAGATGACGAAGTAGGTTCTGGAGAGGTCGGCGTACTGGGCGAGCTTGCCCTTGTCGTCCTTCACGGGGAACTTGACAAAGATGGTGGTACAGGGGTCGTCCTGATACTCGATCTCGGCCTCGGCCAGGGCGGTCTGGTCGAAGGGGCACCAGTACACCGGCTTCATGCCCTTGTAGATGAGGCCCTTCTCGGCCATCTTGCCAAAGACCTCAATCTGCTTGGCCTCAAACTCCGGCAGGAGGGTGATATAGGGGTCGTCCCACTCGCCCAGCACGCCCAGGCGCTGGAACTGGCCGGTCATCTTGGCGATATAGCTCTCGGCGTACTCCCGGCACTTGGTGCGGAACTGAGCGGTGGTCATCTCCTCCCGCTTGACCTTTTTGTCCTTCAGAACCGCCGACTCGATGGGCAGGCCGTGGGTGTCCCAGCCGGGGACGTAGGGGGCGTAAAAGCCCGTCATGTTCTTCTCTTTGACGATGATGTCCTTGAGAATCTTGTTGAGGGCGGTGCCGATGTGGATGTTGCCGTTGGCGTAGGGGGGGCCGTCGTGGAGGACGAAGGAGGGCTTGCCCTCGTTGCGGGCGACCATCTTGTGGTAGAGGTCGTGGTCGTACATCTCCTGGAGCATCTCCGGCTCCCGCTTGGGCAGGCCCGCCCGCATGGGGAAGTCGGTCTGGGGCAGGTGAACAGTCTGATTGTAATCCATGGGTTGTTTCTCCTTTTTCTATGGGATAAAAATTGGATTTACGGGTTTTGGGGGTCCTGCGGCTCTTCTTCCGGGGCCACCTGGGGCTGTGGAGTTTCCTCCGGTTCCTCTTCGGGAGAGGGCTCCGGCTCCTCCGGTCCGCCGGCGGCCTCAGCCGGGGGCTCCGGTTCCGGCGTTTCCCGCTCCGGCGGGACATGGGACGCCTCTTCCGGCTCCCCGCCGGGCGCTTTCTCCGCTTCTTGGGCAAACTCCTCGGAGAACTCCACCCCGCCGGGCAGGAAAATATAGTTGTACGGGCCCGTTCGGTGGCAGCAGTAGCAGGCCACAAACGCCGCCCCGCACAAAAAGTCCACCACCCGCCGGGCTATCTCCCACTCCAGATGCTCCACATTGAGCAGGACGATGTCCCCCTCGGCGATGCGCGTGGCCATCTCCCCCGCCTCTTCAAAGCTGCGGGGTGAAAAACTGTGTACCCGCGGGGTGTCCTGTCCCCATTTTTTCAGCCATTCCCACGCCATGGCGCGCCTCCTTTTCTGCCGTTAAGCCGGGCCGGCTATTTATAGTGGACTACGACTTTGTGGCAGTCCTTGCAGATCCAAGCCTCCGGGAACGCGCCGTTGAAAAGGCTCACGTCCTCCCTCCCCCGGAGCAGGGTGCGTTTCTTCTCCTTGGGGCTCCACAGCAGCGGCTCTTTTCCATACAGGCGGCCTCTCTCCATCTCCCGGCCGCACAGGGGGCATTTGACGCTCATTTCCATTCCTCCTACGAAAAAGCGCCCTTGTCTCCTGATGTTCAAGAGACAAAGGCGCTCGACCTCTGCGGTACCACTCTCGTTGCCGCGGACATGCCGCGGCCCCTCGAAGGGCCGGTAACGGAGCCCAACCGTGGCCGCCTACTCTCCCGTTCAGCGGCACGCTCCAAGGGGATCTTCGCGCCCCTTCCCGTCCGCCTCGCACCCAAATGGCGGCTCTCTGTGCGGTCCGGTGGCGTTACTCGTCCTTTTCCACGCGTTTGGATATTAAAAACGCTATTATCTTATCCGCTTTTCCCCGTTCTGTCAAGGGGTCACTTAATCTGATAATCCTTGCCGAACTGGAGGTTGGAGAAATCGATCCGTTTCGTGGGCGCGGTGTCGTCCTCTTCCTCCTCCGGGGCGTCCTTGGACTTCTCCAGGGGCTGGCGGGAGGGGCGCTTGTGCCGCTCCCCCTCGGCGGGGTTCAGATTGAGCTCCATGAGCTCGGCGTAGAGTCCGCCGTCGGACTGGTCCTCCACGGGCACCTCAATGGTGACTGTGCTGTCGGTGGCGCTCTCTTCCTTTTTGACCGCCTGCTCCACGGCCGAGTCGATGGCCTGGGCGGCCTCCCCCACCGGGTCGGGCGCGGCCTCGGGCGCGTGGAGCTTGTCCAGGCTGGAGAGATAGTCCATCTCGTGCTGATAGAGCTCCCGCAGCTTGGTGATGTAGGCGGCCGTAGCCTTCTGGGCGGCGCTCAGGCGGGCCTCTTCATCGGCCACATCCTGGCGCAGCCGGTTGCGGCGGGCCCTGACCTCGGCATCCACCGACTGGAGCATCTCGTTGCGCTTGGCGGTGGCCTCGGCCACCATCTCGTCGGCCATCCGCTGGGCGGTGAGCAGGGCCTTGCGCATGGCGTCCTCGGTGGAGCGGTATTCCTCCACCTTCTCCACCAATACCTTCATTTTGCTCTTGAGGACCGCGTTCTCTTTATACAAAGAGGTATAATCGGCGGTGAGCAGGTCCAAAAACTCATCCACCATGGCCATATTATAGCCCCCGAAGGACGCCTTGGCAAAGGCGTGCTCCGAGACCTCCTGAGGCGTCATCATAGCTCTTTCCCCCGCTTTTCCATAGTCTCAAGTCCCGGGCGGACCGGCGTCCGCCCCTTAGAAATAGAGTCCGTTGCTCTCTAATTCGTCGATGAGATCCCCCAGAATATCCACGTTATAGGGGGTGATGATGTAAGTAGACAGGGCCACTTTCTTCACCTTGCCCTCCTGAGCGTAGGCCGCGCCGGAGAGGAAATCCAGAATCCGGCGGGAGATATCCTTGTTGGTCTGCTCCAGATTGAGAACCACCGTGCGCTTTTCCCGCAGGTGGTCGGCAATTTCGGCGGCATTTTCAAACCGGTCGGGCTTGACCAGCACCACCTGGAGCTGCGTGGTGGTGTGGATGTTGACCACCTTGTTGCTCCGGCGCTCGGGTTCCATGCTGAAGGAAGCGGGCTCTTTCTTGGGTGCGCTCTTGCGCTCGTTATAGTCGCTGCGCTCCCCCCGGGGGGACGCCTCGTACTCGTCGTCGTAGCCGTCGGTATCCTCTTCGTCCTCGTAGGGCCGGGCCAGACGCCGCAGTTCATCCATAATTCCCATCAGTGATCTTCCTTCCTGTTCGATTTCAGACGGGTCTCTCGGCCCGTTTATCTGGGCGTACCCATGGGCGGCCGGGGGCCGAAGAGGGCGGTGCCCACCCGGACGAGGGTGGCCCCTTCCCGGACGGCGTCCATATAATCCCCGCTCATCCCCATGGAGAGGCAATCAAGAACAGCTTTATTATCGTCTATATTTCCCTTTATGTCAACAAAAAGCTGATGCATTTGGGCAAAAAAAGGCCGGTTTTCTCCCGGCTCCCGGGCGGCGGGAGGGATGGCCATGAGCCCGCGCAGGCGCACATGGTCCAGTTGGAGGCTGCGCTCCACCAGTTCGGGCAGCTCGGAGACGGCCACGCCGCTCTTGCTCTCCTCTCCGCCCACATTGACTTCCAGCAGGATATCCTGGACCACGCCCGCTTTGGCGGCCTGGGCCTGGATGGCCTCCAGCAGGTGGAGCGAGCCCACCGACTCAATCAGGTCCACTCGCCCCACCACGAATTTCACCTTGTTGGTCTGGAGGTGGCCGATGAAATGGAGCGCCGCCCCCTCGTAGGCGTTGTCCGCCAGATGGGCGGTCATCTCCTGCACCCGGTTTTCCCCGCAGACGGTGATGCCGGCGGCGATGGCCTGCCGGATGGTCTCGGAGGTCTGCACCTTCGTGGCCGCCACCAGGGTGATCTCCCCCGCCTCCCGTCCGGCCTCCCGGGCGGCGGCGGCTATATTCGCCCGCACCGCTTCCACTCGTTCTTGCAACGTCATAACGGACCCCTCTTTTCTGAATCTCTAGTCGATGACCATTCCATCATAAATCTCGGCTCCGGCAATGATGACCTGATCTCCGGAGCGCAGAATGTCCGAAGCGGTGTCGGAGTCCACCGGAGAGACCACGCAGTAGTCGTCCCGCTGGTCCAAAATCTCCACCGGTTTGAACTCCGCCTGCAGGCCCACCAGCGCATAGACGCCCACCACCCAGTCGGTCACCCCGGTCTCCTCATCGGTGCGCGCCTCGGTGCGCACCGCGCCGGCCGGCACCCGCAGGCCCTCCTGAGAGCGGAGGACCAGCTCCACCGTCTGGCGGCGCAGCAGGGTCGTTTCCGAGAGGAATTTGCTGCTGGAGAGCACCACGGCGCACTCTCCCTCCACCGGGGCGCTGATGCGCTCCACCGTCATGTCCACCTCTCCCGACCAGTCCCGGGAGAAGCGCACTTCTATGCTGCGTCCCTCTGTGAGCCGGTCGGCCTGCTCCTCGGTGAGAACGCAGGCGAAGTACCAGGTGGAGTCGGTGATGAGCTTGCCCACCGCATCTGCGGTACTGCCCGGGCTCTGGCTCATGGCCTCTTCCAGCTGGGCGGGCGCCATGGCGAGTACCTCCTCCGGGGTGAGCAGGCTCTCATATCCGTCCACCTCCCCCGAGAAGATGCCCGGCTGGTCCACGGTGACCGCGCTGCTCTCCAGTCCCGTCTGGGCGGTGAGGGAGGCGATCTGACTGTTGATGCTCTCCAGCCGGGTCTGGAGCTCGCTCTGGTCGGCGCCCCCCTCTCCATAGGCGGCGGAGCGCTGGTAGATCAGCCCCCGCAGCTCCATAGTCTGATCCTCCAGCCGGGTGAAGTCCCCGGCGGCGGTGGCGGCCCGCAGCGCGGCGATGGCGGCGATGATCTCGTCGTTGAGCCGGGCGTTGCTGCTGGTGGTGCTGGTGGCGGCCAGGGCATACTGAAGCTGGGTGCGCTCCTCCTCCAGGGCGGAGAGCTGGGCACTGCGGGCGGCGGCGTCCGAGCTGTTGTAAAGCCGGACCACCGCATCCCCTTTGGATACCTTCTCCCCCTCCTGGAAGAGGGGTTCCACCACCGCCCCGGAGCCCTGGAGAACCTGTTCCTCCCGGGCAATGACGCCGGTGGCCTCCAGCACATCCTCCACCGTGGCGCTGTAGCAGTTTACCAGAGTGAATGGATTGGTCAGGGCGTCCCAGGTATAGACGCCGATGTACACCAGAATGACGCCCAGAAAAAAGAGCATCAGAATTCGATTGAGCAGCGCGCCCTGTTTCATGTCTCACTCCCCGGCCCGCCCGGGGCCTGTCCGCCGCCCGCTCCGCCGTTACCGTCCGGCGCTCTCCTCCTGAGCGCGCCGGGAGGCGCCTCCCTCGTTTTCCAGAGAGATGGGCCGTTCCGGAATAATCGTGGAGATGGCGTGTTTGTAAATGACCTGCTGCCTGCCCTCGCTCTGAACGATGACCACAAAGGCGTCGAAGCCGGTGATCTGCCCCCGGATCTGGTAGCCGTTCATGAGAAATACCGTCACATTGGCCCGGCTGCTGCGGGCGCGGAGCAAAAAGAGGTCCTGAAGGTTGTTGATCTTTTGCATAGAGCTGCACTCCTTTTCTTTCTGGGGCCCGAAGGCCTGGAATGGCTCTATGATAACCAATAATTTCCATAAATTCCCATGAACTTTGTCGGCTCAGGGAAGTTTTTTGCGCCGCTAGGCCCGCTTGAACTGCTTCTCCAGCTGCCTGCGGGTGAGCTCAATGGCCACCGGGCGGCCGTGGGGGCAGTATTTGACCGCCCCGCTCATCACCGCGTCCGCCACCCGGCGCAGCTCGTCCGGCCCGTTTTTCTGTCCGCCCTTGATGGCCGCTTTGCAGGCCATGGTGTGCAGCACCGCGTCCCGGGCGGCCGCGGGGTCGGCCCGGCCGGTGGCGAGCAGCTTGCCCGCCAATTCGGAGAGGGTGTTCTCAATGTCTCCCGCGTCCACATAGTCGGGGCAGGCCCGGACCACCAGGGCCCCGCCCCCAAACTCCTCCACCTGAAAGCCGAAGCGCTCCAGCAGAGGCAGGTTGTCCAGAAGAACCGCGCCCTCCTGCGCGGAGGGGGTGACGACCGCCGGTGTGAGGAGGACCTGACACATGGGAGTATACCCCTCCGCCCGGAGCTTGTCAAAGTGCATCCGCTCATGGGCGGCGTGCTTGTCGATGAGAACGACCTTGTCCCCCTGCTCCACAATGATATAGGTACTCAGCACCTCCCCCGCCAGGCGCCAGGGCTCCGGCTCCGGAGCCGGAGCGGCGGAAACCGCAGGTTCCGGAGGAGGGGGCGCGTGATGTTCTTCCGGTTCCGGCCGCGGGGGGCGCTCCTCCTGCGGGGGGGATGCCGCTTGCCGGACAGGGGCGGGGGCCGGAGCGGGCGCCGGACGGGGGGCGGTGAAGTCATGGAGGGGCAGGCTTCCTCCCCGCTCCGGGGCGGTGGGGATGTGCGCCCGGACCGGCCGGGAGGACACCTGGGCCGGCGCAGGGTCTGCCGAAGTCCCCATGGCCCGATACTCCCGGGCCGTCATCGTCTGGAATTTCGTCTGGTTCGGGGTGACGCTGTCGTGGGGCCGCGGGGGCTCCAGCACGGCGGCGGGCCGGGTCCGATCCCCCTCCAGCGCCGATTTCACCGCGTAATACACCGCGTCGAAGACCTTGCGCTCGCTGCTGAATTTGACCTCCTGCTTGGTGGGGTGGACATTCACGTCCACCGCGTTGAGCTTGGTGGTCAAATGGAGGACGCAGCCCGGAAACTTGCCCACCATCCGCTGGTTGGCATAGGCCTCTTCCAGTGCGGCCATCATGGTCCGGGACTTTACATAGCGGCCGTTGACGAAAAAGTGCTGATATCCTCTCGTCCCCCGGCAGCAATTGGGTCGGGAGACAAAGCCGGTCACCGCCATCTCCTCGCCGGAGCCGGTCACCGGAAGAAAGCCCAGGGCCATATCCCGGCCCAGGACCGAGTAGACCGCGCTCTTGAGCTGGCCGTCGCCGGGGGTGAGAAGCTCCTGCTTTCCGTCCCGGAGGAAACGGACGCTCACCTCCGGGTGGGAGAGGGCCTGCCGCTGCACGGCGGCAAAGGCCGCCGCCCCCTCGGCCGAGTCCTTTTTCATGAACTTGAGCCGGGCGGGCGTGTTGTAAAAGAGGTCCCGCACCACCATGGTGGTTCCCTGGGGGCAGCCGGCCTCCTCCCGGGAGAGGACCGCGCCCCCTTCCAGCTCCAGGGAGATGCCCACGCGCTCCTCCGCCGTGCGGGTGAGCAGGTCTACCCGGGACACCGCCGCGATGGCGGCCAGGGCCTCCCCCCGGAAACCCAGGGTACCGATGGCCTCCAGATCGTACTCGGTGCGGATTTTGCTGGTGGCGTGGCGCAGAAACGCGGTCTCCGCCTCCCCGGCGGCGATGCCGCAGCCGTCGTCGGTGACCCGAATGAGCGTCATGCCGCCGTGCTGAATCTCCACCGTCACGGTGGAGGCCCCCGCGTCAATGGCGTTCTCCACCAGCTCTTTCACCACCGAGGCCGGCCGCTCCACCACCTCCCCGGCGGCAATCAGGTCGGCTACATGGGGCTCCAGGGTCTGAATATGGGGCATGGTTGTTTCACCCAACTTTCTCTTTTGGACTGTTCGAAGCCGGCGCCTACCCTGCGTTTACAATCCGCAGGAGGGTCAGGCCGTTGATGAGCATATGGAGCAGGACGGCCGACCACACCGAGCCCCCGTGGTCGTAGCACCAGGAGAGGACCAGTCCGGAGGGCAGGTACTGGATGGCCAGAAGCAGATAGCGCACATCGGCCCGGCCGTAGGAAAAGACGAACTGCCATACGCTGTACAGGGCGAAGAGGAGTACCGTCGCCACATAGGCCAGCGTCCGGCTGTACCGGCGCAGGGTGCCGAAGAGGAAACCCCGGAAGAGCATCTCCTCCACAATGGGCATGAGCACCACCAGAATCACCACCGTGGCCCGGGGCGAGAGCAGGTACTCCATGGCATAGCCGACCTCGTTGGGATTTTGCACCGGTAGCGGAATCCGCCGGATCAGGCCGTCCGCCACCGCCCACACCGCGGCTCCCACCGCCACGCCGGTGAGGTTCTCGGGCAGGCGGTCCAGGAGAAGGACAAAATTCCGCTGCAAAAACCGCCAGAAGAGCAGAAACACCAGAAACACCGAGATAAAGTAGTAGACCACATTGGCCTCGGCCACCGGGAATTCCACCCCGCCGGTCTGCTGCACCCAGGCCATGGCAAAGGGAAAAACGCAGAAATAGAGGACGGACAGGGCAATGCCCCGGATACACTCTCCCAGAGTCAGCTTTTCCTGCCAGTTGCGGCGCGGGTACATGGTGCTTCCCTCCTTTGCGGGGCGGCGTTTGTTTTTTTACAGCTTCTGCTTGAGCTCATAGAGCAGGTTCATGGCCTCAATGGGGGTGAGGGTGTTCACATCCACCCGCCGCAGCCGCTCGGCCGCCTCCAGGGCGCCCAGATCGGTGAGGCTCACCTGATCCGCCGGGGCGGCGGGGGTCCGGTCCGCCGGGGCGGCGCTCCCCTCCTCCAGCTCGGCCAGAATCGCCCGGGCCCGTTTGATGACCCGGTCGGGCACCCCGGCCAGCTTGGCCACCTCGATGCCGTAGCTCTGGTCGGCGCTCCCCCGGACGATCTTGCGCAGGAAGAGAATGTCGTCCCGCTTCTTTTTGGCGGCGATGTTGTAATTTTTGACCCCGGGAATCTGGCCCTCCAGCACGGTGAGCTCGTGATAGTGGGTGGCAAAGAGGGTCTTGGCCCCCAGGCGCTTTTTATCCGCGCAGTGCTCCAGCACCGCCCGGGCGATGGCCATGCCGTCGTAGGTACTGGTGCCGCGGCCGATCTCATCCAGAATGAGGAGGCTGCGCCGGGTGGCGTTTTTGAGCAGCTCGGCCACCTCGGTCATCTCCACCATAAAGGTGGACTGCCCGGCGGAGAGGTCGTCGCTGGCTCCGATGCGGGTAAACACCCGGTCCACAATGCCGATGTGGGCGAACTTCGCCGGGACAAAGGAGCCCATCTGGGCCATGAGCACAATGAGGGCCACCTGACGCATATAGGTGGACTTGCCCGCCATATTGGGTCCCGTGATGATGGCTACCAGGTTCTCCCCCGTGTCCATCCGGGTGTCGTTGGGCACAAAAGGCGCGCCGGAGAGCATCTGCTCCACCACCGGGTGCCAGCCCTCGTGGATTTCAATCCGGTCGGAGAGGTCCACCTCCGGCCGGCAGTAGCGCCGCTGGGCGGCCACAGTGGCGAAAGAAGCGAGCACATCCACCTGGGCCACGGCGCCGGCCGAGCGCTGGATCTCCCCCACCCGGGCGGCGGCCGTCTCCCGCACCCGGCAGAAGATCTGATACTCCAGGGCGGTGACGCGGTCCTGGGCGGTCAGGATCTCGTGCTCCAGGTCTTTGAGCTCCTGGGTGATGTAGCGCTCGCAGTTGGTCAGGGTCTGCTTGCGGATGTAGTCGGCCGGGACCTGGCTGTAGTAGGACTTGGAGACCTCGATATAGTAGCCAAAGACCTTATTATAGCCCACCTTCAGGCTCTTGATGCCGGTGCGCTCCTTCTCCCGGGCCTCGATGGCGGCCACCCGGTCCTTGCCGTGGAGGAGGATGTCCCGCAGGCGGTCCACCTCGGCGTCGTAGCCGTCCCGAACGAAGCCCCCCTCCCGCACGGAGAAGGGCGGCTCGTCCACAATGGCCCGGCCGATGAGCTCCCGCAGCCCGGCGAGGTCGTCCAGCTCCTCCCGCAGGGACTCCAGCAGGGGCGAGGCCAGCGGGGCCAGCAGGTCCCGCAGGCGGGGGAGCTTCCCCAGCCCCGCCGCCAGGGCCGCCAGGTCCCTTCCCCCGGCGGTGCCGTAGACAATGCGCCCGATGAGCCGCTCCAGGTCGGTGATCTCCCGCAGGACGAGCGCCGCCTCCTCCCGGGCGATGGGGTCGTTCACCAGGGCCTCCACCGCCCCCAGCCGCCGGGAGATGGCCGCCGGAGAGAGAAGGGGCCGCTCCATCCAGCTGCGGATGAGCCGGCGGCCCATGGGGGTGCGGGTCTTGTCCAGCACCCAGAGGAGGCTCCCCTTCTTCTCCTTGGAGCGCAGAGTCTCGGTGAGCTCCAGGTTGCGCCGGGCGGTCAGGTCCAGCTCCATAAACTGCCCCGCGGCCACGCACGTCAGGGACGCGATGTGGGAGAGGTCGGTCTTTTGGGTCTCGTAGAGGTAGGAGAGCAGGCCGCCCACTGCCCGCACCGCCCCCTCGCCGGGGAGATTTTGCGCGTCCTGGGGGAACTGCTTCTCCACCGCCGTCCGGGCCGCCTCCAGCGCAAAGCGCGCCTCGCTCCCCGGCTCGCAGCGGCACTCCAGCTTGTCCCGCAGGAAGTCCACCAGCCCCGGGCAGTCCCAGGCCCCCGGGGAGAGCAGCGCCTCCCGGGGGGCGGTGCGCCCCAGCTCGTTGAAGAGGTGCTCGCCGGCCTCCGGGCCGGAGAAGGCGGCGGCGCTCATCTCTCCGGTGGAGATGTCGCACAGGCACAGGCTCACCCCCGCCTCGTCCTGATAGACGGCGCAGATGAAGTTGTTGCGCCCCTCCTCCAGCATGGAGGCGGCAATGACCGTGCCCGGGGTGATGATGCGGATGATGTCCCGGTCCACCAGGCCCTTGGCGGTGGCCGGGTCCTCCATCTGCTCGCAGATGGCCACCTTGTATCCCTTGGCGATGAGCCGGGCGATGTAGGCGTCGGCGCTGTGGTAGGGCACGCCGCACATGGGGGTGCGCTCCCCGGCGGGCTTGTTCCGGTCCCGGCTGGTCAGGGTGAGCTCCAGCTCCTTGGACACCAGTTTGGCGTCCTCGTTGAACATCTCATAAAAATCCCCCAGCCGGAAGAACAGGATGCAGTCCGGGTGGTCCTTCTTCATGGCGGCGTACTGGCGCATCATGGGGGTGGTGTCTGCTGGCATGGTGTTGACTCCTTTTCTCAATTCTTGACCGGAAGTCCGGTGAGGTTGCCCTCGCCGGGCGGGCGTCCTACCCGGACGGGGCGCCGCTTTCTTTGCGAAAGAAAGCAGCGGGAAAGAAAGCCCAGAGGGGGGATCCCCCCTCTGGACTCCCCCAAGGCGCATCCCGGCGTATCTTCTTCTGCGGAGGGATTTCACAAGCAGGGCAGAACCAAAACCGGGCCCGTTGCCTATGAACCGCCTGTTGTACTGCCGGCAAAACCAGGCGGCCGAAGGCCGCCCTTTTGGAGGGGAGTGGAGAGGGGAACGGGAAGTTCCCCTCTCCGCCTTTTCTTTCCCCCCTTTCTTTTCGCGAAAAGAAAGGGGGCTCCCGCCGGGCAGGTGGCCCGCCCGGCGAGGGCGGCCGAAGGGGCCGGGCTTACGGCTCGTCCCGGAGCCCCAGCAGGTAGTCGGAGCTGACCCCGAAGTAGCGCGCCATACGTACAATAACCGTCGCATTCGGGTCTCCTTCTCCGCGCTCATAGCGCTGATATGTGCGTAATGGCAATTCCAGGGCCATTGCAATATCTTTTTGCATCAGGTTTCGGCTCGTTTTTAAAAATTGAAGGCGCTCTGGTAATTTCGTCATTTTAACACACCGCCAGAAAAGGAGCAAGTATTGACATGCAATATTTTGCTTGTTATAATAGACACAGGAAAGGAGGACTTTACGGTGTCTAGTCTGATAGAATCTCTCTACCAATATGCCGAGGAGCACGCCTCGGTCCTGTGCTCCGGGCGCGAAGTGCGCGACAACCGCGTCTTTCGGGACCGGCACCTGGCCTGGCTGCGCGCCCACCTGGACGCCGAGTCCCTGCGCCACCTGGAGGAGTACCGGGAGCATCAGCTCCTGGTGGACGAAGATGAGGCCCGGAGCCTGTTCCGCTTCAGCCTCTCCATGGGGGTGCAGCTGGGCGCGTTACGCCAGCTCCCCGAATAGGGACCACTTGTTGCTCCCCGTGATGCGCACGGGGACAAACCGGCCGATGAAGGCGTCCTCCCCCTCCAGATGGACCAGGCGGTTGCCCCCCGTGCGGGCGGTGAGGCCCTTCTCGTCCCGGCCGTCCACCAGGCAGCGGACGGTTTTGCCGATATAGGCCGCGTGCTTCTCCTCGGAAATCTGGTCCTGCCGCTCCACCAGGCGCTGGAAGTTCTTCAGCTTCTCCTCCCGGGGCATGGGGTCGGGCATACCGGCCGCAGGGGTGCCCACCCGGGGGGAGTAGATGAAGGTAAAGAGCGCGTCGAAGCGGACCTCCTCAATGAGGCTCATGGTCTCCTCAAACTCCGCCTGGGTCTCCCCGGGGAAGCCCACAATCACGTCGGAGGTGATGACCACCCCCGGCACGGTCTCCCGCAGGCGGCGGACCTTGTCCAGATAGCCCGCCCGGTCGTAGACCCGGTTCATGGCCCGGAGCACCCGGTCGCTCCCGGCCTGGAAGGGCAGGTGGAAGCAGGGGGCGATCTTCTCCGAGGCGGCCATCACGTCAAAGAGCTCCTGGGAGGCGTCCTTGGGGTGGCTGGTCATAAAGCGCAGCAGGAAGTCGCCGGGAATCCCGGCGGCTTTTTTCAGCAGCTGGGCGAAGTTCACGCCCTCCTCCAGGTCCTTGCCGTAGGAGTTCACGTTCTGGCCCAGGAGGGTGATGTCCTTGTACCCCTCCTCCACCAGGCCCCGGATCTCCTCCAGGACGACCTCCGGGCGGCGGCTGCGCTCCCGGCCCCGGACGTAGGGCACGATGCAGTAGGTGCAGAAGTTGTTGCACCCGTACATGATGGACACCCAGGCCTTTACCGTCCCCTGGCGCACCACGGGGATGCCCTCGGCAATGGAACCGGCCTCGTCGGTGTTCTCAAAGACCCGCTTCCCCGTGGCCCGGAAGCGCCAGAGCAGCTCCGGGAAGCGCCACAGGGCGTGGGGGCCGAAAAGCACGTCCACCTGCCGGTAGGAGGCCTTGATCTTCTGGGCCACGTGGGGTTCCTGGGCCATGCACCCGCACAGGCAGATGATCTGGTTGGGGTTGGCCCGCTTGGTGTGGGTGAGGGCCCCCACGTTGCCCAGCACCCGCTGCTCGGCGTGCTCCCGGATGGCGCAGGTGTTCACCAGCACCAGATCGGCCGCGTGCTCGTCGTCGGTAAAGCCGTAGCCCATCTCGCTCAGATAGCCCCGCAGCCGCTCGGAGTCGGCCTCGTTCTGCTGGCAGCCGTAGGTGTCCACCATGGCCAGGGGCGTGCGGCCCAGGGCCGCGTTCATGGCGTGGACCTTCATGCAGTAGTCCATCTGGGCGGCAATCTGCTCCGGGGTGATGCGTGTCGTCTCTCGCTTCAAATCGGTTCCTCCGCTCCGTGTTTCCCAAAGGGGATTATCAAAGAATTGTACCACTTTCTCCGGAAAAACACAAGGTTTCCCCGCCCACTTCCCGGGAATTTCATTGACGCACCCCGGCAAAGCGGGTATAATGTTGTCTTAGACAAACGCCGCCGCAATCCGCCCGGCCTCCGGCCGGAATTTTGGGGGAGAAGGTTGCCCATGAACACACTGGTCCTGGAAAAAAGCGCCCTGCGGAAGAACATTGCCGTTGTGCGGGAGAAGGCCGGAAGCGCCGCCATCTACGGCGTCCTCACCGGGGACGGCGGCGGCGCGGGAACGGTGGAGCTGGCCCGCCTGCTGCGGGAGGAGGGCATCGGCCGCTTTGCCGTGGCCGAGGCGGAGGACGCCCGGGCCCTGCGGAAGGCAGGCTTTGTGGAGGAGGAGATTCTGATGCTCCGCTCCACGCTGGACCGGGAGGTGCTCGACCGCCTCATCGACCTGAACGTGGTGTGCACCATCGGCTCGGTGGACGCGGCCCTGGCCCTCAACGGCGCCGCCGAGCGGCGCTCCACCGTGGCCGAGGCCCACATCCAGGTGGACACCGGCCTGGGGTTCGGGGGCTTCCTGGCCGGCGAGCCGGAGAAAATCGTCAACATCTACCGGAGCCTGCCCAATGTGGCCCTGTCGGGGATTTACACCCAGCTCCACGCGGTGCGCTCCAGGGGGCAGGACGCCGCCGGACCCTTTCAGGCCTTCCAGGCGGTGCTGGAGGCCGTCCACGCCGCCGGGTTCGAGACGGGCACCGTCCATGCCGCCGGGTCGTACGCCCTGCTCCACTGTGCGTTTGCCCGGCTGGACGCGGTGCGGGCGGGCTCGGTCCTGCTGGGCCGCTGCCGCCGCCGGCGGGGCGACGGCCTCATCCGGGTGGGCTACGGCGAGAGCGCCATTCAGGAAATTCACTGGCTGCCCAAGGGCCACCCGGTGGGCGGGGATACCCCGGTCCATCTCCGCCGCCCCACCCGGGTGGCGGTGCTCCCGGTGGGCTATCAGAACGGATTCGGCCTTACCCGGACGCGGGATGGAGACTGGCTCTCCGCCCTGCGCCAGTGGTGGCGGGAGCGCCGCCGAACCGTCCGGGTGGACGGGCAGAAGGCCCGGGTTCTGGGCCGTCCCGGGGCCATCGAGACCCTGGTGGACGTGACCGACCTGAAGTGCGCCCCGGGAGATCCGGTCACGTTCGACGTGGACCCCCTCTATGCCCGGGGCCTGAAACGGGAGTACCGGTAGGGGCCCGCAGCCGGAATCAAACCAACGACAGAAGGGACAGAACGGAATGCGCGCAGTGGTAACGCGAGTAAAACAGGCCTCCGTGGAGATCGGAGACCGGGTCAACGGGGCCATCGGGCGGGGCTTTCTGGTGCTGCTGGGGGTGGGCCCCAACGACACCCCGGCCCAGGCCGAGAAGCTGGCCGATAAGGTCTGCGGCCTGCGGGTATTTGAAGATGAACAGGAAAAAATGAATTTGAACCTGGCCGCCGTAGGGGGCGGCCTGCTGGTGGTGAGCCAGTTTACTCTATATGCCGACACCAAAAGCCGCCGTCCCAGCTTCTCCGGGGCCGCCAAGCCCGACGTGGCCATTCCTCTTTACGAGGCGTTTCTGGCCGCCTGCGCCGCCCGGGGCTTCCCGGTGGAGCACGGGGAGTTCGGCGCGGATATGCAGGTGTTCAGCCAGAACGACGGCCCCGTCACCATCCTGCTGGATACCGATCTCATGTAACGCATTCTGAGGTGATTTTTGTGGTAATTAAGACTGTTTTCCTGCCCGCCGTCTCCACCAACTGCTATGTGGTGGCCGACGAGGGGAGCAAGCGCTGCGCCATTCTCGACCCCGGCGCCCCCGACCCCCACATTCTGGAGGCCGTCCGGGAGGGGGGCTGGGAGGTGGAGTACATCCTCCTGACTCACGCCCACTACGACCACACCCGGGGCATCCCCGCGCTGCGCAAGGAGCTCCCCGGTGTGCCCGTGTACGTCCATCCCGCCGACTCCAAGATGTCCAAGCCCTTTTTCTTCATCGAAGAGATGGGAGAGCTGACTTTCTATGAGGACGGCGACCACGTGAAGATGGGGGATGTGGATTTTGAGGTCCTCCATACGCCCGGCCACACCGCCGGCTCGGTGGTCCTGCGGGCGGGGGACACCCTTTTCACCGGCGATACGCTTTTCAAGGGCTCCATGGGCCGCACCGATCTGCCCGGGGGCAGCTATGAGGATATGAAGGCCTCCCTGCGGCGTCTGGCCGCGCTGGAGGGAAATCTGACCGTCCTGCCCGGGCACATGGACCCCACCACCCTGGACCACGAGCGCGTCTATAACTACTATCTGAAGGAGGCGATGAAGGAGGGCTGAGCCCTCCGCCGCGCCTATGAACCTGATCCTGCAAGGACACGACTACCGCTACGCCGCGGAACAGATGCTCCTCACCCTCTTCCCCGAGGAGCGGCCCGAGTACCCCGCCGGGCCGCTCCCTCCGGGGGCCGACGCCGCCGTCCTCTCTCTGGACGAGGCGGAGGGGACTCTGCGCGCCCGGGCCGCCCTCCACCGGCGTGGGGCGGATTATGTGGGCCGGGATGAGGCGCCCGCCCCCTCCGGGGCCGATCCGCTGGCCCGGGACCGGGTCTGCCAGCGGATTTTAAAACTGGCCTTTTACCGCGCCGGAGTGGCCGCTCTGGGGAAGGAACCCCCCTGGGGGGCTCTCACCGGGGTACGCCCGGTGAAAATCCCCACCCGGGCCGTGGAACGCGGCGCCTCCTGGGAGGAGGCGGAGCGGGAACTGCGGGAGGTCTACCGGGTCTCTCCCGGCCGGGCGGCGCTGGCTCTGGACTGCGCCCGGGCCAGTCTGGCCGCCAGGCGGAGTCTGAAGTGCGATGAGGTCTCTCTCTACATCGGCATCCCCTTCTGCCCCACCCGGTGCGCCTACTGTTCCTTTGTCTCGGCCGACGTGGGCCGGACCCTGAAGCTCCTCTCCCCCTTTCTGGAGGTTCTGCTTCAGGAGGTGGACGCCGCTGCGGCCGCTTTGAAGGAGGCGGGCTTTTTTGTACGCACCGTCTATGTGGGGGGCGGCACCCCCACCACCCTGAGCGCCGGGCAGCTGGATGCCCTCCTGGGCCGGGTGGAGGCGCGCTTTGACCTCTCCCGCTGCACCGAGTTCACGGTGGAGGCCGGGCGGCCCGACACCATCACCGCCGAAAAGCTGGCCGCCCTGCGCCGCCACGGCGTGGAGCGGGTGTCCGTCAATCCCCAGACCATGCAGGACGCCGTCCTCGTCGCCATGGGCCGGGCCCACACCGCCGCCGATATCCTGCGGGCCTTTGAGTTGGTGCGCACGGCGGGCTTCCCCTGCGTCAACATGGATCTCATTGCCGGGCTCCCCCAGGACACGCCGGAGGGCTTCCGCGCCTCTCTGGACCAGGTGCTCTCTCTGGGCCCCGAGAACATCACCGTCCACACCCTGGCCCTCAAGAAGGGCTCCCGCCTGATGGACGGCGCCTCCGAAGCGGGACCCGCCCTCCCCTCCGCAGAGGATGTGGACGCCATGCTCTCCTACGCCTGGAGCGCCCTGCGCGCCCACGGGCAGAGCCCCTACTACCTCTACCGGCAGAAATATATGTCGGGTTCCTTCGAAAACGTGGGGTGGACCCGGCCCGGGTGGGAGAGTCTCTACAACATCTGCATGATGGAGGAGCTGCACACCATACTATCTCTGGGGGGCGGCGGCGTGACCAAACTGGTCCACCCCGTCACCGGGCGCATCGAGCGCATCGCCAACCCCAAATATCCCCACGAGTACGTGGGCAGTCTGGATAAGCTGCTGCGGGGCAAGCGCCAGGCGGCGGACTTTCTCGCCGGACTGCCCCGGCCGACCTGATCCCCGCGAAAGGAGACGCTATGCCCTACCAATTGGAAGAGATCAACCGCCGGGCCCACGACGGCCCCGCCGCCTTCACCGCCGAATGCGACGCCGCCTATCAGGACCGGGTGCGCCAGGCGGCCCAGCGTATCCGCCAGCGCCGGAGCGAAAGTCCGGTAGTCCTCCTCTCCGGCCCCTCCGGCTCCGGCAAGACCACCACCGCCCTGAAACTGGAAGAGGAGCTGGAGCGCCAGGGAATCACCACCCACACCATCTCCCTGGACAACTACTTTAAAACTCTGGACCCGGCCACAGCCCCCCGCACCCCCGAGGGCGAGATCGACTTCGAGTCTCCCCGCCTGCTGGACATGGACCTGCTGGACGAGACGTTTACCAGGCTCACCCGGGGGGAAGAGGTGGTCATCCCCAAATTCGAGTTCGCCCACCAGCGCCGCAACGAGGCCCGGGGCCGTCCCCTCCGTCTGGGTGGGAACGAAGTGGCCATCTTTGAGGGTATCCACGCCCTCAACGACGACATCGCCGGGCGCCATCCGGAGGCCACGACCCTCTATGTCTCGGCCCGCTCCAATGTGCTGGAGGGGGAGGCGCTGCGCTTCAAGGGCACCTGGATGCGCATCACCCGCCGCGCCGTGCGGGACCTCAATTTCCGCGGCACCTCCCTGGCCGAGACCTTTGCCATGTGGCACAACGTCCGCCGGGGGGAGAAGCGCTATATCTCTCCCTTCAAGGGCCGGGCCCATATCATCCTCGACTCCTCCCTCCCCTATGAGGTGGGCGTTTTTACCCACTACGCCCCCCAGTTTGCCCGGGCTCTGGAGGAGCTGGACCCCGCCAACCCCCGCTTTCAGGAGCTCCACGAGCTGGTGGAGGCGTTCCGCTGCTTTACCCCCATCGAGCCCGCTCTGGTCGCCCCCAGCTCCCTGATTCGGGAATTCATCGGCGGCGGCACGTACCAATACAAATAGCGGGCGGCTTCTCTGCGGCCGCCCCCTCGGAGAACTACGAAGAAAGAAGGAAACCCCATGTCCGAATGTACCCACGATTGCTCCACCTGCGGCGAGAGCTGCGCGGAGCGCACCAGCCCCCAGAGCTTTCAGGCCAAGCCCCATGAGCTCTCCCACATCAAAAAGGTCATCGCCGTTGTCAGCGGCAAAGGCGGCGTCGGCAAGAGTCTGGTGACCTCCTCCCTGGCCGCCGCCATGCACCGGCGCGGCAAGAAGGTCGGCATCCTGGACGCCGACATCACCGGTCCCTCCATTCCCAAGGCCTTCGGCATCCACACCCGGGCCGAGGGCAGCGAGCTGGGCATCTATCCCGTGGAGTCCAAGGGCGGCATTCCGGTGATGAGCCTGAATCTCCTCACCGACAACGAGACCGACCCCGTCATCTGGCGCGGTCCCGTCATCGCCGGCGCGGTCAAGCAGTTCTGGACCGACGTCATCTGGGGGGAACTGGACTACCTTTTTGTGGATATGCCGCCGGGAACGGGCGACGTGCCCCTGACGGTGTTCCAGTCCCTTCCGGTAGACGGTATCCTTGTGGTCACCTCTCCTCAGGACCTGGTGAGCATGATCGTCACCAAGGCGGTCAAGATGGCCGAGCTCATGCACATCCCCGTCCTGGGTCTGGTGGAGAACTACAGCTACTTCCAGTGCCCCGACTGCGGCAAGCAGCATAAGATTTTCGGCGAGAGCCATCTGGACGCCGTGGCTCAGGAGCACGGGCTGGCCGTCCTGGCCCGCCTGCCCATCGACCCCGGCCTGGCCGCGGCCTGCGACCGGGGCGAGATCGAGACCCACCAGCCCAACTACCTCTCCGGTGTGGCCGAGGTCCTGGACCGCAGCTGAGCTCTGAAAAAAAGCCGGAAACGTTCCAAAATGGAATTGACAAGGTCTTTTCAGACTGATATACTATTTTAGCCGCTTTGACTGGGTTTCCAAGTGGAGGGCGTTTCCTCCCGCCCCTGAGAGCGAGTCCGTTATGAAGGAGTGAAAACAGAATGCAGGCAATCATTGTGACCGGCGGCAAGCAGTACAAGGTGTCCGAGGGCGATACCATCTTCGTGGAGAAGCTGCCCAACGAGGCGGGCGACACCGTCGTGTTTGACCAGGTCCTGGCCGTCATCGACGGCGACAAGGCCACCTTCGGCACCCCCGTGGTGGCCGGCGCCAAGGTGGACGCCTCCGTGGTGAAGAACGGCAAGGGCAAGAAGGTTCTCGTCTTTAAGTACAAGCCCAAGAAGGGCTATCACAAGCGCCAGGGCCACCGTCAGCCCTACACCAAGGTGACCATCGGCAAGATCTCCGTGTAAGGATATGACCACAGTATCCTTCCGCATGGAGGGCGAGCGCATTGTGGGCTTTCACGCGAAGGGCCACAGCGGCTACGCCGAGGCGGGGAGCGACATCGTCTGCGCCGCCGTTACCAGCGCCATCCGCCTGACCGAGTGCGCCGTCAACGACGTGCTGGGGCTGGAGGCCTCGGTAAGGGTAAAGGACGACTCCGTCTCCCTCAAACTCCCCGGCGGGCTGGGCGAGCAGAACGAGGAGACCTGCCAGACGCTTCTGGCGGCTCTGATGCTCTATTTCACCCAGCTCCACGAGGAATATCCCGAGCACATTCTCGTGGTGGAGGAGGACTGACCTCTCCCCCGCGAAGGTTTTATCCGCACACGTTTGGAGGTGTACAACATGCTGAAAATCGGTCTTCAGTTCTTCGCCCACAAGAAGGGCGTCGGCTCCACCCGCAACGGCCGCGACTCCGAGTCCAAGCGTCTGGGCGTCAAGCGCGGCGACGGTCAGTTCGTCCTGGCCGGCAACATCCTGGTCCGGCAGCGGGGCACCCACATCCACCCCGGTGTGAACGTGGGCAAGGGCAGCGACGACACCCTGTTCGCCCTCAAGAGCGGCAAGGTGAAGTTCGAGCGTCTGGGCAAGGACCGCAAGCAGGTCTCGATCGTGGAGATCGCCCAGTAAGTTTTTCCCGAATGCAAAACAGTCCCGCGCCGTCGGCGCGGGACTGTTTTTGTTCTCTTACTTCGCGCGCCGGCCCGCTCGGGCCGGCGCGTCTCGCCTTACAGGGCCAGATCCAGGGTATAAGCGGTCTCCAACAGCCGGGCATAGGCCGCGTCCGCTCCCGTCCCGGCGGCATGGCTCAGGGTGAGCTCCACATAGAAGCCGCTGTTTTCCACGCAGAACACGGTGTACACCGTCTCCTCCGCCTGATAGCGGTAGAACACGGCGGGGAGCCCCCGGAAGAGGACCACATCGGGCTGTTCCAGCAGCTCCAGCCCCCCCAGGGCGTCCCGCCGGGCGGCGAGGCGGGATACGGCGAAGTCCTCCAGCGTGGCGGCGCTCTCCTCTCCCTTCGCCTGCGAAAGCAGGCCGAGGGTCCCGTTTTCATCGGAATAGGTGACCTCGTACACCCCTTCGGCGGCGGCCCCCAACTGCTCGCCCGCGCCGACCGTCAGGCGGAAGGCCCCATCCGGGCTCTCCACCGTGTTGCCGGCGGCAGGGGCGTCCATCTCCAGGTCCACCCGGCTCTCGGGCAGGGCCAGACGGTTCAGAATGGCCGCCGCACTGGCCCGGTTGATGGTGTCCTCCGGCTGGAACATTCCGCTGTCGGTCCCCGCCAGTACCCCGGCGTTATAGAGCAGGTAAATGGCGCTGGCGCAGGGGGTGGCGGCGTCCACGTCGGGGATGCCGGCCACCCGGTTGATCCGGGGCAGCTCCTCCGGCGGCAGGGCGTAGGCAAACAGGCCCGCCATGTCCGCCCGGGTGGCGGGGGCGGTATAGTCGCTGTACTCCCCCCGGAGGAGAAGTCCGTTTTCCAGGGCGTAGTCCACCGCGTTCTCGTACCAGGGGTCGCCGCCGGCGGCGAAGTTCCCTCCGGTATAGGCGGCGTGGACCTGCACGGCCATGGTCACCGCCTCCGCTACGGTGAGGGTTCCCTCCGGGTCGAAGGTCCCATTGCCCTTTCCTTTCATCAGCCCCAGTTCCACCGCCTTCTCCACGTCGGCGGCGTACCAGGCGGTTTCGGACACATCGGAAAAGCCGGGATATTCGGCCTTGGGGACAAAGGCGGACATGCCGGCTGCGGCGGCCGGCAGGGCCAGCGCCAGGGTCAGGGCCAGAGGGCCCAGGGTGCGGATCAGGGGATGTCTCATGCTGCTGCTCCTCTCGATATGGTTCAGTCTCCCTCTTTAGACGGCGGGAGCGGCCGGGAAGTTCCCTTCTTTTTCCGCCGCTTGGCCTGGGAAAAGTCATAGGCCTCCGCCAGCCAGGCCCGCACGGCCCCGTCCAGATCCTCCGGGCGGTTGAGCATCACATGGTGGGTCCAGCGGCCCGGGTAGGGCTCCACCGCCCGGAAGATCTTGTCTCCCTCCACCCGGCGGCCCAGGCCGAAGGTGAGCAGCAGGGCGCTCTCACTCCACCCGGGGTACCAGCGCTGAGGAAGAGAGACAAAGGCAAAGTTCAGGGGATTTTTCCAGGCAATCTGGCTCTTGCTCACCCGGTACTCCGAGGGGCCCAGGGCGGCAATGACCTTCTCCACCGCCTCAAAGAGGGTCACCCGGCCCGGGTCGCCCTCCAAAAAGGCCAGCACATCTGCGGTCATGGCATCTCCTCCTTCCGTTTTTCCCAGTATAGCACGGTTTGACCGGCGGCGGGAAGTCTGCTATACTCAAAAAAGAGGACGAAGGAGGGAGGGGAACCCGATGGAACAACTCTTCCAGGCCGCCGGTCCGGTCCTTCTGGTCTGGCTGGTCCTGGTCAATGTGCTGAACTTCGCCCTGATGGGCGCCGACAAGCGCCGGGCCAAACGGGACGAATGGCGGGTGCGGGAGCGCACTTTTTTTGTCCTGGCCCTGCTGGGTGGAACTCTGGGGGCAATTGCGGGCATGTATGCCTTTCGCCACAAAACCAGGCACTGGTATTTCCGCTTCGGCCTGCCTGCGCTGCTCGTCCTCCAGGTGTTTCTGGCGGGCGCTGTGCTCTGGCGGTCCTTTTAACAAGGCAAACGGACGCCTCAGGGCGTCCGTTTTTGCTTGAATCAGCCTCTCCTGACTCCGGCGGGGATACCCCGCTCGCAGGGCACCCGCGTCTGGCACAGGCCGCAGCCGTACACCCCGTCAAAGCCGTAGCCGGGCCGCAGCTCCCGGTAGAGCTCATCGCAGTAGGCGCTGCACTTGACTTTGTCATGGCCCTCCGGGCTGATGGCCCCGGCGGGGCAGCGCTGGATGCAGGCCCGGCACCCCTTGTCCCACAGGCAGTAGTCCCGGTAGCCCGTATAGGGCCGGGGCGCCACGGGCAGCCGGGCCCGAAGGATCACGGAGCTCAGGCGCACCGACTTGCCCAGCTCGGTAATCAGGCCGTCGCACAGCCCGAAGGTCCCCAGGCCGCAGGCAAAGGCGGTGTGGCGCTCGCTCCAGTTGGAGGCAAAGCCGTGCCTGGGCGAGGTAATGGTGTGAAAGTCCGGGTGGACCATGGGGGACACCGCCTCCACCCCCCGCTCCTCCAGCCAGGGGAGCATTTCCCGGAGCAGATGGTTCTGGAACGCCTGGCCAAAGGTCCGGTTGGCCGACCAGCACCGGGCGGGCTGCCGGTCCTGCTTTTCCTGGGCGGCCCGGGTGGCCTCGGTCTGGGCCAGGGCCCAGCTCACCACCGTCAGCTCCTCCGCCGGGACCGGGGCCCCGGTCCGCTTCTCCATCCACTCCTCCGGCCGGAGGTAGCCCGGACCGATGTCCGCCTGAATTTCTGCAAAAATAGGGTCGTCCCCGGCGGCAAACCCCATCCGGAACGCCCCGCTGAAAGCGGGGCCCTCCTCCACGCCCAGAGTGTTTTCCGGCCAGGCGAGGGCATTACGTACAAATTCTTCCAGATCTTCCCGCTTGAGCGCCATGGTCCATCCTCCTTTTTCGTGCTTCTTCCAAGGGTTCAGGACTATTATACCGCCGCCAGGCCGTCTTTTCCACCCCGGAGGCCGAAGAGCGCCCCCACGTCCACCCCCTGCGCCGTCAGGGCAATCCCGTACTCCGCCGTTCCAAACACAAGGCAAACCGCGCCGGCCGCGCCGCCGCCCACTCCCGCGTCCCGGAGGATATGGAAGAGGAGGTTGACGCACAGGCCCATCAGAAGGGCCGCCAGGGCGGGGGCCGTGCACCACTGGAACAGCCGGGGCCGCATCCGGGCGTACCGGCCCACCCGCCGCCAGTTGAGGACCACGCCCAGAGCGGAACTGACCACCGCGCCCGCCACATACCCCCCCAGACCGGCTCCGGGCAGCCCCATCAGGAAGTAGGTGCACCCCAGCTGTACCGCTCCGCAGAGGATGGCGTTCCAGGCCGCGGCGCGCTGGAGGCCCACGCCGTTGAGCACCCCGGAGAGCACCGACTGATAGCAGGAGAGCGCCACCGCTGCCGCCAGAGGGAGGATGTATTCTCCCGCCCGCTCCTCGCGGAAGAGAAAGCGGGCCAGGTCCGGGCCCAGCACCACCAGCAGAGCCATGGCCGGAAGAATGAGCACCGACGTGGCCAGCATGGCCTTGTGGACCCGGCTGCGCACCCGGTCCAGCCGCCCCAGCGCCGCGCTGCGGGCCAGGCGGGGCACCAGCACCAGCCCCATGGCGCCAATGAACACCGTGGGCATCTGGAGCATGGGGGCGGTCATCCCGCACAGAACGCCGAACGCCCCCATGGCCTCGTTCACATCGGCCCCGGCGTAGACCAGGCGCTGGGGGATGAGGACCGCGTTGGCCGCTCCCATCAGGTTCCCCAGCAGGGAGGTCAGCGCGACGGGCGCCGCGATGGCCGCCACCCGGCGGCCCAGCCCCCGCTCCGGGGGGAGTACGGGCCGGTTCCACGTCCGCCGGACCAGAATCAGCAGCGTCCCCGCCGAGAAGACCTCGCAGAGAATCATCCCCAGTACAATCAGACCCACCGTGCGCTCGGGATTCTGCGGCAGAAAGACCAGCAGCAGGCCCAGCACCGCCCCCGTGCGGATGAACTGCTCGCACAGCTCCACCGCCGCCGCCGGGCGGACCCGTCCCGTCCCGTAAAAGGCGTGCTTGTGGAGGTTTTCCACCCCGGTGAGCAGCACGCAGGGCAGCAGGAGCAGCAGGCCCAGCTGCGTCCGGGCGTCCCCCAGAAGGTACACCGAGATGGGGTCGTAGAAGGCGGCGGTCACCCCCGCCGCCAGCGCAAAGAGCACCAGAAACGCCGCCAGGCACCGCCCCAGCACCCTACGGATGGCCCCCTCCCGGCCCCGGGCGGCGTACTCGGCCGAGAGGTTGGACACCGCCACCGTCAGCCCCACCGCCGTCACCGACAGCAAAAGCGAGTACGCCGGCATCACCAGCTGGTAGAGCCCCATAATTTCCGCCCCCACCAGCCGGGACAGGGCGATGCGGTAGAGAAAACCCAGCACCTGTCCCACCAGGCTGGTCCCGGTGAGGAGCAGCGTGCCGTAGAGCGCTGAGGCGCGGCTGAGTTTCAAAGGCGGAGCCCCCCTTCCTGCGGCGTTTTGGTATAGGATATGTGTCCGTTCCCTCCGGCATGAGAGAAATCCATTTGACAAGGGCGGAGCCTGTGGGGTATTATGGTATTTAATACTGTGAAGCGGGAAAGAATCCGCCGGAAGGAGTCCTCTCCCTATGATCGCCACCATCGTCAATGTGGTCCTCGTGCTGCTGGGTAGCATTCTGGGTCTCGTGTTCAAAAACCGCATCAGTTCCCGCTTTTCCGCCACGCTCACCAGCGCCCTCGGCCTGTGCGTGATGGGCATCGGCGTGACCAGCATGATCGGCACCAACGACACGCTCTGCGTCATTGTCTGTATGGTGGCGGGCACCCTGCTGGGGGAGGCGCTGCGCATCGAGGACCGGCTGGAGGGGATCGGGGACGTGCTGCGGCGCCGCCTCCTCCGCCAGGGGGGCAGCAGCCGCTTTGTGGAGGGGTTTGTCAACGCCACCGTCCTCTTCTGCGTGGGGGCCATGGCCATCAACGGCTCCATGGAGGCCGGCATGAACCAGAATTACGACATTCTCATCTCCAAAGGGGTCATCGACGGGGTGACGTCCATCACCTTCGCCGCCGCCATGGGGATCGGCGTCGCCTTTTCCGTGGTCCCCCTGTTTCTCTACCAGGGGGGATTAACTCTGATCTTCTCCGTTGTGGGGCAGGCTATGGACCCTCTGGTCGTCACCGAGATGAGCGCCGTGGGGGGCACCATCATCGTGGGCATCGCCCTGAACATGCTGGGCCTGCCCAAGGAGAAAATCCGGGTGGGCAATATGCTCCCGGCCATCTTCCTGCCTCTGGGTTACCTCCCTCTGGCCGGATGGCTGGGCGGGCTGGCCGGTTGACGGCGCAAAAGCGCGTTTGAGACGGTATTTTCGCCCAAAACAGTCCGCTTTTCAAACTATCAGGTTCAAAAAGAAAGTTAAATTTTTATCAATTTCCTCTTGCTTCTTTCCGCAAAAGGCGCTATACTAGGCAAGGATACAGGAAAAAACGCTGTTCCAGGCCCCATAAAACACGCAACCACCCCGGCATTTGGTGTGTTGCGCTTTTTTGGAGCACAGTATGTTAAAAAAATAACAAGCTCTTCTTCCGGAGCGCTTGTGGGAGGGAACACCGATGGGATTTGTCAAGCTGGAACGCCGGGACCATGTGGGAATTGTCACCATCGACCGGCCGGAGGCGCTCAACGCGCTCAACAGTCAGGTCCTGTCCGATCTGGACGCCGTTTTGGACCAGGTGGAGGCCGATGAGGCGGTCTACGTGGTCATTCTCACCGGCGCGGGCCGCTCGTTTGTGGCCGGGGCCGACATCGGAGAGATGAAGGGCTTTACCTCCGCCGACGGCCGGAAGTTCGGCGTCCACGGCGGCAGCGTCTTTTTGAAGCTGGAGAATCTCTCCAAGCCGGTCATTGCCGCCGTCAACGGCTTTGCTCTGGGCGGCGGGTGCGAGCTGGCCATGGCCTGCGACATCCGTCTGGCCAGCGAGAAGGCCAAGTTCGGCCAGCCCGAGGTGGGGCTGGGCATCACGCCCGGCTTCGGCGGCACCCAGCGGCTGCCCCGCATTGTGGGCATGAGCAAGGCCATGGAGCTGATCCTCACCGCCCGGGTCATCAAGGCCCAGGAGGCCAAGGAGATCGGCCTGGTCTCGGCGGTCTATCCCCCGGAGGAGCTGATGGACCGGGCCATGGAGCTGGCCGGCGCCATCTGCGCCAACGCTCAGATTGCCGTGCGGGAGTCCAAGCGCTGCATCCGCATGGGCATGCAGACCGACATTCACACCGGCTGTGCCTTTGAGGCCGAAGCGTTCGGCGTCACCTGCGGCACCGCCGACAAGGACGAGGGCATGGGCGCATTCCTGGAGAAGCGTGCGGAGAAGCACTTCCAGAACCGGTAATGCGCTTCTATTCCACCGGTTACACAAACATTTAAGATAAAATCATTTACAGGAGGGTTTTCTTATGAACAAGATCGTCATCATCGGCGGCGGCACCATGGGTCTGGGCATTGGTCAGATTTTTGCCGGCAAGGGCGTGGACACCGTCATCCGCTCCACCAGCGAGCAGAGCGCGGAGAAGCACAAGAACAGCCTCATCAAGAGCCTGGATAAGCGCATCGCCAAGGGCAAGCTGGACGAGGCCGCCAAGGAGGCCCTGCTCTCCAAGCTCACCTTCACCACCGACCTCTCCGCGGCCGCCGACGCAGATCTGGTCATCGAGTCCGCCGTGGAGGATCTGGCCGTGAAGAAGGACCTTTTCGCCCAGCTGGACGCCATCTGCAAGCCGGAGACCATCCTGGCCACCAACACCTCTTCCATCTCCATCACCGATATCGCCTCCGCCACCAAGCGTTCGGACAAGGTCATCGGGATGCACTTCTTCAACCCCGCTCCCGTGATGAAGCTGATCGAGGTCATCCGGGGCGTAAACACCTCGGACGAGACCTTCAACGCCATCTTCACCCTGGCTGAGAAGATGGGCAAGCAGCCCGTCAAGGTGGAAGAGGCCCCCGGGTTCGTGGTCAACCGCCTGCTCATCCCCATGATCAACGAGGCCATCAACCTGGTGGAGAACCACGTGGCCTCCGTGGAGGACGTGGACAAGGCCATGAAGCTGGGCGCCAACCACCCCATGGGCCCCCTGGAGCTGGGCGATTTCATCGGCCTGGATGTGTGCCTGGCCATTATGGATGTGCTGTATAACGAGACCAACGACCCCCGCTACCGCGCTTCCCTGCTGCTGCGCAAGATGGTCCGCGGCGGCCGCCTGGGCCGCAAGACCGGCAAGGGCTTCTACGATTATACCAGCAAGTAAGCCGATTTTTCGGACAGAGGAACGGGCTTTTCCGGCTCGTTCCTCTGTTGTGACTACATAACTGCACGAGGAGGAGCAACGCAATTATGGATTTTCATCTGTCCAAAGAGCAAGAGATGCTTCGCAAGATGTATCGGGACTTTGCTCAGAACGAAGTAAAGCCCCTGGCGGAAGAAGTGGATGAGCAGGAGCGTTTCCCCGAGGAGACCGTCCGGAAGATGGCCAAGCTGGGGATGATGGGCATCTATTTCCCCAAGGAGTACGGCGGCGCGGGGGCCGACACCCTGGCCTATGCCATGTGCGTGGAGGAGCTGGCCAAGGTCTGCGGTACCACCGCGGTCATCGTCTCGGCCCACACGTCCCTGTGCTGCGCGCCCATCTATGAGAACGGCACCGAGGAGCAGAAGAAGAAGTACCTGCCCAAGCTCTGCTCCGGCGAGTGGATCGGCGCCTTCGGCCTCACGGAGCCCAACGCCGGCACCGACGCCTCCGGCCAGCAGACCACCGCCGTGCTGGAGGGGGACCACTACGTCCTCAACGGCTCCAAGATCTTCATCACCAACGCCGGCTACGCCAACGTGTTCATCGTCTTTGCCATGACCGACCCCAAGGCGGGCAATCACGGCATCTCCGCCTTCATCGTGGAGCGGGACTTCCCCGGCTTCTCCATCGGCAAGCACGAGAAGAAGATGGGTATCCGCGGCTCCTCCACCTGCGAGCTGATTATGGAAGACTGCATCGTGCCCAAGGAGAACCTGCTGGGCAAAGAGGGCAAGGGCTTCAAGATCGCCATGAAGACCCTGGACGGCGGGCGCATCGGCATCGCCGCTCAGGCCCTTGGTCTGGGCGAGGGCGCCGTGGAGGAGGCCATCGCCTACACCAAGGAGCGCGTCCAGTTCGGTAAGCGCCTCTCTCAGTTCCAGAACACCCAGTTCCAGCTGGCCGACATGCACACCCGTATGCAGGCCGCTCAGTTCCTGGTCTACTCCGCCGCGGTGAAGAAGCAGAACGGCGAGCCCTATTCCATGGACGCCGCCATGGCCAAGCTCTTCGCCGCCGAGGCCGCCAGCGATGTGACCCGCCGGGCGGTTCAGCTCTTCGGCGGTTATGGCTACACCCGCGAGTACCCCGTGGAGCGCATGATGCGCGACGCCAAGATCACCGAGATCTACGAGGGCACCAGCGAGGTCCAGCGGATGGTCATTTCCAGCCATCTGGGCGTGAAGTAAGGAACGGAGGGATATTTCATGAAAGCAATTGTTTGCGTTAAGCAGGTCCCGGACACCTCCGGCAAGGTGGCCGTGAAGGCCGACGGCACCATGGACCGGGCTTCCATGGCCACCATCAC
>DWYC01000038.1 GCA_019118925.1 Candidatus Flavonifractor intestinipullorum | reverse complement strand
CCGTCCAGCAGCTTGGTCAGGGTGTCCACCTGCTCCGAACCGGGAATGCCCGTGCCCCCCAAATAGTTGGAGCCGCAGACCCACAGGCTGCCATCCCGCTTCAACACGGTGGTGGTGTTAGCGTGCTCGTCCGACACCGACACCGCCAAGGCATTGTCCGCAATGCGCACCGGAGTGGACTGGCAGGCCCTCCCGCCATAGAGGTCCCCTAGGCTGGTGTAGTTCCCGCCGGAAAAGCCGAGCTGGCCGCTGTCATTTTGGCCCCAGCCGTAGAGGGTGCCGTCAGCGGTGATGGCGTAAGCGGTATAGCCCGCCTGGGCATAGACCACGTCGTCCATCACCTTCACTGGGGTAGTCTGCCAGTAGTAGATGCCCTGCGTGTGCTCATAGCCTCCGCCATTGCCGTTCTGCCCGTAAGTACTGTCCCCCCAGGCCCACAGGGAGCCGTCGGTCTTGATGACCAGGGCGTTCTGCCAGGCCAGGGAGAAGGCGGCCACATCGTCCATCACATGGGTGAGGGGGATGGTATCGCTAATGGCGACCTCCCCATTCGGCCACAGGTTGCCTTGGTTATTTTCGCCGCAGGCCCACAGGCTTCCGTCCTCCTTCAGGGCCATCCAGCCCCAGCCGGTGTTCTGGGCCTGCACCACATCCTCCATCAGGAGCAGGGGGTCGCTGGAGGGGATGTTCCGGTAATTCGCTGTGTCACCGGTGAGGTAATCGGACATACCCCACCCCCACAAGGTGCCATCTGTTTTCAGGGCGATGCTGCTATGCTCATCTCCGCTGATATAGCGCACATCGTCCATGACCTTCACCGGCTGGGTGATGAGCTCCATGGGGTCCCAATCCCCTGTAATGTCAGTCGACCAGCCCCACATCCAGAGGGAGTGATCCTCTTTCACCGCCCAGTTGCTCCCCGTAGCGATGTAATCGGTGTCAATCTTCACTGGGGTGTCCTGGTAGGACCGGTTTGTCCCGCCGCCCTGGTTATAGACGCCCCGATTGGCCGCGGGCAATCCCCACAACCACAGGCTGCCGTCCACCTTCACTGCCGCCCCGGCAGTAAAGGTGGGAGCGGCCAACATGGCATCCACACCCTGGGCCGGCTGGTCGGGGGTAGGCTCCGGCCGAGTGGGCTCCTCCGGCTGGACCGGCTCCTCCGGCTCCTGGGCGGAACCCGCCGTGGGGTGGGCGGTGACGTCGCCCGCGTCCAGGGTGTAGAAGGTGGGGGCGGAGTTCTGGGTGACGTACCACACCACCTGGCCGTTATAGCAGATGGGCTGGCCGTTGAACAGGGGGGTGTTCTCCACCGTCTGAATGGCGGAGACGGTGCCGTCGGCGCTGTACCGGGCGTACTGGAGGGTACCGTTGTCGTAGAAGTACCCGTTCTCCTCCTTCTCCGCCATGTCCCACAGGATGTAGCCCCCGTCCGGGCCGGTGGGGACCAGCCGGGGCTGGGAGCCGTCCACGGCGGAGCTGGCGCTGAAATCGGTGATTTGACGGACGGTCGTGCCGCCCTGGGAGAAGTCGTCCTTAGGGGTATAGGCCAGGTAGATGTTGCTCACGTCGGCGCCGATGCGGGAGGCGGCGCCCTTGCCGGTATCGCTGAAGGCCGTCAGGTAGCCGGTGGAGGTCTCCGCCAGGCCGGTGACCTGGGCGCCGGTGACGTTCTCCCCCACGCCGCCGGACCAGGAGCGGACGATCGCGCTCTCCGACACGGCATTCCAGTAGGAGCCGCTGGCGGTGATGAACTTGTCTGAACCGGCCTTGGCTTGATAGCGCATCAGCACCGCTCCCCGGGGGTAGGCGTCGCCGTGATCCAGGGTGACGATGTTGCCCTGCTGGTCCACCAGGATGAACTGGTTGAAGGAGTGGGACACGTAGCCCGCGGGAATGCTGGCCACGTTGGAGAAGGAGTCGGTGATGGCCATGTCGCTCTCCCGGACGGAGAAGGTCAGGTTGGACTGGTGGTTCAGGCCGTCGCCGGAGGTGTACATGGTATGGCAGGTGCGGACATAGAGATAGCCCCCGTACTCGTCCATCCGCAGGGCCCCCGCTTCGAAGGGGACGGTGGTGTTGGCCCCCCGGAGGCTGGCCTGGCCCAGGCGGTTCCACTCCTTGTCGTACTTCACCACCCGGATGACCTCGGTGTTGTCGTTCTCCGAGGGATTCTCCTGGCCGAAGACCAGGAAGTTATAGTCTGCCCCGGCGTAGAACCCGCCCCAGAGGGGCAGCTCCAGCGCCATGGCCCGGGACTCCAGGAGCTGAAAATCGCTGTTGTAGGTCTCCACGATGATCTGCTCCGGCCGGACGACGGTGATGTCTCCGTCGGCCTCATAGATGTTCCATCCGACATCGTACTCCACTCGGACAAGATCATCTCCGTCCTGGTACAGATAGGAGCGCGTGGGGACGGCCCAGTTGCCGTTATAGGTGCTGCCGGTATTGTCGGTCCCGTCCGCGGGCACCCCCGCGGCCAGCGTCGCCCCCGGCAGCAGGGACAAGGCCATCGCCAGGGACAAAAATAGGGACAATAGGCGTTTTTTCATGGTGCTTTCCCCTTTCCTGCGAGTATGAAAGTGTGAGTTAGAAATTCAGGTTCGTTACATCAATATACCAGGAGCGGCCCACCTGGATCACCGGGATGTCGATGGTGGTGCTCTCGTCCAGGCCCATGCTGCGCATCTGGACCCGGAGCTCCACCTCCACCGTCCTGGCGTCGGACACGTCCACATGGAGCGCATCGTACTGCTCCTGGAGGTAGCGCAGCTGGTCAGGGTCCATCTCCTCCGAGTCCACCGCGTTGTAGGAGATGTCCACCCCGTCGCCCAGGGAATCCAGCGCCCCGAGGGCATAGCTCATCTCGCTGGCCATCTGCTGGAATTCCTCTTCCACTTCCGCCCGGCTGTAGCCGCTCTCCTCGATGGCCGCCTCGATCAGGTCCGGGGGGATCAGGTCTACAATGGCCTCCGCGTCCGCGTTGAACACGGCGTCAAAGAACCGCTCTGCCGTGGCAGTGTCGCTCCGGCCCCCCAGCAGGGAGACGGCCGCGATGACCAACACAACGACTACCGCCGCCACGGCGGCGATGCCGATCTTCTTATGCTTGCCGCTGTCCTGTGTCCCAGCAGCCTGGGCGGACACCGGCTCCCCCTCAATCACAGGCGCTCCCGCCGGGGTGGACGCCTCCAGAGGCGCGCCGCAAGCGCCGCAGAAGGCCGCTCCCGGCTCGTTCTTCGCTCCACATTTTCCACAATACATAATCATCCCTCCTGATTTTCGGTCTCGTTTTCTGTTTCCCTGAATTTCGCGCCGCAGTGGATGCAGAAGCGGTTGCCCTTGGGGGAGGCCGCGCCGCAGGCGGGGCAGAGCTGGGCGTCCCCGGCCGGAGGCTCCGCCGCCGGGGAGGCAGGGGCCATCTTCGTGCCGCAGGCGTTGCAAAAGGCCGCCTGGACGGGCACATCGGCTCCGCAGCTCGGGCACTTTACGATGCCCCTGATCTGCTTGATCTCCTCCTGGCGCTGGGCGATTTCGGCAACGAGCCTGCGGATCTCCTCCACCTCCTGCCGGTGCTCCGGCGCCGGGTCCTCCTGGTGCCGCTCGTAGTAGGCCCGGCCAATGGACGCGTAGAGCTGCGCAATCTTCTTCTCCATGTCGGAGACCTCGCTGTTGAGCCGGGTCACATCCGCGAAGTTTTTGGTCTGCTGGACCACGCCCTGCCCGGTGTCGGTGATCCGCTTTCCAAACTGCTCGAAAAATGCCATGCGATCAGGTCCTTTCTTTTCTGTTTTCGTCCCTTTTTACAGAGAGAGGAGCGATGAGAATTGACAAATATACCATATTACAGTACAGTTAATAAATAAGAGGCTCTCCGCCTGAAAATAGGCTGGGAAAAGGCCATAGAGATGGGAGAAAGGGAACATGGAAAAAGCCGATGTCATCGCGCTGATCCCCCGCTGCCTGGCGGGAGAGGACGAGGCCCGTGAGGCCCTGGTCCTGGCCGTCCAGAACCGTGTGTACTACCACTGCAAGAAGATGCTCATGAACGAGGAGGACGCCCTGGACGCCACCCAGGAGGTCCTGATCTCCATGCTCACCAAGCTGGACACCCTGAAGGAGCCCGGGGCTTTCTGGGGCTGGCTGAGCGCCATGACGGCCAACTACTGCCGCAACGCCCTCCGGCGGGGCGGCCGGGAGATGCAGATCCCGGAGGACGAGGAGGGCAACAGCCTGCTGGACACCTTCGAGGACCTGGATGAGCAGGCCGTCCCAGACAAGGCCCTGGACAGCGAGGAGAGCCGGCGGATGATCCTGAACCTCATCGACGACCTGCCGGAGGCCCAGCGGCTGTGCGTGCTGATGTACTACTACGACGAGATGGGAGTCAAGGACATCGCCGCCGCCCTGGAGACCTCCGAGGGCACCGTCAAGAGCCGTCTCAACTATGCCCGGAAGGCCATCAAGGAAGGGGTGGACCGCTACGCGGCCCAGGGCATCAAGCTCTACAGCCTGTCCCCGCTGCCCTTCCTGGCCTACCTGCTCAAGGAGGACGCCCTGCTGGGCGGCCTGACCGCCGCCCAGAGCGCCTCCTGCGCCCAGGCGGCCCTGGCCGGGAGCTCTGCCGTTCTGGCGGGGACCGGGGCCACTGCCGCGGCGGGAGCCGGAACGGCCGCGGGAACGGGGTCTGCCGCCGCCGGCGGGACAGCCGCGGGGGGCACGGCGGGCGCAGCCAGTTCCGCTGGAAATGCCTTCACTGCCGCCCTCCTGGCCCATAAGGGAGTCGCCGCCGCCGTGGCCGGGGCGGTGCTGGTGGGCGCTGTGGGGGCTGTGGCCCTCCTCACCCCGCCGGAGCCGGCGGCCGAGGAGCCCTCGCACACCCCGGTGGCGGTGGTGGCAGTGGTCACGCCCAGCCCCACCCCGGAGCCCACCCCGACGCCTACCCCGCCGCCCACTCCTACACCTGCCCCCACGCCTGTGCCGACTCCAGAGCCGACGCCAACTCCCACGCCGACACCGATGCCCACGCCCACACCATCCCCGCCGCCCACTCCTACGCCGACACTTGAACGGATAACCGGCATTACATTGAGTAATTTGACATATGACATGGATCCTGGGCAACAACTTGGCATTCCAACGTCTGTGTATGATTTTTCGACAGGCGAGGAGGTCCCTGCTAGCGAAATTGTATGGAGTACAGATAGACCTGACTTGATTCAGCTAAATTCAGACGGAACCTTCAGCGGGCTGGGACAAGAAGGCGTTGCAACACTTACCGCAACCTGGAATGGGTACACAGCCCATGGGACGATTTATTTGGTCGATACAGAAGATAGCTTTTGGGGTGGACTGGCAAGCACGGTAAGCGCACCTGGGCGCATGGTCAACTGCGGCCTATACGAAGAAACCGTTTTTCGGTTTGGTGATGACTTTACCACGGAGTGGACGGTGGATGATCCCTCTGTTGTCCAGATTGAGCCGCACGAAGACGGGCTTGGAGTAAAAATTTACTCTTTGAACTATGGAGCGGCCGTTGTTACTTGCACCATTACCTGGTCTGATGGGACAGTCCGGCAATGGCACATCAGCGTTCCAGTGGTCTTTGACCATTAATTCTGTTCTGGCCCCCCGCCCCGGCGGGGGCCGCTTTTTGTCCTTACTGCTTCACCCGCATCAGCTCAGCCTCGGCGGTCTTTACCTCCTTCCTGGCCCGGAGCACCTTGTAGACCTGGAACAGGAAGGCGGGGATGCCCAGGAACCAGCCGGCCGCGAGCTTGAACAGGAGGCCACCGATGAGTGACCCGACGGACTCGTCATAGGTGTGGACGATCCCCATTTGTTCCTCCCCTGCCCGGACCCACCGGCTGACAAGCCGCCAGCCAGCGGGGAAACAGAAGAAGAGAGGCGCCAAAGGGGCCAGCTCCAAAAGGGAGTAGTATTCATTGTCCGCGTTGGCTACGGCCGCGAGGATGGTCAGAATCGCCCCCAGCACGCAGTTGAGGATCAGGTCGCCGGAGCTGAAGCTCAGCCGCTCCAGCCGACTCTGCCGATGGCCCTCCGCCGCGGCCACCCGCTGGGCATGGGCCTCCTGCTGGATGGCTTGGAAACACTCGTCGCAGAGGCAGGGGGTGTACTTGCTGGCGCACGCCTTGCACAGGGCTTTCCCACAGTGCTGGCAGGTGGCGACGGCTTCCCGGTCTTCATGGTTGAAACACTTCATCGTTCATTCTCCTCACTTTGATTTCTTTTTTGGGGGGCTTCCCCCGCTCTAAGAATAAGGAACCAGCTCTCCCCCGTTTGGTTTTATGCTTTGGAAAAAATTTTTTCTTTTTTCAGCCGCTCCAGCAGGGCCTGGGTCTGGGCCGGGCTCAGGGCGGTCCGGGCCGCCTCCTCCTCCATGGCGGCGCGGATGAGGGTATACCAGGTCTCCCCCGGCTCATGCCGGCAGCTCATAGCCGAGGAGCTGGAAGTAGGGCTGCTCCTCTGTCCCCACATTGCGCAGGCGGAGAAGGTCGGGACAGCCGTAACCAATCCAGTTCGAGGAGGTCGGGGTGAAGACCGCCGTATAGGTCCCGTCATAGTGGTAAGTCAGGCTGGACTCATAGGGGAAGTCCACATAGCCGATTCCCCGCAGATAGACGATATAGTTCTCCCCGTCGAATTGGAACATCGGTTCGCCGGTGTAATAGTCCGTCAAAATGAAATCCATATCGTACATCCAGGCCCGGTCATTGGCCGTCAGGTCGATGCCGAACCGCCGCTGAAAGGCGGTTTCCAGCTCGTCGGCCGGGATCACGTTCCACGCATCTCCATAGGTGTAGCCATGGTCAGGGTCCGCCGGGGTCCACTCGTCCTCCGCCGCAAACTCGGGCCGGTACATGGTAGGCTGCATGCTGAGTGCCTGCACATAGGACTCAAAGGTGTCCCCGGAGGCGATCTCCGACGCGACTTTCGCGTCTGTCAATGCCTGTTTCACGGCGGGGGACGCATCCTCGGCCAGCTCGGTGTGATAGGGGACGGGGGAGAGGGCCTCCAGCCGGGCCAGAAGCTCCACCGCCTCCTGCCCCCCCTCGCCGGGGACCCAGTATCGCTCCCGCAGGCGGTCCACGTCGGCATGGTCCAGGTCGCTCAAACTATCCCCCCACGCACGCTCCTCGCTCGCGTCCTCCCAGGTGCGCTCCCCGCTTACGGCGTCCAGCACGACTGCTTGAGGCTCCTCGCCGGCCTCCGCCAGGTCCCCCACCACCATGGCCAGCGGGTAATTTCCGATCCCGATCACATCGCACTGCACCAGGTAGCGGTTACCGCCCAGGGGCTCGATGCCGGTAAAGTACGGCGTACCGTTAGGCAGGGTGGCGGTGAGGCCGGTGGCGTCCACATAGAGGGAGCCGTCCTCCATCACCAGCCAGCCCCAGTCTGTCATCTCCCCCTTCCGCTCCCGGTAGGCCTCCGCCGCCGGGGCCAGGGTCCGGTCCAGGAAAGGCTGGAGCTCGGCTTCCTGCACGATATAGTAGTTGCGCTCTGGCAGGACGTCGCTCTCATTGCCACTTAGGTTGTAACAAACATCGGTGTACGGAGAGTCGTCCATATAGATGAGCAGCATGGCGATGGTCTCGGGCAGGTCCTCCCCGAAGGGGTCGTAATTGGCAAAGATCGAGTAGGCGTAGTTGCAGGCATTGGCCGCGCTGGCCAGGGCCTCCAGCTTCTCCTCTCCCAGCTCCTGGGGGTCGTCACAGCGGTAGGCCCCTTGGTCGGCCGCCCGGGCCAGCTCCACCGTCCGCAGCAGGGCGTCCCGGTAGGCGGTCTCGTC
>DWYC01000037.1 GCA_019118925.1 Candidatus Flavonifractor intestinipullorum | reverse complement strand
CGGCCGGCCTGTCCATCAGCGTGGTGAAAAACGCCATTTACACGGTTATCCGCGCCCCATCCGCCAAGGATTTGGGGGAGCACATTGTGGTGCAGGGGGGCACCTTCTTAAACGACGCGGTGCTGCGCTCCTTCGAGCTGGAGCTGGGCCGGGAGGTCACCCGCCCCACCATCGCCGGACTGATGGGCGCTTTCGGCGCGGCCCTGGCCGCCCGGGACCTGCACCTGGAGCACAGCGGCCTGCTGGGTCCCAAGGCGCTGGAGACCTTCACCCACACCGCCAGGCCCGTCACCTGCGGGCTGTGCACCAACCACTGCTCGCTGACCGTCAATACCTTCGACGGCGGGCGGAAGTTCATCTCGGGCAACCGCTGCTCCCGCCCCCTGGGCAAGGAGAAGGTGGAGTTGCCTGACCTGATGAACTACAAGTACAAAAAACTCCGCGCCATGGAAGGCGTGGGCGAGGGGGACGGCTCCCGGGGCCGCATCGGCATCCCCTTCGGGCTGAACATGTATGAAAACCTGCCCTTCTGGTTCGAGTTCTTCACCCGCCTCAATTTTGAGGTGGTCCTCTCTCCCGAGTCCTCCCGGAAGCTCTATCTGAAGGGCCAGCACACCATCCCCTCGGACACGGTCTGCTACCCCGCCAAGCTCCTCCACGGCCATGTGGAGGCCCTGGTGGAGGCGGGCGTGGACGCCATCTGGTACCCCTGCATGTCCTACAACAACGACGAGGGCATCGGGGATAACCACTACAACTGCCCCGTGGTGGCCTATTACCCGGAGCTTCTGGCCGCCAATGTGCCCGCGCTGAAGCGCACCCGCTTCCTGGACCCCTACGTGGGGCTGTGGCGGCACAAGGACTTCGCCAAACGCATCGCCAAGATCATGGAGGACGAGTTCCAAATCCCCCAGAAGGAGAGCCGGGCGGCGGTCAAACTGGCCTATGATGCCTACGAGCGCTATGTAAACACCCTCCGCGAGACGGGTAAGGAGTACATCGAGTACGCCCGGGCCTATCAGATGCCCATCATCGTGGTCTGCGGCCGGCCCTACCACATCGACCCGGAGATCAACCACGGCATCAACGACCTCATTACCTCCTTCGGCTTCGTGCTGGTCACCGAGGACGCGCTGAGCTATCTGGAGGGCTACGCCCCCCGGAAAGTGCTCAACCAGTGGACCTTCCAGGCCCGTATGTACAACGCCGCGCGCTACGTGTGTACCCAGGACGACATGCAGGTCATCCAGCTGGTGAGTTTCGGCTGCGGCACCGACGCCATTACCACCGACGAGCTGCGGGATATCCTGGAGAGCGGCGGCAAACTCTACACCCAGCTTAAGATTGACGACATCAGCAATCTGGGCGCGGTCAAAATCCGGGTGCGCTCTCTGATGGCCGCCATCGACGCCCGCAAGGCGCGGCGCAAGCAGGGAGCAAACGCATGACCCAGCGGGAGCTGGAGGAGCGGATTGACGAGCAGCTCGCCGCCGATCTGGGGCTCACTCCGGCGGTGTGGGCGCTCCCCGGGCAGGTCACTGCGGCCCTCTGGCGGGAGGACGCCCGGCGGCGGCGCTACCGGGAGGGACATCCCTTCTTTCTGGGGCATATCCGCCGGGGCGCGGCGGCCTTCGCCGTGCACGAGCAGCTTCTCCCCTGGGCGGAGAAATTCCTCACCGGGGTGGAGCCCGAGTGGTGCCTGGATTACGCCTTTCTGCGGGAAATGGACGGGGCCCTGCGGCCCTTTGGATGGACCATCGCCAACGCCCATCCCTTTTTCGCCCCCGATCTCTCCGCGCCCTCCCTCCGGCCCGCGTTTCCCGTGGCCTGGTATGAAGGGGAGGCGCTGGAGCGCTTCCGGGGGGACGGGCGCTGGGCGGGCACCCTGGCCTTTCAGCCCAATTTCCCCGACCTGCTGGCGGCGGCCGCCCTGGACGAGAGCGGCGCCCCCATCGGCATGGCGGCGGTCAGCCGGGATGGGGCGCGGCTGTGGCAGATCGGCGTCAACGTGCTCCCGGCCTACCGGGGGCGGGGCATCGCCTCCGGCCTGACCGCCTGCCTGAAAGACGAGGTGCTCCGGCGGGGCGCCGTCCCCTTCTACGGCACCGCTCAGAGCCATATTGTTTCTCTGAATACCGCCCGCCGCGCCGGCTTCCGTCCGGCCTGGGCGGAAGTCTGGGCTAAGCCGCTGTGAGCGCGGCGGCGCTCGTATCGTGATCGAAAGGAATCAAAACCATGGCTGAACTTGTTTACGACTCGACGGGGCGTCTTCTCTTTACGGAGGAGATGAAGAAGGAGTATACCCTTCTCATGCCCCAGATGCTTCCCGTCCACTTCGGGATGATGGCCCGGCTGCTGGAACGGGAGGGGTTCAAGGTGGAGACCCTGAACACCACCGGGCGCCAGATCGTGGAGACGGGGCAGAAATACGTCCACAACGACACCTGTTATCCCGCGCTGCTGGTGATCGGGCAGCTCATTGACGCCGTGCAGAGCGGCAAGTACGACGTACATAAGGTGGGACTGCTCATCACGCAGACGGGCGGCGGCTGCCGGGCGTCCAACTACATCCACCTGCTGCGCAAGGCGCTGAAAAAAGCCGGATTGGAGTTTGTGCCCGTGGTGTCGGTGAACCTCTCCGGCCTGGAGAAGAACCCCGGCTTCAAGCTCACCATTCCCTTCCTGCGCAAGGCGGTCTTCGCCATGATGTACGGCGACCTCATCGTGCAGACCTCCAACCAGGTCCGGCCCTACGAGGTCACGCCCGGGCAGACGGACGAGACCATTCACCAGTGCATGGACCGGCTGCTCCACGGTATGGACCAGGGGAAGGGCCTCTCCTACCCCCAGATGTGCGAAAACTTCAAGTGGATCGTCCAGGCTTTTCGGGACATTCCCGTTCAGGGCCCGCCCAAGGTGCGCGTGGGCGTGGTGGGCGAGATCTACATCAAATACTCCCCCCTGGGCAACAACAACCTGGAGCACTTTCTCCTCTCGGAGGGGGCCGAGCCGGTGGTGCCCGGCCTCACCGACTTCATCATCTTCAAGATCAACAACCGCGAGGTGGACGTGGACCTCTACGGCGGCAAGTGGATCAAAAAGAAGGTCTGCCAGATCTTTGAGAACTATGTGAAAAAGTGCCAGCGGGCCATGATCGCGGCTATGGCGGAGGGGGGATTCCGGGCTCCGGGGACCTTCGACGACCTGCGCCGGCTCATCCACGGCTATCTGGGCGAGGGCAACAAGATGGGCGAGGGCTGGCTCCTCACCGCCGAGATGCTGGAGCTCATCCACTCGGGCACTCCGAACATCGTGTGCACCCAGCCCTTCGGCTGCCTGCCCAACCACATCGTGGGCAAGGGCATGATCCGCAAGCTCAAGGACGACTACCCCTACTCCAACATCGTGGCCATCGACTACGACCCCAGCGCCACCCAGATCAACCAGGAGAACCGCATCAAACTCATGCTGGCCAACGCCCGGGCCCTGGCCAAGGAGGAGTCCGCCCAGACCGCTCCCCAGGCGGCGGAGGACCGCACGCCGGTGGGGGTGTAGTGGTGGAGGAGCTGCGTTTTGTGGATGCCTCCACTGAGGCGCACTTTCGGGCCATGAGCGCCATCCACGCCCGGGGCTGGCACGCCGCGTATCCGGGCCATGTGCCCGAGGACTACCTGCGGGAGGTCATCACCGAGGACCACTGGGTCCCCTACTTCCGGGAGGACCACGCCACCGGCCGGTGCCGGGGCCTGCTGCTCTACGCCGGGGAGACCCCCGCGGCCTGCTGCACATACGGTCCGGTGCGTCTGGGACCCAGCCCCCGCCAGAGCGAGGGGCTGGTGATCGAGGGGGAGGCCTACCGCGGGTGGGGGGAGATCATCTCTTTTTATACCGAACCCGCCCTCACCGGCCGGGGTTACGGCTCCCGGCTCATGGAAGAGGCCCTGCGCCGCTTAGCGGCGGCGGGTTTCCCCGCCTGTTATGTGTTCGTCCTCCGGGAGAACGAAGGCGCCCGGCGGTTTTATGCCCGGCACGGCTTTTCCTGGGACGGCACCAGCGTGGACGTGCCCTTCCCCCACGACACCGTCTGCGTGGACCTGCGCTATACCAGAACACTTGAACCATGAAACATTCGGGCTCCGGCGGAATTCCGCCGGAGCCCTTTTTTGCCCGTCCCTGCCGTTTCCGGTCAGCAGACAATTTCCACCCGGCTGCCGCCGGAGCGGTCCTTTTTCACCACGATCTGCCGGTCAATCTTCTCCTTGAGCTCCCCCACGTGGGAGATAATGCCCACCAGCCGCCGGCCCTCGCTCAGCTCATTCAGGGCGCGCAGGGCCTGCTGGAGGGACTCCTCGTCCAGAGAGCCGAAGCCCTCGTCCACAAACATGGTGTCCAGCTGCACACCGCCGGCGGCGGACTGAATCTCATCGGCCAGCCCCAGGGCCAGGGAGAGGGAGGCCTTGAAGGACTCGCCGCCCGAGAGGGTCCGCACCGGACGCACCGAGCCGTTGTAGTGGTCGATGACGTCCAGCTCCAGGCCGCTCTGGCCGCGGTTGTTGTCGGCCTCCGGGCGGCGGCGCAGCTCATACTGGCGGTCGGACATCATCAGGAGGCGGGTGTTGGCCCGGATGAGAATCCGGTCGAAATAGGTCATCTGGGCAAAGGTCTCCAGCCGGATTTTGGGCCGGCCGGGCACCGTGCCGTTGGCGGTGTTGGAGAGGGAGAGCAGCCACTGCAGCCGCTCCTCCCGCTGGGCGAGGGCCTTGCTCTGCCGCTGCAGCCCGGCCCGCGTGTCCCGGTTGCGCTCCAGGCGGGTATGGACCGCCCGGTCCTCCCGGTTCAGGGCGTCCAGCTCCCGCCGCAGCTCTCCCTGCCGCCCCTCCAGGGCGGTCAGGTCCTGGGCCTCGCTCCCCTCCAGCTGCCCGGCCAGCGTCTTGACCTTGCCCTCGGCCGCGCTGCGCTGCCGCTCCAGGCTCTCCGCCGTCCGCTCGGCCTCCTGGAGCCGGGCCCGGTGGGCCTGCACCGCGCGCTCCCGCTCCGCCGCCGCCGCTTCGGCGGCCTGGCGGCTCTCATAGGCCAGCTGGGCCCGCTCCCGGGCCTCCTGCTCCTCCAGCGCCTGGCACTGGGCCTCCCACTTGACCTGCTGGGCCCGGGCCTCCTGGAGCTGTGCGCTCTGCTGGGCGGCCGCGCCCTCCTGCTGGGGAATCCGGCCGCGCAGTTCCTCCGCCCGCCGGGCCCGGGTCCGCAGGGTCTGGAAGTGCGCCCGCGCCTGGAGCAGCTCCCGCTCCTGCACGCGCTCGGCCTCCTCCAGCGCCGCCGGGAGGGCGGTCAGGTCCGATACCGACAGCAGATTCTCTCCCCGGACCGCAAGGCCGCGCTCCTTCTCCTCCTGTTTGCCCTTCCACTCCCGGGCCTGGGCGGCGGCGGTCTGCTCCTCCTTTCGGGCCTGGGCGGCGGCGCGCTCGGCCCGTTCCAGCTCCTCTTCACTGGGGACGCCCTGGATGGGGGGCGCCGGATGGGGGTGTTCCCGGGCGCCGCACACCGGGCAGGGCTCCCCCGCCCGGAGCTTGGCCGCCAGCGAGCTGGCCTGGCCCATCAGAAAGGCGCTGTTCTTCCCCCGCCAGTCGTCCTCCAGCGTTCGGGCCCGGGCGGCGGCCGCCTCATACGCGCTGCGGGCGCGCGCAAACCGGCTCTGAACCTGCCCCAGGGCCTGGAGCTCCTCCCCCAGGGCCTGGAGTTCATTTCCCCGGGCCTCCTGTTTTTCCAGGGCGTGCTGAGCGTTGACCAGCTCGACCTGGGCCTCCCGGAGGGTTTCCAGCTCCTCCTTATCCCGCGCCAGCTGGGCCTGGAGCTTCTCCAGGCTCTCCTGCGCGCGCTGTTCCGCCCGGCCAGCCTGCTCCCGCTGGCGCTGGGCGGCGGCTTTGTCCCGGCGCAGCGTTTCAAGCTGGTCGTATTGGGGCAGCTGGTCCCGCAGGGCGGCCGCCTGGGCGGCCAGCGCCTCCATCTCCGCCCCGCCGGCCCGGAGGGTCTCCAGGGCCGCCGCAGCGCCCTCTGCCTGGGGCGTCAGGGCGGCCAGCTCCTCCCGGGCCCGCTCCAGGGCCCGGCGGTTGTCCCGGTCGGTTCTGGCCCGGGTAATGCGCTCGGTAAGGGCGCTCTGTTCCCCCTCCAGCGCCTTCCTCTGCGCCTCCAGCCCCGCCTGACGGGTTTCATCCGCCTCCAAAAGGGCGTCCAGCAGCGCCTCGGTCTCCCCGACGGGGAGATCCCCGGCCCGGGCCTGGGCGGCCTGCGCCGCTCCGGGGTCGTCCTCGGCGCAGACGATCCCCCCGGCGTACTGCCGGAGGCTGTCCCGGAGCTTGTCGCACTCCTTGTTCAGGGCGGAGGCATCCTCCCGCAGGCGCTCTTGCAGCTCCCGATACCGCCCGGTGTGGAAAATCGTGCGGAAAATGTCGATCCGCTGGTCGGTGGAGGCCAGCAGCAGCTTTAAAAAGTCCCCCTGGGCGATCATCGCCACCTGGGAGAACTGGTCCCGGTTGACCCCGATGATCTCCTCCACCGCCCGGGTGACCTCCCGGACTTTGGTGACCACATGGCCGTCGGGGTAGTGGAGCTCCGCGTCCGCTTTCTGGACTTTGGTGCCCTCGCCCCGTTTTTTCCGGGTGGTGTACTCCGGGTTGCGCCGGACGGTGTAGCGCTCCCCCCGGCATTCAAAGGTCAGCTCCACATAGGTCTCGGTATCCAGATCGGCGTACTTGCTCCGGAAGAGGTTGGCCTCCCGGGTCTCGCCGCTGGGCTCGCCGTACAGGGCGTAGGTAATGGCGTCGAAAATGGTGGTTTTGCCCGCGCCGGTATCGCCGGTGATGAGGTAAAGGCCCTGCCGGCCCAATTTGTTCAGCTCCAGCACCGTCTGGCCCGCGTAGGGCCCAAAGGCGGACATGGTCAAGGTAATCGGTCTCATTCGCACTCCTCCCACACATGTTCCATCAGGCTGGTCAGGTACTCCCGCTGCTCCGGAGACATGGGGCCGCCGTTCTGCTGCTCATACAGCGAGGCAAACAGCTCCAGCGGGGACTGCTGCTCCACCTCCATGGCCTCCAGCATCTCCACGCCGCTGCGGGTACGGCGGTTGTCGTAGTCCAGGCGCATGAGATTGGGGTAGAGGATGCGCAGCTTGCCCATGGCGTCGGGGACATCCTCCTCGTCGGTGAGGGTCACCCGGATATAGGCCTCCCGGTCCAGGTTCTGATAGAACTCCCGGGCGCTCACCTCCAGGTAGGTCCCCCGCAGCTCCAGCATATCCCTCCGGGGCGTCAGCGGCACGGTCCGCACGGTGAGGTTCCCCTTGGGGCCCAGCTCCGCCACCGTCACCGATTTCTGATGCCGGGCCTCCGAGAAGGAGTATTTCAGCGGCGTGCCGCAGTAGCGCACCCGCTCCCCGTCTACATTCTGCGGGCCGTGGATGTGGCCCAGCGCCACGTAGTCAAAGGGGGCGAACACCGACGCGTCCACGTTGTCGCTCCCCCCCACCGAGAGCTCCTCCGATTCGCAGCGCTGGGCTCCGGTGACGAACTGATGGGTGACCAGCACGTTCCGGCGCGCTGGATTGAGGTCCATGTGGGCCACGGCGCAGCGCACCGCGTCGGTATAGCTCTCAATGGTCTCCTCCGGGAAGCAGCGGCGCAGGTGTACCGGCTTGACAAAGGGCAGGAGAAACACGTCCACCTCCCCCCACTGGTCGGTGAGGGTCACCGGATGAACCGTGCCGTCGTAGACCGGGGAGAGGTAGATGTGCCGCTCCTCCACCAGCCGTCCGGCGAAGGAGAGGCGCTCCGGAGAATCGTGGTTGCCGCTGATGAGAAAGACCGGGGCGCCCCGCCGGGCCAGCTCCACCAAAAAATCGTCCAGCAGAGTCACCGCCTCGGCCGAGGGGACCGGCCGGTCGTATACATCTCCGGCAATGAGGACTCCGTCGGGGGCCTCCTGGTCGATGATCGTCAAAATCTGTTTCAAAATGTAGCGCTGGTCCTCCAGCATGGAAAACTCATTCACCCGTTTTCCCAAGTGGAGGTCCGACAGATGGATCAATTTCATAGGCTCATTCCCTCCATTTTGATCTGCTTTGCTCCGGCTGCGCTCTCACCGGATGGCATACCGCCGGGCCAGAGCCCGCAGCTCTTCCGTCCCGGCGCACCGGATTTCCTCCTCGTCCAGCAGCAGGGCGGGCAGCCGGCCCGCCGCGCACCCCGCCTGAACCCAGGCGAGCAGCTTGCAGCGCAGTTGCTCCGTCTCCTCGCGGCCCATGGCGTCTCCCTCCTCCGATGGGACTGTAATCCGTCCTCTTTGAGTTTACCGGATTAAGCGGCATAAAACAATATGCTCGCTGCATAGTTTTTGGGCCGTGGCTTCCGGAGCGTCCTTCTGCAGGAGCTTCCGCCCCTCTCAGTCAAAGCTGGTACGGTAGAGGGGGATGACGTTGATGACCGGCTCCTCATAGGGATGAACCTGCTTGACGGCGTCCACCGTCTCCGCTACCCGGCTGGTACGGCAGGTGACTTCCACCTTCAGCTCGGCTTCCCGGCTGAGTGCGCCCGCCTCCCCCAGGTAGGGGTGCGTCCCCGCCAGCGGCCGCCAGCAGCTCGTAACCCGGCTGTAGGACAGGCAGCTGTCATAGGCGCCGATGTGCCCCGCGTCCACCGCCTGAAGCGCTGCCCGCAGGGGCTCCAGATGGCTCTCCGGAAGGAAAATCTCCAGCTTGCAGTATTGAAATTCCATGCTTGCTCACACCTCGCTTTTTCTGTTATCTTATCACGCCTCTGTGTGCAAGTACAACGCTTTCTGTTCCGCCCCGGTTGCAAAACCGGGGCGCGCATGGTACAATAAGGGCCGTATTCTGCACGATTTGAGGGGAGGGAGCGCCATGGCGCCGAGCATTTCTTCTTCGCGGCTGCGGCGGGAGGCCCGTTCCGCCCTGGCCCCGGTCCGTCTTCGGGCGGCGGGGGTGACGCTGCTCTGCGCGCTGCTCTCCATTCTGCCGCCGGCGGCGGCTCTGGGGTTGGCTGCGTTGAGTTTATGGGATCAGCCCTTCCTCTTTCCCGCCCAGCTTGTTTTGCTGGAGGGGCTTGCGGCCGTGTGCGCGTGGTATATGCTGGCCGCCGGGACCGGTTATGTGAGTTACACCCTGCGCCTCTCCCGGGGCGAGGAGGCCGGATGCTGGTGCCTGCTGGAGGGGTTTGCCCGGCCGGGCCGGGTTTTGGCGGTGGCGCTGGCGCTTTTGGTGCGCCTGCTGCCCTGGATAATCCTCACCGCTCTGGCGCTGTGGGGCGGCATATGGGCCGTGGAGTGGGCGGGTTATTGGGCGCTTCTCCTCCTTCTCCCCTGCGGAGCGGGGCTCCTCTGTCTGTGGGTATGGCTGGCCCTGCGCTGCGCCCTGGTCCCCTTTCTGCTGGTGGACCAGCCGGGTCTGGGCCCCTTCCGGGTGGTGGAGCGGAGCAGCAGTTGGATGCGGGGGCGGAAGGGAGCGCTGCTCCTCCTCCGGCTCTCCTTTCTGGGCTGGGGGATATTGAGCGTCCTGACGTTGGGACTGCTCGGTCTGTGGAGCTGTCCCTATTTCCGCACCGCCAACGCCCGGTTTTATGACACCGTTCAGGATCAGGAAGAGATCCACATGCCCCTGACCTTCTAAAAAACCCGTGGGCGCTGCCAAAAGCAGCGCCCACGGGTTTTCTTCACATGAGATTTCGGAGCACTCCGTACCCCACCAGCGCAGCGGCCAGCACCCAGGCGCACCGCTGCTCCCCGCGGGAGGCCCGCCCGCCGGTGCGCACATACCTCACCGCCCGGACGCACCCCAGGGCCAGAATGACCGGCCCGAAAAGGAGCAGTCCCGGATTGGCCGCCCAGGCCCCGGCCCAGTCCAGCCGCAGCAGCGAGAGGCACATGCGGGTTACTCCGCAGCCGGGGCACTCCAACCCGGTGAGGGCGTGGAACGGGCAGGGCAGCCACAGCCCGGTGGCCGTTCCCCACAGGGTATACGCCAGCCCCAGGGCCAGGACCGCTCCCGCCCCCCGGGCCACGCGGAACAGGCGGCGGCGCATCAGATGAGCTCGTACTTGTTCAGCTCGTTCTGGAGCAGGGCCATGGTGACAATGGACAGGCCGAACACATTCAGCAGCAGAAAGACGATAGCCAGGCTCCCGGTGGGCTCCCCGCTGCGGGTGCGGGCCGAGTCCATGGCCTCCCCCATCTTGTAGGCCCAGTAGATGCCGTAAATCCCGCAGGTAATCAGGCTGAAAATAAAGGCCATGCCGCCAGAGGTCTGGTAGGTATTGGAAACTTGGTTGGCGTCGTCCGTCGCACAGATAAACCAGTAAATTCCATATATTCCACAGGTAATCAGGCTCAGAATAATACAGATTGGAATACTACGCTGTCTCATAATAAAAACTCCTTCGCTTTCCTCTCACTCGGGACACCATTGTCATTATAGCCGATTTGCTTTCGGTACGCAACCACAACCTTCGCCTCTCCCGGCAGGGCAGGCCCCCGCTGCAAGCATAAGCGCCCGCCCCTCAGCAAGAGGGGCGGGCGCAACGCAAACATGGATGAACGCTTACTCCAGGATGGCTCCCCGGTCGGCCGAGGAGACCAGCTTGGCATACCGGGCCAGGTAACCGGTCTTGATCTTGGGCTCGGGGCAGACCCAGGCGGCCTTCCGGGCGGCCAGCTCTTCGTCGGAGAGCTGCACCGAGATGGCGTGGTTGGGGATGTCGATGGAGATGATATCCCCCTCCTGAACCAGGGCGATGGGCCCGCCGGCGGCGGCCTCCGGGGAGACATGGCCGATGGAGGCCCCCCGGGTGGCCCCCGAGAAGCGCCCGTCGGTGATGAGGGCCACGCTCTCCCCCAGGCCCATGCCGCAGATGGCCGAGGTGGGATTGAGCATCTCCCGCATACCCGGGCCGCCCTTGGGCCCCTCGTAGCGGATGACCACCACGTCGCCGGAGACGATCTTCCCGGCGTAGATGGCCTGAATGGCCTCCTCCTCGCTGTCAAAGACCCGGGCGGGGCCGGTGTGGACCATCATCTCGGGGGCCACGGCCGACTGCTTGACCACGCAGCCGTCGGGGGCCAGATTGCCCTGGAGCACGGCGATGCCGCCCGTCTTGGAATAGGGGTTGTCGATGGGCCGGATGAGCTCCGGATTCCGGTTGACCACGCCCTCCAGGTTCTCGGCCACGGTCTTGCCGGTGCAGGTCATCAGGCTGGTGTCGATGAGCCCCGCCTTGGCCAGCTCGGTCATGACGGCATACACGCCGCCGGCCTGCTCCAGATCCTCCATAAAGGTGTCCCCGGCGGGGGCCAGGTGGCACAGGTTGGGGGTCTTTTGGGAGATCTCGTTGGCCATGGCAAAGGAGAGCTCAATGCCGCACTCGTGGGCGATGGCGGGCAGGTGGAGCATGGTGTTGGTGGAGCAGCCCAGGGCCATGTCCACCGTCTCGGCGTTGTGGAAGGCCGCCTCGGTCATGATGTCCCGGGGGCGGATGTTCCTGCGCACCAGCTCCATGACCTGCATGCCCGCGTGCTTGGCCAGGCGCAGGCGGGCCGACCACACGGCGGGGATGGTGCCGTTGCCCCGCAGGCCCATGCCGATGGCCTCGGTGAGGCAGTTCATGGAGTTGGCGGTGTACATGCCCGAGCAGGAGCCGCAGGTGGGGCAGGCGTTGTTCTCGTATTCCTCCAGACCGGCCTCGTCCAGCTTGCCGGCGTAGTAGGCGCCCACCGCCTCAAACATATGGCTCAGACAGGTGCGCCGCCCATCCTTCAGGCGGCCGGCCAGCATGGGCCCGCCCGAGACGAAGATGGTGGGGACGTTCACCCGGGCGGCCGCCATCAGCAGGCCCGGGACATTCTTGTCGCAGTTGGGGATCATCACCAGGCCGTCGAACTGGTGGGCGATGGCCATGGCCTCGGTGGAGTCGGCGATCAGGTCCCGGGTCACCAGAGAGTATTTCATGCCCACGTGGCCCATGGCGATGCCGTCGCACACGGCGATGGCGGGGAACTCCACCGGCGTGCCTCCGGCGGCCCGGACGCCCGCCTTGACCGCCTCGGCGATCTTGTCCAGATTCATATGGCCCGGCACAATCTCATTGTAGGAGCACACCACGCCGATGAGCGGGCGCTCCAGTTCTTCTTTCGTGTAGCCCAGAGCGTAGAGCAGGGAGCGGTTGGGCGCCGCCGGAATGCCTTTTTTCACCACATCGCTTTGCATGGAACAACGACCTCCTCACAAACTTGCAAATAGTTGTCTGATAACTCTTGCATTGTCTGACTACATATTATAGGATAAGGGTGAGAATGTCAAGGTCATTTCAGGAGGACAGCCATGGCGAAACAAAATTTATCCCAGCAGACGGCGGAGCGTCTGTACAACCTGGTGGCGGTGGAGGGGCGCTTCGCCCCGGGGGAAAAGCTGCCCAGCGAGCCCGCATTGGCCCAGTCTCTGGGCGTGAGCCGGGCCACCCTGCGGGAGGCCCTGGGGGCCCTCACCGCCCAGGGCGTGTTGGAAGTCCGCCGGGGGAGGGGGACCTTTGTCTCCCCCAGCCTGGACCGGCAGGAGCCTTTTTCGTTCCAAGCCCTGACCCGGGTGAAGGGACAGCTTCGGGATCTGTTTGAGGTCCGCAGCATCTTTGAGCCCCGGGCCGCCCGGCTGGCCTGTCAGCGGGCCACCAGGGAGGAGATGGCCGAGATTCTCCGCCTGGGGGAGCGGGTGGAACAGTGCATCCGCGCCGGGGAGGACCGCACCGCGGCCGACCGGGCCTTTCACTCCGCCATTGTCCGGGCCACCCACAACGAATTTATGGCCCGCCTCCTCCCCGTCATCGACGAGGCGGTCTCCACCGCCGTCGCCGCCGGCGCACATCCGGAGGTGCTGGCGGGAGACACCCTCCGGGACCACGCCCTTCTTCTGGAGTTTTTCCGCAAGGGGGACCCGGAGGGCGCGGAATACGCCATGGCCATTCACATGCGCCACAGTATGGACGTCATGGAGCTGGAATGAGAAAGCGGAACGCCGGGCGTAATACGCCCGGCGTTCCGTCTGCTTCTGTTATGGACTGGGCTGGAATCTCAGCGCCGGCCACCGCCCCGGCCGCCGCCGAAGCTTCCGCCGGAACGGCCGCCGCCAAAGCCGCCGCCCGGGCGTCCCCCGCCGTGTCCTCCGCCGAACCCGCCTCCGCGGCCGGAGGAACGGCCCGCGCCGTGGTTTCCGCCAAAACCTCCGCCCCGCTGGAATCCTCCCGCGCCGCCGAAGCCGCCGGGACGGCCGCTTCCGCCGGGACGGTTGGGACGGCTGCCGCCAAAATGACCGGGACGGCCTGGGCCGCCGCCAAAACCGCCGAAATTCCCCCCTCCGGGGCCCGGACCTCCCCGGGGCGGCGGGGGAGGCGGCGCATACCAGCGCCGGCGGTACCAGCCCCACCGGGGCCCGTGCCAGAAGAGGATGGGCCGGAACGTCACCGGCGGGTTGGGCACGCCGTAATAACGCCGGCGGTAGTCGTTGTAGCGGTACTGGTCGGCGATGGTGGCCACAATCAGCACGATCACCACCACCGGCACCAGGAAACTCAGCAGGGAGACGAGGACGGTCCACAGGCCCGCGCCCGAGCGGTATCCCCACTCCTCCGTACTCTCATTGCCCAGACCGAAGTAGTCATAGAACCGCTCGTTGATGGCGGAGAAGAGGCTCTCCACCCCCGCGCCGTAGTTCCCTGCGGCAAAATCCGGCTCCAAATACTGCTCCAGATAGCGGCTCACCACATCGTCGGGCATCATGGTGTAAAACTCGTCGCCCGTCATCAGGTAGTAATCCCCGCTCCCCGCCGTATCCAGCACCAGAATGGCGTCGTTGTCCGTCAGGTCGAAGCGCATGGCCCAGTCGTAGGCCAGATCGGCCATATCGCTCGTCCCGTCCTCCAGGGTTACCAGAGCCACGATGCTGTTATAGCGCGCGTCCCAGTTGGCATTATAGAGAAGCAGCTCTTCCTCTTCCCCATCGGAAAACACCCCGGCCCCGTCGGAGAGATATTTGGTCAGATATCCGGTATCCAGGCCGGTATCCAGCGCAGATTCCTCCCGGGGAGCCAGCGGCCCGTCGGGCCGGCGCAGCTGGCCGATGCCCAGGGCCACGGCCACCATCACCAGGGCGGCCAGGACCGCCACCCACTGTTTTTTCCACATGTTCACCGCTCACCGCCTTTTGCGGTCATCCCCGCAGCTCCAGGAGCTTCTGCTTGAGCTCGCCCTCAATGCGGCCCAGCTCAGCCTCGGCCTCCCGGCGTTTCTGGGCGCCCTCCTGCTGGATCTTCATGACCTCATCCAAGGTTGAAATGAGCTGCTGATTGGTGTGCTGGAGGGTCTGGATGTCCACCACGCTGCGCTCGGCCTCTTTGGCGGTCTCGATGGTGCCCATCTTGAGCATGTCGGCATTTTTCTGGAGCAGCTCGTTGGTCATATTGGTCACGGCGCTCTGGGCGGCCGTGGCCTGGCGGGAGTGCTCCAGCCCCAGCGAGAGAACCAGCTGGCTCTTCCAGAGGGGGATGGTATTGACCAGGGAGGACTGGATTTTCTCCAGCATCAGCGCGTCGTTGTTCTGGATGAGCCGGGTCTGGGGGCCCATCTGGATGGAGATCATGCGGGTGAGCTCCAGATCGTGGAGCTTTTTCTCAAAGCGGGTGCACATATTGGCCAGGTCGTTGTAGGCCTGGGCGTCCTCCTGGGCCCCGGTCTCCCCGGCTTTTTTCCGCAGCTCCTCCAGGTCGGTGGCCCGCACCTGCTGGAGGCGCTTCTTGCCGGCCAGGATATACATGGTCAGCTCTTTATAGTACTTCATATTCAGATCGTACATCTGGTCCAGCATGGCCACGTCCTTCATGAGCGTGACCTGGTGCTTTTCCAGCATGGCGGCGATGCGGTCCACGTTGGTCTCCGCCTTGGAATAGGCCACCCGGATTTCCTCCAGGTCGTCCTTCTTCTTCTGGAAGAAGCCGAAAATACCTCCCTTTTTCTCCTCGGGGGTGCCCACCCGCTTGAGCTCCACCACCAGCGAGGAGAGGGCCTGTCCCACTTCGCCCAAGTCCTTGGTCCGCACCGAGTTGAGGGCGTTCTCCGAGAAGGTGGCGATGTTTTTCTGGGCGGCCGCGCCGTACTGGAGGACCAGGTTGGCGTCGGTGATGTCGATTTTCTGGGCAAAGTCGTCCACCATCTTCCGCTCGGCCTCCGAGAGGCGGCTCTCGTCCAGTTTGACGGCGTTGGCATCCCGCTGGGCCTGGAGTGCGGCCTCGTCGGTCTGGGCCGCGGCGGCAGGCGCGGCCGGGGTGGGGTCCAGGGTCAGACTGGGCGCCTCCGGCGCGGCGGGGGCCTCAACAGAGAGATCGGGGGTCAGGGTCAGTTCCGGCATCTGATCAGAATTGGCAGGCATGTTGATCGTCCTTTCTATTCCTAAAAATCGGTCAGGGTTCGCTGTGGAGCGGTGTCCCGCCCAGGCCCTCCCGGGCCAGCATCTGCTCCAGAACGGTAATATCGGTGGAGATATCCAGGGCCTCCTCGCCAAAGAGCGCGTCCAGCTGCTTATCAAAGGCGGAGACCAGAGTGGTCATCATGGTCTCAATCTTGCCCTTGGTGCCGTCGATGTTGGCCCCCGATACGCCCGCGGCGTCCATGCGGTCATAAGCGTTGAGAATTTTCAGGGTTGTGGGCAGGTAATAGTTCAAAAACCGGCGGATCTGGGGGAGTTTTTGGGGGTGCTCGGCCACGTGGTCCAGGATCTTTCCCGTGATCTCCTCCAGATGGTCGATCTGGGCCGAGATCACCGGGTCCTCAATGCTGTCGTTGAGCCGGCGCATCTCCCCCACCGCCCGCGCCCGCTCGGCGAGCAGGGCGGCCACCTCCGGGTCCTGGGGCTTCTCCGGCGCTTTGTCCGGCTCCGCCCTGTGGGCGGGCTCTGCTTTGGCCTTCTGCTCCGGGGGGGCCTGCTTCTGCGCTTCCGGCCTGTCCTTGGGCTCCGGATCGGGGAGCAGGATCACCCGGTCCTTCCAGATGCACATACGCCCCACCAGATACACCGCCAGAGAGGCCGCCGCCGCCAGCACATAATGAGTCGGCCGGTACAGCGGCAGCACCGCCGCCCAGACCAGCCACACCGCGCCCGCGGCGTAGATGGGCGCCGCCGATTTCTGTCTGCGTTTTGCCATTGCTGTTTCCTCCAAAAAACGGCCTGTGGGATTCCTTTTTATTGTACCGTTCCCGCCGTGTGGTGTCAAGAACACGTTGACTTTAGAGAGAAAACTCATTATTATATAAGAATAATCCAGTTGCGTGACGCTCCCCCCGGGCCCCAGCCGCCGCGCAGAAATACAGAGAGGAAGTCCTGCCATGCTCACGCTCAATGAATTCAAGGCCGCCCGCGCCGTGCTCTCCGGAGTCATCCTGAATACCAATCTTATTTACAGTCCCGCGCTCTCCAAGACCACGGGCAACCATATTTACCTCAAGCCGGAGAATATGCAGGTCACGGGGGCCTATAAAATCCGGGGCGCCTATTATAAGATCAGCACCCTCTCCGAGGAGGAGAAGTCCCGGGGGCTCATCACCGCTTCGGCGGGCAACCACGCCCAGGGCGTGGCCTACGCCGCCCAGGCCGCCGGAGTGAGCGCCACCATCGTCATGCCCACCACGACGCCCCTGGTCAAGGTCAACAACACCAAGGACTACGGCGCGGAGGTCATCCTCCAGGGGGAGACCTTTGACGACGCGGCCGCCCTGGCCGCCCAGCTCTCCGAAGAGCGCGGGCTGACCTATGTCCACCCCTTCAACGATCCGGCCATTGCCACCGGACAGGGCACCATCTCCTACGAGATCTTCCAGGACCTGCCCGATGTGGACGTCATTCTGGTGCCCATCGGCGGCGGCGGACTGGCCACCGGCGTGGCCACACTGGCCAAGCTCCTCAACCCCAACGTCACCGTCATCGGCGTGGAGCCCTCGGGTGCGGCCTGCATGAAAGCCAGTCTGGAGGCCGGGCACGTGGTCACCCTCCCCAGCGTCAACACCATCGCCGACGGCGTGGCCGTCAAAACCCCCGGCGATCAGATCTTCCCCTATCTCCAGAAAAATCTGGACGACATCATCACCATCGACGACAACGAGCTGGTGGACGCCTTCCTGGACATGATGGAGCGCCATAAGATGATTGTGGAGAACGCCGGCCTGCTGCCCATCGCCGCTCTCCACCACCTGGAGTGCCGGGGCAAAAATGTGGTACCCATCCTCTCGGGAGGCAATATGGACGTGATCACCATCTCCTCTCTGGTTCAGCACGGGCTGATTAACCGGGGGCGGGTGTTCACCTTCTCGGTGCAGCTGCCCGACCGCCCCGGCGAGCTGGCCCGGGTGGCCCAGATCGTGGCCCGGGAGAACGGCAACATCATCAAGCTGGAGCACAACCAGTTCGTCAACATCAACCGCCAGGCCGGCGTGGAGCTGCGCGTCACCACCGAGGCCTTCGGTCACGCCCATAAGCGGGCCATCCTAGATGCGTTCCAGGCCGCCGGCTACGACGCCAAAGTGGTCAGCACCATGCTGTAACACAGGGTTGGCCGCCGGAGAGTCCCCGGCGGCCAACTATCTCAAGCGGCGCGCACCGGGTCGTAGCCGGAACCGGGCCCGCGGGCCGGGGAGAGCCGCCGGCCGTCCCGCCGCGCAGGCGTCCGAAGGCCGCCCCCGCCGCGTGATCCATCCTATGCCCCCGCCCCGCCTCCCGTGCGCCGGCGGCGTCGGGCCGGTCAATCAGAGTGTACGCCACAGGCCTTTCAAATGAATGAAGAGAGGATAAAATTATGATTAAAATCGCCCCTTCCATTCTTGCGGCGGATTTTGCCAATCTGGAGCGGGATATCCGCCGGGTGGAGCCCGCCGCCGACTGGCTCCATGTGGATGTGATGGACGGGTTTTTTGTGCCCAATATCTCCTTCGGTCTCCCGGTACTGCGCGCGGTGCGCCGGTGCACGGAACTTTTTCTGGACGTACATCTGATGGTCATCAAGCCCGAGCGCTATATCGAGGCGTTCGCCCAGGCCGGGGCCGACCTGCTCACCGTCCACCTGGAGGCCGACGACCCGGTGGGCGTGGCCGCCGCCCTGCGCCGGATGGACCGGTGCGGCGTGAAGAAAGCGGTGGCCCTGCGGCCCATCACCGGCGCGGAGGCCGTCCTCCCCTACCTGGAGCAGCTGGATATGGTGTTGGTGATGACGGTGGAGCCCGGCTTCGGCGGGCAGTCTTTCCTGACCAGCCAGCTGGAGACGGTGCGCCGGGTCCGCGCCCTCATCGAGCGGGTGAATCCCGCCTGCCGCCTGGAGGTGGACGGCGGCGTCAACCCCGTCACCGCCCGCCAGGTTCTGGAGGCCGGGGCCGACACGCTGGTGGCCGGCTCCGCCGTCTACGGCGCAGAGAACCCTGCCGCGGCCATCCGCGCCCTGCGGGGCGAATAGTCCCCCTTCCCATCCCGGGGCGGCCTGGCCGCCCTTTTTTGGAGGTCCTCGTCATGCAGTATTTTCCCCCCGCGCTGGAGCGGCTCACGGAACAGTTCGCCCGTCTGCCGGGCATCGGCCACAAAAGCGCCCAGCGCCTGGCCTTCTTCATTCTCTCCCAGCCCCCCGAGGCGGTGGAGGCCTTCGCCGGCGCCCTCACCGACGCCAAACGCCTGATCTCCCTCTGTCCCGTGTGCCAGAACCTCACCGAAGGAGAGGGGCCCTGCCCCATCTGCTCCAGCTCCAAGCGGGACCGGAGCACCATCTGTGTGGTGGCCAGCCCGAAGGACGTGGTGGCCATTGAGCGCGCCCGGGAATACGAGGGGCTTTATCACGTGCTCCACGGGGTCATCTCTCCCATGAACCACGTGGGCCCCGACGACCTGCGGATTAAGGAACTGCTCGCCCGGGTCTCGCAGGGAGACGTGCAGGAGGTCATCATGGCCACCAACCCCGACACGGAGGGAGAGGCCACCGCCATGTATCTCTCCCGGCTTCTCAAGCCCTTTTCCGTGCGGGTCACCCGCCTGGCCTACGGAATTCCGGTGGGCAGCAACCTGGAGTACACCGACGACGCCACCCTCATGCGGGCCCTGGAGGGCCGCCGGGAGATGTGAGCGGTTCCGCTTCCTCGGCTTATGGATGCAAAACACCCACCCTGCCGTCCGGCAGGGTGGGTGTTTTGCTGCTCAATTGCGCTCGCTCAGGGTGACCTCGCCGGCCAGACAGCGCTGAAAATACCAGCGCACCTCCGCCGGGTCCTGGGTCTGGCCCAGGGCCCACATGAGCTTGGTGACGGCGGCCTCGGTGGTCATGTCCAGGCCCTGGATGACCCCCTGCTCCAGAGCGCGGCGGCCCACCTCATAGACGGAAAAATTGCTGGGCTCATAGAGACACTGGCTGCACACCACCACCGATACCCCCGCCTGGGCGGCGGTCTGGAGCTTGGCCACCAGATCCCGCCGGACGAAATGGAGCCCTCCCGCGCCAAAGGCCTCGATCACAATGCCCCGGTAGTGCATCTGGAGGAGCATGTCGAAGAGCTCCGGGTCCACCCCGGGCGTGAGTTTCATCAAAAAAACCCGGGGAGAGAGGGCGTCCCGCAAAACACAGGGGTCCTCGCTGCGGGCGGGAAGGGCCCGGTAGTTCAGCTGGAGCCCGCGGCCGGACACCTGTCCCACACAGGGCCAGTTGACGCTCTCAAAGGCGTCGAAGCCGGTGGTGCGGGTCTTGACCGCCCGGGTGCCCAGAATGACCTTCCGGTCAAAGGCCACGAACACTCCCCCTACGCCGCTGGCCGCCATGGCCAGCGCCAGGCGCAGGTTTTCCTCCCCGTCGGATAGGGGGTGCTCGATGGGCAGCTGCGCCCCCGTGAGCACCACCGGGATGGGAATGCCCCGGACCATGAAGGACAAAATGGCCGCCGTATAGGCCATGGTGTCGGTGCCGTGGGTGATGACGATGCCGTCGTAGTCCTCCCGGGCCGCAAAGACATGGCGGGCGATGAGCTGCCACTCCTCAGGCTGGATGTTGGAGCTGTCCAGGCGCAGAATGTCCCGTACCGTCACATCATACCGCGCCAACACGCTCTCGGCCAGCAGGGAGGCCAGCGCCGCCCCGTCCAGGCCGGGGGCCAGGCCCTCTTCTGTGGCCTGGGAGGCGATGGTCCCCCCGGTAGCCAGCAATAAAATACGCTTTTTCATCCCGTCTCCTCCTACTCTCTCAGGTCCAGCCGAGCGGCAATTACGGCCAGCGTCTCCGGCTCGGTCAGATCCGGGGCGCCGCCCCCCATCACATGTACTCCCGTCAAAGCCACCGTCCGGCCCTGGCGCAGGAGAAGGAAGCTCCCATCCCGGGCGCTCCAGCTCTCGTCCAGGCCCAGCTCCACCGGCTGGAAGTCCAGAAGTCCGTAGCCTTCATAGTTGTACGCGCCGCTCTCCTCCCGGAGAGCCCGGCAGAGCCGCGCGGCATATCCCTCGCTCAGGCAGGTATAGCGCTGGCAGTAGACGAATTGATATCCGCCCTCCGGCGCGGTCTGTTCCACATACCGTCCCCCCTGAACCTGGAGAGACCAGACCGGCTCCCAACTCAGGTAAATCACCGTATCCGGGTTCAGTCCCACCTCTTCCGCCATGACCAGCGGGCGCTCCCGCAGGGCGCCCCGGTGGGCGGCGACCGCATGGCCGCTGTACCCCGCCAGGGGAAGCAGGGTCTCAAAGAGGAAGAATCCCACATACAGGGCCATCAGCAGCCCGCTCAGCCGGGGCAGAGCCCCCCGAACTCGGGCGGCGGCCGCGCGGCTCCGGACCGTCTTGCCCTCCTTCCAGCGCCGCCAGTGGCCCAGTGCCGCCGGGAGGGTATACAACTCCCCCGCCAGGGCCGTCAGAAGGCCCAGCGCCGCCAGAAACAGGGCCGTACTGCACAGCAGATCGCTCCATCGGGCGGGGACGCCCTTCCAGCTCATCAGGGCGAAGGCCGCCGTCAACGCCAGCAGCAGGAAGAGGAGAACCGCGCTCCCCCAAAGAGCCGGGCGGACGGCCAGGCGCCAGTATGTGCGCGGGTTCATCTTCCGGCCGCTGCGGAGCGGGGCGGGACGGGCCACCGGCCGGGCGGAGAGTACCGCCAGATTTCCCACCTGGAGAATTGGATTCCAGCCCGCTTCCGCGCACAGGCGCAGATACGCTTCTTCTGCGGCCGGACGGGGCTCCACCAAATCCACGCAATAACGCAGGTCTTTTCCATCGCTTTTTCGGAAGAGGGCCACACTCTGGAGCCAAATACGCTCCAGAGCCCATCCCCGCTGGGCCCGGCGGTTGAGCCACTCCTCCGCGGCCGGGGCGTCCATGGCTCCATAGAGGAATAGTCCCAGGCTCCACTTCACCGCACGGCCTCCTTTTCCCTCAGGTCAACGGGGACCGCGCCGGTGATGTGTACTTCCTCCGGGGTGACGGCACACTCCAGCGCCAAAATTTCCACCCCGGCCCGGGCCGCCTCCCGCAGCGCCGCCCCAAAGGCCGGATGCGTCCGGTCATTGGGCGCGAAGCGCCGCATGCCAGCCATCTGAAGGACAAAGCAGACCGCCGCCTGATACCCTGCTTCCCGGCAGGCGATCAGCTCCCGCAGATGCTTGACTCCGCGCTCCGTTGGGGCGTCCGGGAAGAGCGCCAGGCCATCCTCCTCCAGTGTGACCCCCTTGACCTCCACAAATCCGCGCTCCGGGGAACGCTCCCAATAGAAGTCGAAGCGGGAGTTCCCGTAGGCGGTCTCCGGCCGGAGTGAGGTGAGTCCCTCCCGAAACCGTCCGGCCTGAGCCCACTCGGCGAAGAGCCGGTTGGGGGCCTGCGCGTCCATATTGATCAGTCGTGACCCCGTTTCCGTCTTTTTTTCCACCGCGATCAGATCAAATCGGGTTTTCCGGGTCAAATTCGCGCTCTCAGACAGATAGACGACGGCTCCCGGCACCAAAAGCTCCCGGCAGCGGCCTGTGTTTTTCACATGGACGGTCTCCACCTCTCCGTCCGTCCGCTCTACATGGGCGATAAAGCGGTTGGGACGGTCTATAAAACGGCCCTTTTGGACCTGTTCATAGCGCATAGTCGGGCTCCTCTAAGATAGAACGCTGTTGTTATCAAATAGAAAAGAAAGAGCGGACAGGAAACCTGTCCGCTCTCGTGTCGGCATTACCTATTTTCCCGGTCCGTCTCCAGACAAGTATCTTCGGCGCAGGTGAGCTTAACTTCCGT